>NZ_JBEYAL010000001.1:0-299132 GCF_040631655.1 Streptomyces sp. NPDC019937
CTACCTATGGGCGGGATCGTGAGGGGGGTCCGTTGTGGCTGGGCTCGGTGAAGTCCAACATCGGTCACACTCAGGCCGCTGCCGGTGCCGCCGGGTTGATCAAGATGGTGATGGCGCTGTGTGCGCAGCAGCTGCCGGCGACGTTGCACGTGGACTCACCCTCGTCGCATGTGGACTGGGGTTCGGGGGCGGTGCGGCTCCTGACGGATGCTCGTGCCTGGCCGAGGGGTGAGCGTACGCGTCGGGCGGGTGTGTCGTCGTTCGGTATCAGCGGGACCAACGCCCACGTCATCGTTGAGGAAGCCCCCGAGACGGAGCCGGTGGCGGAGGAGCGGCCGTCGGCAGGGCCGGAGTTGCCGGTGGTGCCGTGGGTGCTGTCCGGACGTACCCCGGACGCGGTGCGGGCACAGGCCGGCCGCCTCGCGGCTCTTCTCGACGAGCGGGGACCGCAGGATCGATCCCCGGTCGACGTGGGCTTCTCGCTGGCGACGACCCGCGCGCTGCTCGACCATCGCGCGGTGGTGCTGGGTGCCGACGACGCGGCGCTCCGTACGGGCGTGACCGCTCTGGCGGGCGGCGAAGCCTCCGTGGTGTCGGGCGTCGTGTCCGAGGGCCGCACGGCGTGGATGTTCACCGGGCAGGGCAGCCAGCGCATCGGCATGGGCCGGGAACTCTACGACCGGTTCCCGGCGTTCGCTGGTGCCCTGGACGAGGTGTGCGCCCATCTGGACGCGGAACTCGACGGCGCCGCCGGATTCGACATCACCGTCCGTCAGGTGCTGTTCGCCCCGGACGGCTCGGACGAGGCGGCGCTGCTGGACCGGACCGGGTATGCCCAGACGGCGTTGTTCGCGGTGCAGACCGCCCTCGTGGAGTTGCTGCGCTCCTGTGGCATGAGCCCGGATGTCGTGCTCGGGCATTCCATCGGCGAGCTGGTGGCGGCCCGTACCGCGGGCGTGTTCGACCTCGCCGACGCCTCCCGCCTGGTCGCGGCGCGCGCCCGGTTGATGCAAGCACTGCCCACGGGTGGTGCGATGGCCGCGCTCGAGGCCGGTGAGGACGAGGTGGTGCGCATCCTCGACGAGGCCACCAAGACGCTGCCGGAGGGCGGGCGAGCCGCGATCGCGGCAGTGAACGGCCCCTCGGCGGTGGTGATCTCCGGGGATGAGGACGCCGTCGAGCGGGCGATGGCGGTGGCGCGCGCGGAGGACCGCCGGGTGTCCCGGCTGCGGGTCAGCCACGCCTTCCACTCACCGCTGATGCGGCCGATGCTGGCGGATTTCGCCCGTATCGCCGAAAGTGTCGCCTACCGGCAGCCGGTGGTTCCGGCGGTCAGCACCGTCACCGGGGGCCCGGTGGGGGAGCGGGACTGGGCGACGGGAGACTACTGGGTGCGACAGATCCGCCGTCCGGTCCGTTTCCACGACGCGGTGCGGACCGCGACCGGTGAGCTGGGCTCGACCCGCCTGCTGGAGGTCGGCCCCGATCCGGTGCTCACCTCCCTCGTACCGTCCGATGTGGAGACCGCGGTCTCGGTCCTGCGCCGGGACCGCGGCGAGACCGAGAGCCTGCTGACCGCCGCCGCCGAGATGTTCGTACGCGGCACGGACGTGGACTGGGCCGCGCTCTTCGCCGGGACCGGCGCCAAGCGGATCGAGCTGCCGACGTATGCCTTCCGGCGCCGCCGCTTCTGGCTGGCGGACCGGGCGGTCGAGCCGGGGACGACACCGCTCCTCTCGCGGTGGGGCGCGGGCGACCATGAGCGGAGTTCGGCCCTTCCGGGGGCGGAGCGCATCGAGGACCACCGCGAACTGGCCGTCCGGCTCCGGGGCATGACGGCCGAGGAACAGGACCGGACACTGCTCGGTCTGATCACCTCGCAGATCGCGTCCGTTCTCGGCCACACCGACGTGACGGAGGTGGAAACCGGCCGCAGGTTCCTCGAAATGGGCTTCACCTCCCTGTCGATCACCGACCTGCGCACCAGGCTCAGCCGGGCGACCGGACTGGTCCTGACCGCAGAGGCGCTGTTCGAGCACGCGACGCCGCGCGCGCTCGCGACCCATCTGCTGGCCGGGCTGTCCGGGTCGGCCGGGCCGATGGCCACGGCCGGGGCGGAACGAGCGGACGGCATGGCGCGGGGCGGCACCGTCACACACCTCTTTCGGCACGCGTTCGACCAGGAGCAGCACGAGCGCGGGCTGGACCTGCTCGACCTCGCGGCCGGAACGCGTCCCAGGTTCCAGGTCTGTGACACCGGAGGCGAGGGGCCGACGGGCGCCGAGCCGGTGCGGCTGTCGGACGGCTCGGAGGCCGAGCCCCTGCTGTGCCTCCCGTCGCTGGTGGCCCCGGCGAGCCCGTACCAGTTCGCCCGCTTCGCCCAAGCCCTGCGCGGCACCCGCGACGTCTGGGTCCTGCCCACACCCGGCTGCGGACCGGGCGAGGCGCTTCCGGACGATCTCGACGCCACTGCCGCCCGGCAGGCGGACGCGGTGCTGCGCGCGTTCGGAGACAAACCGCTCACACTCGTCGCCTACTCCTCGGGGGGCTGGCTCGCCCACATCCTCACCGCGCGACTGGAGGCGGCTGGAACACCGCCGCGCGCGCTGGTCCTGCTGGACACTCCCACGGGCGCGGGCGACAACCTCGCACTGGGCATGGCGGCCACCACTCACCGGCTGATGCGGCGATTCCCCCAGATCCCGGTGGACGATGACCAGCTCACCGCCATGGCGCACTACGCGCGGCTGTTCAGCGGCTGGCGGCCGGGGCCGACCGTCACCCCGACGCTCTTCGTACAGGCAGCCGAGTTCGTGCCTGAGCTGCTCCTCGAGGCCACGCGGCCCTCCTGGCCGCTTGACCACGAGGTGCTCGAAGTGACCGGAAACCACTTCACCTTGCTGGAGGGCGACGCGGAGTCGACCGCACGGCGGGTGCACGAATGGCTGAACGAGCAAGGATGAGGCGCGGCGCCGGCACGGACCGGTGACCGACGCCGAAGGCCACCGTGCGGGAGGGATCCCCACGGTGGCCTTCGGTTTCCGGTCTTCGGCCTCGGGACGGCACCCGGGTCCCCGACGCGGCCGGTCAGGTGCGAGGTGCGCTCAGGACTCGGCGCGGAGCAGGGGGTTGGGGTCCGCGTGCTCGTACCAGCCGATGAACGGCGGGCACAGGCCCCAGCCGAGCAGGCGCTGCAACTCTTCCGGGTACTCCCGGACGATGTCCTTCGGCACGGCCAGGAACTGGTTCTCCTCCTGGCGGAGGTTGCCGCGCACCAGGGCCATGGTGAGACCGGTCCGCGGATCGTCGGAGAGGTTCGGCCCGCCGCCGTGGAACAGCCCGCCCACCCAGATCAGGCAGGAGCCGGGCTCCATCTCCGCCTGCACCGCCTCCTCCGGCCGTGGGCCCCGTTCCGCGTCCCAGGCGTGGCTGCCCGGGTACACCATCGTGGCGCCGTTCTCGTCGGTGAACTCGTCCATCGCCAGCATGATCTGCACGCGGTTGGTCGGCCCGGGGGAGGGCAGCATATGCGCGATGTCGTCGCGGTGCGCGGGCTGCGGTGTCTCCCCGGGCCAGATCTGGATCACCTGCGTGATGCTGACCTGTACGTTCGGCGCGATCTCGGTCCGCTGCGGACCGAACCAGCTGGGTACGGGCCGCTCGATGAGGTCGCGGGCGGCGCCGAGGAACAGCGGGTTCAGCGCGACCTTCTCCATGTGCCGGGAGCGCGCGAACAGCGAGCACAGCCGCTTGGTCCGCTGTCCGGCGAACGAGCTGTCCCCGTACCCGGTCTTCTCCAGGGCGGGACCCAGGTCGTCCCAGAGCCCCTTGAGGGTGGTCTTGTCGATCAGGTCTTCCACGATCACACCGCCGTCGCGGTCGAGTGCCGCGGAGACTTCGGCCACCGTGGACGAGGCGGGGAGCCGGGCGAGACGTATGGCCATGGGAATTCCAGGCTCCTTGTTCATCGGAGGAGGGTCACGGACAGAGGGAGGGCAGGGACGGAGAGAGGGCTACCAGCGGACCGGCAGCGAATCCAGGCCGAACAGCACGCCGTTGTTCCTGAACGACAACTCCTCGAGGGGTCGGGCCAGCTCCAGCGTCGGGATCCGTTCGAACAGCGTCCGGTAGGCGAGCTCCATCTCGGTGCGCACCAGATGCGCCCCGAGACACAGATGGCGGCCGAAGCCGAACGCGATGTGGTGCTGCTCCGAGCGCCCGGGGTCGAACTGGTGCGGGCAGGAGAACACGGAACCGTCGTGATTGGCCGCGGCGACCAGCGGGGCGATGCCCTCACCGGCTTTGATGAGCTGCCCGGCGACCTCTACGTCCTCCAGGGCAACGCGCAGCGGCACCAGGTCGGCGACGGAGTAGTAGCGCAACAGCTCCTCGACCACCCGGTCGTCGCCGATCCACTGACGGTTCGACAGCAGAGTGCTCGCGCCGAGCGCGATGTTGTTCGCCGTGGTCTCCTGGCCTGCGATGACCAGCAGCATCGCCGCGCCGCCGATCTCCATCGGGGTCATCGTCTCCGACCTGATCATCACGCTGATCAGGTCGTCGCCGGGGCGCCGCTTCCTGATGGCGATCATCCTGCTGAAGTAGCGCAGGATCTGTTTGGACGCCTCGTCGCGCTCCTCGTCGGTGGCGCTCAGCGTGACCAGGACACGGATACGCGACTCGAAGAAGCCACGGTCCGCTTGCGGTACCCCGAGCAGCGCGCAGATCACCAGAGAGGGAATCGGCACCGCGAAGTCGGCAGCCAGGTCCGCGGGGCTGCCCTTCGCCAGCAGCGCCTCGACGCAGTCGTCGACGACCTCCTGGATCCGCGGCCGCAGCTCCCTGATGCGCCGGACACTGAACTCCGGGATCAGGACCTTGCGGTACCGGTCGTGCTCGGGCGGGTCCAGCGCCGCGAACCAGCCGGGCACCTGGTCCTGCGCGGGCGGCCCGCCGGTCCGGCCGGGGCTGGGGAAGCCCTCGTGTCCGGGGTTGGAGCTGATCTTCGGGTTGGTGAGCACCGCGCGGACGTCCTCGTATCGCGTCACCAGCCAGACCCGGGCACCGGTGGGCATGGTGGACCAGACCAGCCCCTCACGCTCACGGAAGTCCTCGTACTGCGGGGGTGGGAGGGGGTCACCGGGCCGTCTCAGCGGGAAGTCCACGCGTTTCGCGGCGTCCGGCCTGCCAGCAGTTTCCATTTCTCTCCGCTCTCGCAATCCGGTCCGGCCCGGCTACCAGGTCACCGGCAGTTCGGCGAGGCCGCCGACCAACTCGCCGCCCCGCGTTCGCAGTTCGTCCAACGGCACCGCGGGTCGTAGTCCGGGCAGCCTCGAGAACAG
Organism: Streptomyces sp. NPDC019937; assembly: GCF_040631655.1. Classification (NCBI taxonomy): domain Bacteria; kingdom Bacillati; phylum Actinomycetota; class Actinomycetes; order Kitasatosporales; family Streptomycetaceae; genus Streptomyces; species Streptomyces sp. NPDC019937. The sequence goes on from NZ_JBEYAL010000001.1 coordinate 5,343, forward strand.
GGTGGTGAACGCGGTGCTCAGCTCCACCCGGGCCAGAGGCGCGCCGACGCAGTGCCAGATCCCGTGGCCGAAGGTCAGGTGCTGGTTCGGCGAGCGGGCGACGTCGAACAGCTCCGGCTCGCTGAACGCCTGCTCGTCGAAGTTCGCCAGCGCGAAGTCGAGCAGTACCAGCTCTCCGGCGTGAATGGTCACACCGGCGATCTCGATGTCCTCGCTCGCGTACCGCGGCAAGGTCGCTCCGGATCGCTTGGCGGACCGCAGTACTTCCTCGACCGTGCCGGTCAGCAGGGCCGGATCCCGGAGCACCGCGTCGCGCTGCTCCGGGTGAGCGGACAGCAGCACCACCCCGAGGTCGATGTGGGTCGCGACACTCTCCAGCCCGGCGAACAACAGGACCGCGGCCAGCGAACCGGCATGGTCGTCCGGGATGCCCGCCTCGCACATCCGGGAGATCACATCGTCGCCCGGCTCCGCCCGCTTGCGCGCAGAGACCCCGGCGAGCAAGCCGAACAGGGCTTTTGGCCCGGTGACCATGGACTGCCCGGTGTCGATCCGGCCCATACCGGCCAGCAGCGCCGCGCACCGCTCGCGGTCCTCGTCCGGCACCCCGATCAGCTCGCACAGGATCCGCAGGGAGAACGGCGACGAGAAGTACGCGTGCAGGTCGACCGGCCGTTCCCGCGCCGCGAAGTCCTCCACCAGGTCAGTCGCCAACTCCTCGATGCGCGGGCGCAGAGCGCGGATGCGCTTCGCCGAGAAGTTCGGTGTGAACAGTGCCCGTGTCCTGGCGTGCGCCTCGCGCGCAACCTGCGGGTCGTCGGCGACGAGCAGGTCGAGCAGGGAGTTCTTGACGTACCTCGGAGCGGTTCCCGGGCTCGGGTGGGAGCGGCCCAGCCGCTCGTCGTGGAGCAGCTTCTTCACCTCGGCATGCCGGGTGACCAGCCAGGCTTCGTCACCCGCCGGCGTACGGACCCGGCAGACCGGAGCGCTCGCCCGCAGCTCCCGCAGCGGGCTCGGGTCCAGCACGGGCCGCGCCTCGGTGGTCAGGGCGGGCAGCTCTCGGGATGTCGGCACAGACCTCTCCTCAACGTCCTGCCGGAGCGCTCTGTCCCGCCGAACGGGCCGCTTCGAGCTCTCTGGCGATCTCGTCGTTCACCTCGGCCTGATGGTCGGCGAGGAAGAAGTGGCCCCCGGGGAACACCTTGACCTGGAACCATCCCTCGGTGTGCGGTCGCCAGGCGATCGCCTCTTCCAGCGTCGTCTTCGGATCCGCGTCGCCGGTCAGGACGGTGATGGGACAGCGAATCTTCCGGCTCGGCTCGCAGGCGTAGGTCTCGATCGCCCGGTAGTCGCCGCGAATCGCGGGCAGCGCCATCCTCAGCAGCTCGTCATCGCCGAACACCGCCGAGTCGGTGCCGTTGAGCAGCCTGAGCTCGGAGACGATGCCGTCGTCGTCGCGCTTGTGTACCTGCTCGTCCCGGCGGGTCGAGGGAGCGCGCCGCCCGGAGGCGATCACCGCGTGGGGCGGTTTGACCCCTTGCTGCTCGAGCCGGAAGGCGGTCTCGAAGGCCAGTACCGCACCCATGCTGTGCCCGAAGAAAACCGTGGGCTTGTCGCTGAGGGCTTGGATCTCCTCGGCGAGAAGGTCGGCGAGCGCGCCGATGTCCTCGATGCACGGCTCGCGGCGCCGGTCCTGACGGCCGGGGTACTGGAGGGCCACCACGTCGGCCTCGGGCGAGAACCGTGCCGACACCGGGTGGAAGAAGCTGGCCGAACCGCCCGCGTGGGGGAAGCAGATGAGCCGCGCGGTACTGCCGACGGACGGGTGATAGCGGCGGATCCAGGCCGTTGTGGCGTCGTCCTTCGTTTCCAAGTCTCGTCGGTCCCTTCCGATCCAGGTCGCGATGTAGCGCTGTCTTCAGTGGAGTCCGAACCGCACCCGCAAATCCTTAGTCTTGGCCGGCCGCCCTCGGTGCGGGCGGCGGGAAGGCCGGGGGCGCTACTCGGCGGCTTCGCGGAACCGGTTGATGAATGGCAGGTGACGGGCGCGGGCCTGAGGGTCCTGGACGCCGAGGCCCTCGGTCGGGGCGAGGCACAGTACGCCGACCTTGCCGCTGTGACGGTTTTCATGGACCCGCCGCACCGCCGCCGGGGTCTGGGCCAGCGGGAATACGGTGGAGAGGGTGGGGTGGATTTTTCCCTTGGCGATGAGCCGGTTGGCCTCCCACGCCTCGCGGTAGTTGGCGAAATGGGAGCCGACGATGCGCTTGAGCGACATCCACAGGTAGCGGTTGTCGTACTCGTGGGTGTAGCCGGACGTAGAGGCGCAGGTGACGATGGTGCCGCCCTTGCGGGTGACGTACACCGACGCGCCGAAGGTCTCCCGACCCGGGTGCTCGAAGACGATGTCGACGTCCTCGCCGCCGGTCAGCTCGCGGATCCCCTTTCCGAAGCGCTTCCACTCCTTCGGATTCGGAGTCCGCTCGTCCGCCCAGAACCGGAAGTCCTCCGCGCTGCGGTCGATGACGGCCTCGGCGCCCATGGCCCGGCAGAGTTCCGCCTTGGCGTCCGAGGACACCACACAGACCGGGTTGGCGCCGCCGTGCAACGCGAACTGGGTCGCGTACGAGCCGAGCCCGCCGCTCGCCCCCCAGATCAGCACGTTGTCGCCCTGCTTCATCCCGGCGCCGTTCCGGGACACCAATTGCCGATACGCGGTGGAGTTCACCAACCCCGAGCAGGCCGCCTCCTCCCAGGTCAGATGGGCCGGCTTGGGCATCAGCTGGTTGGACTTGACGAGGGCGATCTCAGCGAGGCCGCCGAAGTTGGTCTCGAAGCCCCAGATGCGCTGCTCGGGGTCGAGCATCGTGTCGTTGTGCCCGTCGGAGCTCTCCAACTCCACCGACAGACAGTGCGCCACCACCCGGTCCCCGGGCTTCCAGCGCCGCACTCCGGGCCCGGTGCGCAGCACGACCCCGGACAGATCGGATCCGACGACGTGATACGGCAGGTCGTGCCGGGCGCCCTCCGGCCCGGCCTTGGCGTAGCGCTCCAGGAAGGCGAAGGTCGGCAGCGGCTCGAAGATGGCGCTCCACACCGTGTTGTAATTGATCGCGCTCGCCATGACCGCGATCAGCACCTCACCGGCGCAGGGCGACGGCGTTGGAACCTCGTTGATGTGTAGCGATTTCTCCGGGTCCTTGTCCGAGGAAGCGAGCCCCTCGAACATCCCGGCCTCCTCCTTCAGCGTGAGCGCGCCGCGATAGGAATCGGGTACGGGGAGCGCGGCGAAGTCTTCGGAGGCAGCGTCATCGGAGAGAACGGCGCTGATGATTTCTTTCACGAGATTCCGGTCCTCGGGTCGGGATGAAAGGAAGGCGTTCGACTAATCCCGCTTCATGGGCAGTGTGGACAGTTCCCCTCACGCGCGCCGCGTCAACGATCATTGAAACGGGCCTGCGCAAGGTACCGTCTCAATTCTCAGGAAATTACCAGCCTTGAAGTGTGGCCCTGGCTCGGCGGACATGCCGGCTGGGTGGCCTGCCGGCGGTCGGTCACCATGCACAGGCCGGTCCACCACAGCCCAAGCCACCTGGGTCATGAGCACCAGGCGCTGCCGACGCACGATGACACCGGAAGGTCAGGCCGCCGGTCACCGCCCAGCTCGGGGTGACCGGCGGTCCGGTTCCGTCTACGCCCCGAGGCGGGGCGGGGGCCTGTACCGCGAGTTCGGACAACATCAGTTCGAGGGCGGACTGGAAGGAGCTTTCCGCTAGCCTCGGGATCGTCGATCGGCGGGGGCAAGGGGTGCGGCGGCCTGGCGTTCACGATGCCCTGGTGTGGTCGGTGTCCGTTGTAGAACTGCTCGGACTCGCGCAGGGCGTGGAGGGTCGCGGTGGACGCGCCCACTTTCACCCCCCAGCGCAAGCAGCTCGCCGTGTAGACGTCTGTACCCCCAGCTCGGGTTCTCCTTCGCCAGCCGCAGCGCCAGGACGCGGATCGAGCGCATTGTGCGCGGCCGTCCCGGACGTTTGGGCCGGCAGGAGGCGGCATGGCGGCGCGCGATGAGGGTGCGGTGCCAACGCAGCACCGTGTCAGGGCGTACAAGCAGCCGTAATCTTCGCAGGACGTGCAGTGGCAGCCGGTGCAGCAGCGCCGCCAGGAATGCCCGATCGCTGGGTGCGAACCGGACCTTGTCCTTGCCGAGTTGACGTTCCGAAACGGTGACCTGGTGGCGCAGCGCGAGGATCTCCGCGTCCTTGTCCCGGTCGCAGCAGGCGAAGCATCGCGAACGCGTTCGTCACGCCGAGGTGGGCCAGTCGCAGCAGCACGGTCGATGATCTTGCCGCGGTGAGCGCCAGGCCGAGCGGCACAGGGTGAATACGGCGCGCTCGGCCCGCGCGAGGCGGCGCGGATCTTGCCGGGGCGCGAGGCCGGCGTCTCGGTGATGTCGTCCATGCAGCCCATGACACGCCTGTTCGCCTGTGGACAGAGGGCGGCTGATCTCCACCCTTGCGGGTGACGGCGCCCTGGTGCTCGGCCTGATCGGCGCCGAGTCTCTCTGACTGCGCCTACCGACTCTGACCTGGTGGCACCCCCTGCGCCACCTGTCGCGATCTGAAACCGTTCGCATGCCGTCTCGGGTGATGCGAGGGCCGGCCGTCTCGGTCAGCTGCTCGTCGTTCGCTCGTGGTCTTTCCCGTGCCGCACCCCTCCGTTTCGCGGTTCTTTCTCGGATCGCCGGACGTGACCCTTGCCAGCGACCAATAAGCATCATATGGTCGTACGAACGTAAGGCATACGAACGTAATCCAAAACTCAAGGGAGTCTGTCATGGCGACAACTCGGCCGGTGGCGCTCGTGACAGGTGCCTCATCGGGGATAGGCAAGGAGACGGCCCGCGCCTTCGTCGCGGCGGGTTTCGAGGTGATCGGAACGAGCCGCAAGACCTCCGGACTCACCCCGCCCGCCGGTGTGACGTACCTCGATCTCGACGTGGCCAGTGACGACTCGGCCACCGCCGCGGTCGCAGAGGTGATCGACCGGTTCGGGCGCATCGACGTCCTGGTCAACAACGCGGGCATCGGCTCGGCGGGCGCCGTCGAGGAGAACTCCGTCACTCAGGCCCAGAGCGTCCTGAACATCAACGTCCTCGGTGTCGTCCGTATGACGAAGGCCGTCCTGCCGCACATGCGCGCTCAGGGTGGCGGACGCGTCATCAACATCTCGTCCGTCCTCGGGGTCGCTCCCCAGCCCTTCATGGCTCTCTACGTCGCGTCGAAGCACGCCATCGAGGGCTACTCCGAGTCGCTGGACCACGAGGTCCGCGAGCACGGCGTCCGGGTCCTCCTCGTCCAGCCCGCCTATACCAAGACCAGCTTCGACACCAACGCCGCGCAGCCCGACACCCCGCTGCCTCTGTACGCGGAGCGACGGCGCGTCTTCGACGAGGTGATGGCGGATGCGATGAAGGGCGGCGACGCCCCCGCCGTCGTCGCCAAAGTGATCGTCACTGCGGCCACCGACAAGAAGCCGAAGCTGCGCTACACCGCCGGTCCGCTGGCCTCACGCGTCACCACGGTGCGCCGCCTCCTCCCCGCCGGAGCGTTCGACAAGCAGATCCGCAAGAACAACCGCATGCCCACGTGACATCCCGGTCCGACTGCAAGGGCGCCGATTCGTGATTTGCCGAGGTCATACAGCAGCAACGCCGCCGAACGGCCCGGCGCAGTGCATCGAGCGCAAGGCGATTTCTGAAGCAGAACGTCGGAATCCGCCGGCGGTCACCGCGCCGGCGGCCGTCCTGCGGTCGGCGCCGTCCGCGTCCGCAGGGACGGGACACTCGTATTGCGGATCCGTTGTCACCGACGTACGGGCCGCGTCGAAGTTCGGCTTCGCCGCCGACGAGATCCCCGAGAACATCCACGGTGGAAGGTCACCGGGCGCATCCGGCGGGGGTCGCCGCGAAGGCGCTACTCGTTGCAACCCAACACCCCGCAGCTCTCTCACACCTTATTTTAGGGAATCATCCATGCTGAACGCCCTGTGGAACCCGATCGTCGTCGGGGAGATCTCCCTGCCGCACCGGCTCGCGATGGCCCCCATGACGCGGGACCGGTCCACTCCGGAAGGCATACCCACCGAGCTGAACGCCGAGTACTACGCCCAGCGCGCCTCGCACGCCCTCATCATCACCGAGGGCACCCAGCCCAACGCCGACGGCCAGGGCTACCTGCTCACCCCCGGCATCTACTCCGAGGAGCACATCGCCGGCTGGCGCAAGGTCACCGACGCCGTCCACGGCGCGGACGGACGCATCGTCATCCAGCTCATGCACGTCGGACGGATGTCCCACCCCGACAACACTCCCCATCACCGGCAGCCGGTCGCCCCCTCCCCGGTCCGGCCGGCGGGCACCATGTTCACCCCGTCCGGCCCTCAGGAGATGCCGGTACCGCGCGAGCTGGCCACCGAGGAGGTCGCCGCCACGGTCGAGGATTTCCGCCGCGCCGCGGGGGCCGCCATCGCGGCCGGCGCCGACGGCGTCGAGATCCACGGCGCCAACGGCTACCTCGTGCACCAGTTCCTCGCCACCAACACCAACCAGCGCACCGACCGCTACGGGGGCTCCCTCGACAATCGCATCCGCTTCGCGGTGGAGGTCGCCACCGCCGTGGCCGAGGAGATCGGCGCCGGCCGCACCGGCTTCCGGATCTCTCCCGGCAACCCGTTCAACGACATCGCCGAGAGCGACACCCATGAGCTGTACCCGGCACTCGTGCGCGCCCTGGCCCCGCTCAACCTCGCCTACCTGCACATCGGCCACGGCGGCGACGACGAACACCTGCACACCCTCCGCAGGCTGTGGCCGAGTACTTTGGTTCTCAACCGGGCCGGCACCGACATCGCCACCCGCGCCAAGGACCTCGAGGACGGCCTGGCCGACATCGTCACCGTCGGTGTGATGGCACTTGCCAACCCCGACCTGGTCGAGCGCGTACGCACCGGCGCGCCGCTCAACACCCCCGACCCCGCCACCTTCTACGGCGGCGGTGAGGTCGGCTACACCGACTACCCCACCCACACCGCCTGACATACCCCGGCGATACCGGTCCCGGCGGGCCGGTATGCCCAAATGGCCCATGGAGGTGCCACGTGTCTGATCACGCTGCTGTTGAACTGAGCCCGGAAGCGATCGAGTTCGCGGACTTCATGGCCGGACTGGTGATTCCCGAGTCCGAGTTGGATGCAATACGCACCCGGTCGGAGAGTGTCCATCTCGCGGCCCGGGAGCCGGAAGGCGTCACCTATCGGGAAGTGGACGCGGGCGGCGTTCTGGGAATCTGGTGCGAACCGGTCGACACCAACGCCGACTACGTCCTCCTGCACGGTCACGCCGGGGGCTCCGTTCTGTCGTCAGCATTCGTCGACCGAAAGCTCGCCGGCCATATCGCCAAGGCCGCGGGGGCCCCCGTACTGGTCCTGGACTTCCGGCGAGCACCGGAACACCAATACCCGGCTCAGGTGGACGACGCGGAGGCGGCATTCAACTGGCTGCTGTCCGAAGGGTATGAGCCGGGAAACATCATCACGATCGGCCACTCGATCGGCGGGTTCATCGCTGTCGCCCTGGCGCTTCGCCTCCGCGACAAGCAGCAGCCGCTGCCTGGCGCCATCGTGTCGATTTCCCCCTGGTGCGACCTCGAGATCGCCAACGAGACCATGGTGACCAAGGCCGAGACGGACAAGATACTCAGCAAGGATCTGCTGGAGTTCTTCCGGGAGTCCTGGCTCGGCGGCACGGGCATTGAGTTCACGGACGCCAGGATCAATCTGAACCGGGCGGATCTGAGCGGTCTGCCCCCGACCCTCATCTCCTGGGGAACATACGAGGTCCTGGCCGGTGAGGACGAGGAGTTCGCCGCCCGTGTCGAGGACGCCGGAATCGACACGGCGACCGTGGTGGTCCCGGGAGGCCAGCACTCGTACGTCTACGGTGCCGGCCGGGTTCCGGAGGCCGACGCCGCCATCGCGCAGATCGGCGCGTGGGTCCGGGAGAAGGCGAAGATCTGACCGAGCGGTACGGGCGCGGCAATTGCAAGATCCGCGTGCCTGCCGGATCGGGACGGTGGACGGATGCCGACCTGGCCTTCGGCGGCGCGCGGGTCCGCGACGCACGCGACCTCGTCCCGGTCCCGCGGGCGACGGCCGGGACGGCCGATCACGACGGCGGCTTCAACTACGCGCGCGCACCGCCGCGCGCGACCGAGCTCGCCGACTTTCGGGTCGCCGTTCCGGGCCGAGAATCCGTCGCATCCGGTTGACAGCGACGGCCCGATCTACGCCATCGAGTTCGGTTCGGCGGCGGATGTCCGGCCCGCGACCGCGAGGTCGATGGCTCACGACCGGAGGCGGGCGCCTGTTCCCAGCCGGGCAGTGACTTCACGGGGAGTGAGGGGGGAGTGTTCCGCGGAGCACTCGACGACGACGCGGACCGGGGCGTCGCACTCGGTGTGGCGGACATCCAGTACCGGACCCTCGGAGTCGAGGGTGTATGCCTCGCCCCACTGGCTCAGCGCCATCAGAACGGGCCATAGGTCCCAGCCCTTGCGGGTCAGGCGGTATTCGTTGCGGGAGCGACTTCCAGGCTCCTGGTAGGGGATGGTCTTCAGGATGCCGGACGAGGTCAGCTTGCGGAGACGGTCGCTGAGGACGGCCTCCGACAGGCCGATGTGGCGGTGGAAGTCGGCGAAGCGGCGGACTCCGTTGACGGCGTCACGCAGGATCAGCAGCGTCCATTTCTCCCCGATCACGTTGAGCGTGCGCTGGACGGGGCAGTTCTCCGTGCTCGCCTCAAGCCACTCCATCCCGCCATCGTAAGGGGCCTGCCTTCGCCCTTGACAGTCAGGTGAACGCACGTCTAGCTTCACTTGGAATAGTCAGCTGACAGTCAGAGGGAAGGCGCCGGACCGTGGGGCGAACGCGCACCTATCACTGGGACGATCCCGCGATCTCGGCGGAGGCCGCCGGGCGCATGGCCGGCATCGACTTCCTGCGCGAGGTGCAGGCGGGGAGGCTGCCGAGGGCGCCGATCAGCAGCACCGTCGACTTCGCCCTGGACGAGGTGGAGCCCGGCAGGGCGGTCTTCTCGCTGATACCAGGCGAGGAGCACTACAACCCGATCGGCAGCGTGCACGGCGGCATCTTCGCCACCCTGCTCGACTCGGCGGCGGGCTGCGCCGTCCAATCCGCCCTCCCGCAGGGCATGGCGTACACCTCGCTCGACCTGACCGTGAAGTTCCTGCGACGGATCACCGTGGACACGGGCCCGGTGCGTGCCATCGGCACGGTTGTCAGCAAGAGCCGCCGAACTGCCCTCGCCCAGGCACAGTTGGTCGACGCGAAGGACCGTCTGCTCGCCCACGCCACCAGCAGCTGCATGCTCTTCCCGGTGCCCGCCTCTCAGGGGTGACTCCGCAGGCAGGGCCTTCGCTCCGTGGGGCAGCCGGGACAACAGGGAGTGCATCGACATCTTGGCGGACAGGAGCAGGTCGACGGCGTCCTGGGTGATGAGCGCCGACGCCTGGGGGTGGTCGGCGCGGCTCATGGTGACGGCCGACACCATGAGCCGCGCCGACGAGGGCGAGTTCAGGCGCTGGGTCCGTGGCTGCCCTCACTGATGAAAGCCCGACGCTCGCTCGCCGTCCTTGCCGCTGAGGGCAACTGGCGAGGAGGCGGCCGACCGTCGCCGCTGCCGACTCTTTGGATTACGTTCGCAATACCATAGACTGGCGACGTCGGTGAAAGGCGACTGGTCCTTCCGGCCGGCGAAGGAGTGTGTGCTGTGGTGCGGTACGGAAAAGAGCACAAGTGGAAGACGAGGCGGCGGATCATCGAGACGGCGGGCCGCCGGTTCAAGCAAGACGGTATCGACGGCTCCGGGGTCTCGACGCTCATGAAGGACGCGGGGCTGACCAATGGAGCCTTCTATGCTCACTTCGAATCCAAAGATGACCTCGTCACCACGGCAATCGCCGACCAGTTGAAGGCACAGGCCGAGAACGTCGTCGCGCGGGCTGCGCCTGGCCGTGCCGGACTCGAGCAGATCGTGCGCGGGTATCTGTCGCCCCAGCACCGCGCCAGCCTGGGCGACGGCTGCCCCAATGCCGCTCTGCTCGACGAGATCGGGCGCTGTACCGACACAACCAGGCAGGCGTACACCGACGGCGTGCTGGTCCTCATCGACGGCATTGCCGCCCGCATGGCGCCCGAGGCCCCGTCCTCCGCACGGGTGAAGGCGCTCAGCCTCCTCGGCCTGATGGCAGGGACACTGCAACTTTCGCGCGCCTTGACCGACAGTCAACTCGCCAATCAGCTCCTCGATCAGGGGGTAAGCAACGCCCTCGCCCTGCTCGACGCCGGGCAGCACGTCTGATGCGCCACACCCCCAGCCCCTGGGCCGTGGCTCTCGGGGGAACAGCCCGACGCCGACAGGAGTGATGATCGGTGCCCGTGCGCGGGGCATGGTCAGCTTTCAGGCTGTGCCTGTGCCGGTGGGACAGTCGCGGAGAGGGCGCGCAGATCGTCGAAGGCTTGGAGGAGATGCGCGTCCAAGCTCTGTGAGGGGTCGTCGGTCCAGGCTTGGGCCGCTTGGTGGAAGGTGGCCCCAGCCGGTTTGAGCAGCCAGGCCGGTCAGCCGGTCGGGGACTCCGCGCTGCCGCAGCGCCTCTGTCAGGGCATCGGTGAGCGGCGCGGCCTTGGCCAAGTCGCGTTCGCGGAGCGCTGGTGTCACCGACGGTGCGCCGCGGCGACCTCGAGGATCTCGACGGGCTCAAGGAGGCGGCCGCGGACTCCGACGGCGTCATCCACGTCGCGCACAGGCGGGACCTGCTTCCCTCCGGCGGGATCCACGCCGTGGCCGCTGCGGAGCTCCCGATCATGCTCGCGGCGAGGCACTGGCGGGCACCGGAAAGCCGCTGGTCGCAGCGGGGAGCATTGGCTCGCCCGGGCAGCACCTGGGCCGGCCGGCCACCGATCATGCTCGGGTGAGCACGATCTTCTTGCCGCCTGCCCGTCCGGTAACCACCCGGGCGAACGCAGCCGGTCCCTCGCTCAGCGGCAGGGCTTCCGGTGCGAGTTTCAAGGTTCCCGCGGCGGCCTGCTCCGCCAGCTGGACAAGCTGCGCGGCGTTGGGCTCGACGTAGAGGTCCCAACTCGTGATGCCTCGCTCCTCCGGAGGCGCGTCCGAGGTCAGGGAGCACAGTCGGCCGCCGTCCCGCACCAAAGGCAGGGCGGCGTCCGCCGTGCCGGTGGCGATGGTGAGGGCGGCGTCGAACCCGCCGTGTACCTTGGCCGACCAGTTCGGGTCGTGGTAGTCGACGACCTCCATCGCTCCCAGACCGAGCAGGCGCTCTGCGGCGGCAGGAGACGCGGTCGCGGTCACCTCGATGCCCTTGGCCGCGGCGAGCTGGACGGCCAGAGCTCCGGTGGCCCCGCCTCCGTTGGTGATCAGGAGCCGCTGTCCTCGGCTGAGGTCCAGCTTCTCCAGGGCCTGCAACGCGGTGAGTCCGTTGACCGGCAGCGCCGCCGCGTGCGCGGCGTCCAGCCCGGGTGGGCAGGCTGCCGTGTGATCCGCGTTGATCAGAACGCGTTCGGCCCAAAAGCCGCTTCCCCCGGGCAGTGGGGCCTCGTGTGCGAGCACCCGGTCGCCTACGGCAAACCCGGTGACCCCCGCGCCCATGGCCAGCACCTTGCCCGCGCCCTCCACTCCCAGCGCCGCCGGGGGGCGCAGCCCCACGTCCCAACCAGCGCCGTTTAGCAGTTCGTCCCACGGGCCGACCCCGGCCGCCTCAACCGCCACCAGGATCTGACCGGCCTCGGGAGATGACGGTTCGGGCAACTCCAGCAGGGCGACTTCCTTATCGGCCCCGGACACTCCGCACGCCTTCACAGCAGATCTTCGTCCTCTCATTCAGTCCGGCCGACCGGGAGGTACGGGCCGGAAACCCACAGCAGGTACCAGTGTCGACCTCGGGATCCCCTCCAGAGGTCGCTCGTGGTCTCAGCCGCATTGATGTCGAGCCTAGGCAGCTGGTGACCCGGACATGTGATCCATTTGAAGAGTGACCAACTGGGCCAATCGTGGAACAGATCTGCACCTGGACCTTGGGTCGGGTCGGGGCGTACGTCATCGTGTTCGAATAGCGAAAGCGCCGCTCACGCTGCGGCAGCAGCGGTTCCAGGCGGTCCCACAGCTCATCCGACACGATCCACGGCGACGTCCCCACATCTCCAGGAGTGTCCAAGGCCGTGCTGCGCACACTCCGGTGGTCCAGGACGGGTACCGGGAAAGTACGGAAAGCGCCGAGCGGGGGAGGGGCGCCTGCTCGAGCGGTTTCGGCCATGGCTTGGGCAGCGGCGTCTTTGGTGAGGTCGGGGCTCTGGTCCAGAACGTAGGCGGTGGCCGCCAGGTCCCCGTCTTGCATGAGAGCTGCGACCTTCCAGAACCGGAGCGGGACCTGGATGCCCCGGTAGGGCGGATCTCGAGCAGAAATCTCTCCAGGCCCTGCCAGTTGCTTGCCCTGCCGGTCTGCTGGGCTTCGGGGAGGCGGGGGTCGAAGCGCCAGTTGTCATTGCGCCGGACATCGATCGGCAGGCACCGGCAGCGGTACAGCCGTTCCCATGAAGTGGTCGCTGTATCCCTTGCGGTTCGCCAGGGAATCGCGGGTCACGGTCTCGGCGTTAGGCGGGGGATCGGGGTGAGTGGCCATGCCGCTCTACGTACCGCACCGCCCGGGCTCGCACGCGGAGGCGGCCTGCCACCTCACCTGAATGGATCAGGAGCAAGTTCCCCTCTCGCGGGCCCAGTGGCGTGACATCACGGCGGTCACCGATGACGAGGTCTCCTGTCCTCGGGTGGCTCGGATCCACCGCCGTCAGCGGGCTCGGCGGTGGCCGGACGACGGCCCGCGGTGGCCAGGCCGATCATCGCCGTCAGCAGCCCTAGTACCTGGCTGATCAGCCCGATCCAGGAGGTGAGCAGCGCCGCCGAATTGGCCACCACTTGTTGTGCGTCCTGAGCCAGTGGGCCCGACGCGGGGCCGGGCGTGGCGGGCGCGGACTGCGGTGAAGTGGGCGATGAGGTAGGTGGGGATGTGACGGGCGAGGTCGGCGGCGTGGTGGGCGGTGAGGTCGGCGGGCCGGACGTGGTGTCCGTGTCGGTGGGATTCGGGGTAACCGTTCGCGTGGGGTGCACCGTCAGCACGGTCAGACCACCCGCTGACAGGAGCGTGCCCAAGCCCACCAGCACGAGGCTGACCAGCAACAGGGCCGCCGGAAGTTTGAGGACGGCGAGGGTACCGGCTTGCGGAAGGCGCCACATGGGCCCACTGTACGAACTCGATGCACAGGCTCGATCACACCACGTTACGCCTGTCGTGTCGGCCGCTGCCCCGACAGCCGTGAGGTCGCGGCGCCGCGGCGTCCACAGCTCGTCGACGTTCCAGCTGTCCTCGAACAACAGGCTCTCGGACCTGTGCACGATGGTGGCATCGTACGAGCCATGGGAGCAGCAGGAACGACACCGGAACCGGGAACCCCGACGCAGAGTGGCCTCAGGGCTCTGGGTGAGGTGGCCTGCCGTTATCGGGCGGATGAGATCCGCCCGGAGGATCTGCCGATGGTTGCTGCCGGGGCACTGGCGGCAGGGCTGGACACCCCGGCGCTGTGCGAGCTCGCCGGGTTACCTCGCAACGCGGATGCCCGCGATGTCCGTCACGCGTTCGAGCAAGCACTTTCCGAGGCCGGAATCGAGTTGCCCGATCAGGGCCTTGCACGACGTCACGCTCTGCGCCGACTGGCGGCGAGGCTGGTCAATGGTGAAATCGCTCCCGCCGACTTGGCGACGGATGACTGGTGGGAGATGGAGGTCGAATCCGAGGAGGTGCAATCGTTCGTATCGCTGATCCCGCAATGCGGGTGCTGCATCGAGTACACGTTGGGGTTTGATCTGCGGACGTGGGCGACCGAGCTGCGGGTCGCTGCGCTCGCCCTGACCTCGTCTCCGCCGATCGGCCCTGGCTGCTGACTCTGCCAGGGCGGCATTCCGCGGCGAGGGGTACGTCGTTCTGCGGCTGCTGCAAGATCTGGCGGACCAGCGGGGCCAGATGGCCGACGTCGCCGACGAGTTGGTGACCAGGCTCGCCCGCCGCCTGCCCGTCGATCAGTAGGCGCACGGCAGGAGTGCGCCCCAGGTGACGCACGTGCGCCCTACCACCATCCACTGGCCGGGCCGAGACTGGCCACTGACCATCGCCGTAGGAGGCCCGCATTGGGAGCGCACGGGAAGCTCTCAGAACCGAACCCGCAGCCGAAGCAGCCCTCGCCGCGTGACCAGGACGGCAGCCACCCGGACATTTCCAGGCCCGGCAGCGGAACCCATCGCAAGTGACCGATCTGAAAACGCTGCGTGCGCGGGCGGCCGACCAGCTCGACTTCGCCGAGCCGTGGATACGGCACGCGTGGACAGCTGTCCCGCGGCACCAGTTCGTCCCCGACACCGTGTGGGTGGTGGAAGGCGGCGTCTACCGGCCGCTCCGGCGTGACGACGATCAGCGGTGGGCCCGCATGGTGTACGACCCTGTGCGATCCATCGCTGCCCAGGCCGACGACGGGGCGCCAGCCGGTGACGGGGGTGATGTCCCTACCAGCTCCATCTCCGAGCCGCGCGCGGTGATGAGCATGCTCGCCGAGCTGTTCGGCCGCGGGTGGGCGGGGGATGACGGTGGGGCGTGCGGGGTTGTGGCTGAGGCGGTGGTGTTTGACCGCGTCGCCCAGGGCGCTGGAGAGGGTGGCCGGACAGCGGTGGACGGTGAGGTAGTCGGCGACGGTCCGGTTCGGGTCGGCTGAGAACCCGCCGTCTTCTCCCTCCGACATCCGGCGCAGCGCGGACGGTGTGCCGCCGGGAGTCGGAGGCGGGCATGTCGACGGCGAAGGTCCATCTGCCGTGATCGGACTCGGCGGCGAGCCGCGCGCGGCGGCCGCCGCGCTGCCGGTGCTGCTCGTCCCGGCAGCCGTACCGGCGGTGGACGCGCCCCCGAGTGGCAGCGGGGCGCATGGAGATCACTTCCGGCAATTGCGCGGTGAAGTACCACCTCCATGGTCGGTCTGCGCTGGTGGATCATGCGACCACTTTGCGACCACGTTCCCCTGTCCAGATCCCATGACCTGCGGTGACCCCTTGTCGTGGCGACAGGTGCGGTAGCGCGGCAGTTGGTGCGTGCGTGGATGGTCAATGTGAAATAGTGTGCCAAGCATGCCTTCGAGAGGGGCTGAGCCAGGCTGGTGACAACTTCCTCGGGCGGATTCCGGAAGCGGCCGGCGTCGCTCGCTGCCCGTATGGTCGTGCGCATGCGCGCATGTGACACGCTGGCCGCATGATGTGGAACGGTGATGAGTACCAGTCCCGGTTCGACCGCATCGCCGCCGAAGGAGGGGACATCCACGGTGAGGCCGCGCTGGTCCGCTCCTTCCAGCCCGCCACGGTCCTCGATGCGGGTTGCGGTACCGGCCGGGTGGCCATCGAGCTGGCCCGTCACGGGATCGACGTGGCGGGTGTGGACGCCGATGAGTCGATGCTCGCCACCGCCCGGCGGCTGGCCCCGGAGATCCGCTGGTACTTGCAGGATCTGATCAACCTCGACCTGGGGTTGTCCTTCGATGTCGTGGTGCTGGCGGGCAACGTCCCTCTGTTCACCCCACCGGGAACGGAACCGGCCCTGGTGGCCGGGGCGGCGGCTCATGTGCGTCCGGCCGGGCGGCTCGTCGCGGGTTTCGCCCTGGACCGCGGTTACACCCTGGACGACTACGACGCGCACTGCCGTGCGGTGGGACTCACCATGGAAGCCAGGTACGCGACGTGGGCTCGCGATCCCTACGCCGACGGGAAGTATGCCGTTTCCGTGCATCGCAAGCCCTGATGCCCTGTGCCGTTCGGAAACTCGTCGTTCCTGGCCAGGCGGCGTATCCGTACTGGTTGATCACGCCGCCGGGTATTGGGGTGCGTGGAACCCGGTGAGCGGATGGGTCGACCAGGGACGTCGGGTGCTCCTGGAGGAGGGGAGGGAGCCGTCCGCGAGCAGGGTGGGCGCGATTCCTGGCGGTCCCGCCAGTACGTCGAGCTCAGCACGCTGCTCCAATACCACGAGGTGATGAGCGGCCAGGAGGCGCTGACCTCGTGGCCGCGGAGGCATCCCGAGGACCTCCGGCTGCTGATGCGGGACGCCCCGCGCTTCGCGCCCGCCGACAGGGCCTGGCCGTCCCCCCGGAAGGGCCGTGGAGACCTCTGCGCGCCATCGGCCACGGCTTCGACACCGAGGCGCGGGACTTCCTTGCCGACTGCTGGGGACGGCGGCGGCGCATAGCCTCAGCACAGGCAAAGTCCTGCGCACCCGGATCCGCGGCGGCTGCCTTCGACCGCACAGCCTGCCCATCGGGCCCACGGGCGACCAACTCCGGGGTTCTTCGGGCCGGGCGTCGGGCTTGAGGCAACTACCGGGGGCACATTATGGCCTGATCGCACGAGATGAGTGAACAGAACACGTCAGGACCTCCCACGGCCTGCCACGGGTAATGCGTGGTCTGCCGGGTTCGCCGCCGCGTTGGCCGGGCGAGGAGTCGTGCGACGTGAAAGCTGACGTGTCAAACGTGGCGTAGGTCACCGTGGAGCGACTGACCGGAGCCTTTGTACGCTCCATGCGCGCAATCGCTTACCGCACTGCTGGTCCCGAGCCGGGGCATCATCATCGATTCCACTTGCCTTGCCGTTCGGTGAGTGCCGGAAGATTGGACGAGTAGTGTCCGGTGATCCGCGCCGCAGCTGGCCCCTTTCGGTGGCGCAGCGAGGCATCTGGTTCGCGCAGCGGCTCGATCCCACGAGCCCGGCCTACAACACCGCCGAGTACCTGGAGATCACGGGTCCGCTCGAGGTGGCATCGCTGGAGGACGCGCTGCGCCGGGTGGTGGCGGAGACCGACACGCTCAATGTCGGCTTCACCGAGGGCGACGACGGCCCCCGGCAGGTGTACGCGCCGGTGTCCGACTGGCCGTTCCCGGTGCTCGACGTGTCCGGGGAGCCTGATCCGCGCGCCGCCGCCGAGGCGTGGATGCGGGCCGAAGTGGCGCGTCCGGTGAGCCTGGAGTCCGGCCGGACCTTCGTCCTCGCGCTCCTGCGGACCGGGGACGCCCGCCACGTCCTCTATCTGCGCGGCCACCACCTGGTCACCGACGGATACATGTGCGCGCTGTTCGCGCACCGCGTGGCCGAGGTGTACACCGCCCTGGTGCGCCGTGAGCCGGTGCGCGAGGACGGCAGCGGCTCGCTGGACTTGCTGCTGGCCGACGACGCGGCGTACCGCGGATCGGAACGCTTCGCCGGTGACCGGGACCACTGGCTGGGCCGGCTGACGGACCGCCCCGAACCGGTGAGCCTCTCGGGGCGGACCGGTGCCGTCTCGCGGAGCTTCCACCGGCACACCGCCCGGATACCGGCCGCGACCACGGCCGGACTGCGGGCGCTGGCACGCCGATTACGGGTCGGTTTCCCCACCGTGCTGATGGCCGCCACAGCCGTGTACCTGAGCCGGACCACCGGCGCCTGCGACGTGGCCCTCGGCATCCCGGTGACCGGGCGGACCGGCGCCGGACGCGGCATCCGCGGGCCGATGTCCAACGAACTGCCGCTGCGGCTGGACATCCGGCCCGCGATGACCGGCCGGGAGCTGCTGCGGCACGTCACCGACGAGGCCCGGCAGTTGCTCAGGCACCAGCGCTACCGCTACGAGGATCTGAGCCGGGAGCTGGGGGCGGTGGCCGGTGGTCGGCGCCTCTTCGGCCCGACGGTCAACGTGATGCCCTTCCTTTACGACCTGGCCTTCGGCGAGGCGCGGGCCGTCCCCGGCAACCTTTCGATCGGCCCGGTCCAGGATCTCTCCCTGTGCGTCGACGACCGCGCCGGTGACGGCACGCCGCGCCTCCACCTGGACACCAACCCGGCGGTGTACGACGCCGACGACGGCGCCGCCCACGGGCGCCGCGTCCTGCGCCTGCTGGAGAGCTTCGCGACGGCCGGTCCGGAGACACCGATCGGCCGGCTCGACCTGCTGCCGCCCGACGAGCGCGCACGCGCGGTGTCACCCGCCCCCGCACCCCGCCACGACGCCCTGCCGCACACACTGCCGCGGCTGTTCGAGGAACAGGCCGCCCGCACCCCGGACGCCATCGCGGTGACCGGCGGGGACGCCGCCCTGACCTACGCACAGTTGGGCGACCGGGCCAACCGGCTGGCCCGGCTGCTCATCGACCGCGGGGCCGGGCCGGAACGGCTGGTGGCCGTGGCACTGCCACGCTCCGCCGACCTGGTGGTGGCCCTCCTCGCGGTGGTGAAGGCGGGCGCGGCGTATCTGCCGGTCGACCCCGGCTATCCACCCGAACGGATCGCGCTCACACTGGCCGACGCCGACCCGGTGTGCCTGGTCACCACGGGCGACGTGGCCGCACGGCTGCCGCACGGCACGGACGCCGCGCTGCTGCTCGACGCGGACACCACCCTCCGCGCCCTGGCCGCCACGCCCGGCGGCGACCTCACCGACGCCGACCGCACCGGGCCGCTGGACCCCGCACACCCGGCGTACGTGATCTACACCTCCGGATCGACCGGCACCCCCAAGGGCGTGGTCGTCCCGCACCGCAACGTGGTGCGGCTGTTCACCGGGACCGAGGCGTGGTTCGGTTTCGGCGCGGACGACGTGTGGACGCTGTTCCACTCCTTCGCCTTCGACTTCTCCGTCTGGGAGATGTGGGGCCCGCTGCTGTCCGGCGGCCGGCTGGTCGTCGTACCGCACGACGTCGGCCGCGCCCCCGGGGAGTTCCTGGACCTGCTCGTACGCGAGCGGGTCACCGTGCTCAACCAGACCCCGTCCGCCTTCCACCAACTGATCCGCGCCGTCGAGGAGGCCCAGCGCCCGGCGGAACTCGCCCTGCGCACCGTCATCTTCGGCGGCGAGGCGCTGGACCCCGGCAGGCTGCGGGACTGGTACGCGCGCCACCCGGCCGACGCCCCGCGGCTGGTGAACATGTACGGCATCACCGAGACCACGGTGCACGTCACCGCGGCGCCGCTCGGCGAGGCCGACGCCATGGCCGAGTCGCCCCGCGGCGTCATCGGCGAGCCGATCCCCGACCTGCGCGCCTACGTGCTCGACGGCGCCCTCCAGCCCCTTCCCCCCGGCGTCACCGGCGAGCTGTACGTGGCGGGGCCCGGTCTGGCGCGCGGCTACCTGGGACGCCCGGGGCTGAGCGCGGAACGGTTCGTGGCCGACCCGTTCGGCCCGCCGGGGACGCGGATGTACCGCACCGGGGACCGGGCCCGGCTCCACGAGGACGGCCGGCTGGACTACGCCGGACGCGCCGACGACCAGGTGAAGCTGCGCGGGTTCCGGATCGAGCCCGGGGAGATCGAGGCCGCGCTCGCCCGCCACGAGGCGGTCGCCCGGGCCGTGGTGCTCCTGCGGGAGGACCGGCCCGGCGACCAACGGCTGGTGGCCTATGCGGTCCCCGCGCCCGGCACCCGCCCCGAGGCGGCCGGGCTGCGGGCGTACGCGGCGCGGATCCTGCCCGCACACATGGTCCCGGCAGCCGTCGTCGTGCTGGACCGGCTGCCGCTGACGGTCAACGGCAAGCTCGACCGGGCCGCACTCCCGGCCCCGGAGTTCACCCCCGCGGGGGCCCGGCGCGAGGCGCGCGACGCGACCGAGCGGCTGCTGTGCGGGCTGTTCGCCGACGTCCTCGGCGTGGAGCGGGCCGGGATCGACGACGGCTTCTTCGACCTCGGCGGGGATTCCCTGCTGGCGACCCGGCTGCTGAGCCGGATACGGACCGCGCTGGGCACCGAACTCCCGCTGCGCACCCTGTTCGAGGCCCCGACCGTGGCGGGTCTCGCCGCGGCGCTCGCCGCGGCGGACGGACCCACCCGGCCGCCGCTGCGCCCCATGGAGCGGCCCGAGGCGGTCCCCCTCTCCTCCGCCCAGCGCCGGCTGTGGTTCCTCAACCGGCTGGAGGGGCCGGAGGCCGGGGCCGACTACAACATGCCGTTCGTGCTGCGGCTGGACGGCACGCTCGACCCGGCCGCCCTGCGGGCCGCGCTCACCGACGTGGTGTGCCGCCACGAGCCCCTGCGCACGGTCTTCCCCGAGTCCGACGGCGCGCCCCGGCAGACCGTGCTCGACCCCGCCGACGCCGCCGTCACCCTGCCCGCACGCCACGTCGGCCCGGCCGAACTGGACCGTGCCCTGGCCGCGAGTGCCGCCACCGCCTTCGACCTGACCCGCGAAACCCCGCTGCGCGCCGAGCTGTTCACCCTCGGCCCGGACCGGTACGTGCTGTCGGTCGTGGTGCACCACATCGCCGGGGACGCGTGGTCCATGGTCCCGCTGGCCCGCGACCTGTCCACGGCCTACGCGGCCCGGCTGCGCGGCGGGCCGCCGCGCTGGGACCCGCTGCCGGTGGCCTACGCCGACTACGCGCTGTGGCAGCGGGAACTGCTGGGCGACGAGGCCGACGAGAACAGCGCCGTCGCGCGCCAGGTCGCCTACTGGGCCCGCGCGCTGGCCGGGCTCCCCGCCGAACTCGACCTCCCCACCGACCGCCCCCGCCCCGCCGTGCCCGGTCACCGGGGCGGCACCGTGCCGGTGCGCCTGGACGCCGCCGCGCACCGGCGGCTCGCGGCCCTGGCCGAACGCCACGGGGTGACGCTGTTCATGGTGCTGCGGGCCGGGCTCGCCGCGCTGCTCACGCGGCACGGCGCGGGCACCGACATCCCCGTGGGCACGCCCGTCGCGGGCCGTACCGACGAAGCCCTGGACGACCTGGTCGGCTTCTTCGTCAACACCCTGGTGCTGCGCACCGACACCTCCGGCGACCCGGCGTTCGGCGAACTCCTCGCCCGCGTACGCGAGACGGACCTGGCCGCCCACGCCCATCAGGACGTGCCCTTCGAGCGCCTGGTCGACGTTCTCAATCCCGCCCGGTCGCTGAGCCGCCACCCGCTGTTCCAGGTGCTGCTGACGTTCAACAGCGGGCTGCGACCGGCCGTCGACCTGCCCGGTCTGCGCGCCGTCGCCGAGCGGGTGGAGTCGGACACCGCCAAGTTCGACCTGGCGCTCAACCTGACCGGGGCCACCACGGACGACGGCGACCCGGCCGGTATCGAGGGCTACGCCTCGTACCGCGCCGACCTCTTCGACCGCGCCACCGTCCGGGCCCTGGCGGACCGCTGGGTACGGCTCCTGGAGGCGGCCGCCGCCGACCCGGACCGGCCCCTGTCCCGCCTGGAGATGCTGAGCGCGGCCGAGCGCCACCGCCTGCTGACCGAGTGGAACGACGCCGGCGCACCCGGCCGGCGGCCGCCCGCGCTGCTGCCGGAGCTGTTCGCGCGGCAGGCCGCCGCCACCCCGAACGCCCCCGCGGTGGCCGCGCCGGACGCCGAATGGTCGTACGCCGAGGCCGACGCCCGGGCGAACCGCCTTGCCCGGCTGCTGATCTCTCTCGGGGCCGGCCCGGAGCGGGTGGTCGCCGTCGCGCTGCCCGGCTCCGCCGAACTCGTCGTCACCCTCCTCGCCGTGCTCAAGTCCGGCGCCGCCTATCTGCCGATCGACCTCGCCCAGCCCCGTGAGCGCGTCTCCGTCCTGCTCGGTGACGCCGCCCCGGCCCTGCTGGTGACGACCCGGCAGGCGGCTGCCGACCTGCCCGCGCACCCCGGTTCCCTGTTGCTCGACGACCCCGGGACCGTAGGGGCGCTGGAACGGCAGCCCGCCACGTGCCCCCGCGACACCGACCGGATCGCTCCACTGCTGCCCGACCACCCCGCCTACGTCATCTACACCTCCGGCTCCACGGGCACCCCCAAGGGCGTGGTGGTCGGCCACCGCGGCCTGGCGGACTACGTGACCCGCGCCCGGCGCGTCTACACCGGCCTGGACGGGACCGTCCTGGTCCCCACCGCGCTCGCCTACGACCTGGCCGTCACGGGCCTGTACGGCGCCCTCACCTCGGGCGGATGCGCGGTCGTGGCCGCGCTGGACGACGGCCCCTGGCTGACGGCGCGGCTGGCCCGCTCCCCGGTCACGTTCATGAAGGCCACCCCGAGCCATCTGGCGCTCCTGGCCGCGCTCCCCGAGGCGTTCGCCCCGGTGAGGCAGCTGATGCTGGGCGGCGAGGCGCTGCCCGCCGGGCCGCTCGCCGCCTGGCGCGTTCGCCACCCGCAGGTTTCCGTCGTCAACCACTACGGTCCCACCGAGACCACGGTCGGATGCCTGGACTTCCCCCTCGCCCCGGGCGAGCCCACGGACACCGCAACCCTCCCGATCGGCCGCCCCATGACGGGCATGCGGGCCTATGTGCTCGACGACCGGCTGCGCCCGGTGCCGCCCGGTGTCACCGGCGAGCTGTACATCGCCGGCCCCCAGCTCGCGCGCGGCTACCTCAACCGGCCGGGGCAGACCGCGCAGCGGTTCGTGGCGGGCCCCTTCGGTGCGCCGGGGGAGCGGATGTACCGGACCGGGGACCTGGCCCGGTGGGCCACGGACGGGACGCTGATGTTCGCCGGCCGCGCCGACGACCAGGTCAAGGTCCGGGGCCACCGGATCGAACCCGGCGAGGTCGAGGCCGCGCTGACCACCCACCCGGCCGTCGCCCAGGCGGCGGTGGCGGTCCGCGAGGACCGGCAGGACGACCGGCGGCTGGTGGCCTACGTCGTCCCGGCCGGCGACGCGGAACCGGACCCCGAGGTCTTACGCGCGCACCTGGCGCGGCGGCTGCCCGAGGCCATGGTCCCGGCGCTGTTCACCACGCTCGACGCGCTTCCGCTGACCGCCAACGGCAAGGTCGACCGGCACGCCCTCCCCGCGCCCGCCCGGGCCCGGACCGGCGCGAGCCGCCCGCCGCGCGGCCCCGAGGAGGAGATCCTGTGCGGGCTGTTCGCCGAGGTCCTCGGCGTGGACCGGGCCGGGATCGACGACGGGTTCTTCACCCTCGGCGGCCACTCCCTCCTCGCCACCCGCCTGGTCAGCCGCGTCCGCACCGTACTCGGCGCGGAACTCCCCATCCGCGCCGTGTTCGAGACCCCCACCGTGGCCGGTCTCGCCGCCCGGCTGACCGGGGCCCACGGCCGCAGACGCCCCCCGGTGCGCCCCCGTGCGCGCCGCCCCGAGGCGATCCCGCTGTCCTACGCGCAAGCCCGGCTGTGGTTCCTGCACCAGCTGGAGGACGCCGCCCCCAACTACAACCTGCCGTTCGTCGTACGCCTCGAAGGCGACCTCGACCACGCCGCCCTCACCGCCGCCCTCGGCGACGTGGTGACCCGCCACGAGAGCCTGCGCACCGTCTTCCCCGACACCGGCGGCGTACCGCACCAGGTCGTGCTGGACGCGGGTTCGGCAGCCGCCGCGGTCGAGCTGCCGGTGCGCCGGATCGACGACACCGGGGAGCCGGGGCGGGCCCGCCTCGCCGAGGCCGTCGCCGCCGCCGCGGCCCACCGGTTCCAGCTCACCCACCGGACACCGCTGCGCGCCGAACTCCTCGCGCTCGCCCCGGACACCCATGTGCTGGTGGTGGTCATCCACCACATCGCCGGTGACGGCTGGTCCAACGGCCCGCTGGCCCGCGACCTGTCCACCGCCTACGCGGCCCGGCTGCGCGGTGAGCCGCCGCGGTGGGACCCGCTGCCCGTCCAGTACGCGGACTACACGCTGTGGCAGCGGGAACTCCTGGGCGGCGAGGACGACCCCGACAGCGTCCTCTCCGGACAGATCGCCTACTGGACGCGCACCCTGGACGGGCTGCCGGAGGAGCTGACCCTGCCCACCGACCGGCCCCGCCCCGCGGTCGCCGGATACACCGGCGGAAGCGTACCGATCCGCATCGACGCGGACCTGCACGCCCGGCTGGACGCGCTGGCCCGCGCATCGGGCGCGAGCCTGTTCATGGTGTTGCAGGCCGGTCTCGCGGCGCTGTTCACCCGCCTCGGCGCGGGCACCGACATCCCGCTGGGCAGCGCGATCGCCGGACGCACCGACGACGCCCTCGACGGCCTCGTGGGCTTCTTCCTCAACACCCTCGTGCTGCGCCTGGACACCTCCGGCGACCCCGGGTTCACCGACCTGCTGGCCCGGGTGCGGGAGACCGCGCTCGCCGCCTACGCCCACCAGGACGTGCCGTTCGAGCACCTGGTGGAGGTCGTCAACCCGGCCCGGTCGGCGGCCCGGCACCCGCTGTTCCAGACCATGCTGACCCTGCACAACAACGCCGAACCCCGGCTGGAGCTGCCCGGGCTGCGGGTGAGCCCGGACATGGCCGAGGTGGGCGCGGCCAAGTTCGACCTCTCCTTCGGCCTCACCGAGGCGCGCGGTCCGGCCGGTGAGCCCGAAGGGCTCGGCGGCGTCCTGGAGTACAGCGCCGACCTGTACGACCACGCCACCGCCGAGCGGCTCCTGGCCCGCTACCTACGGCTGCTGCGCGCCGCGGCCGCCTACCCGGACGCGCGCATCGGAAGCCTGGAGATCCTGGCCCCCGCCGAGCGACGGCGGATCCTCACCGACTGGGCGGGCACCACCGCCGCCGCCCCCGGCCTCACCGCGCCCGAACTGTTCGAGCGGCAGGCGGCGCTGACCCCGGACGCGCCGGCGGTGGTCGCCGGTGGCGAGACGCTGACGTA
The DNA here is from genome assembly GCF_040631655.1 of Streptomyces sp. NPDC019937. Taxonomy (NCBI): domain Bacteria; kingdom Bacillati; phylum Actinomycetota; class Actinomycetes; order Kitasatosporales; family Streptomycetaceae; genus Streptomyces; species Streptomyces sp. NPDC019937. The sequence goes on from NZ_JBEYAL010000001.1 coordinate 30,109, forward strand.
CGCCCGGCTGCGCGCGCGGGCCGACCGGCTGGCCCGGCGGCTGGCCGAGCGCGGCGTCGGCCCGGACACCCTGGTCGGGCTGTGCGTGACCCGTTCGGCCGCGATGGTGCCCGCGGTGCTGGGCATCTGGAAGGCGGGCGGGGCGTGCGTACCGCTGGACCCGGGATACCCCGAGGAGCGTCTGGCGTTCATGCTCGCCGACTCCGGGGTGAGCGTCCTGGTGGCCGAGGAGGCGGCCACCGCGCGGCTGGGCGGCCACACCGCGGACCTGGTCCCGCTGGACGACCTGGACGGCTCGGGCGACTCGGGCGACGAGGAGCCGTCCGGCGAGCCGCTCCCGCCGCGCGCCGTCCGCCCCGACCACGCCGCGTTCGTCGTCTACACCTCCGGATCGACCGGGGTGCCCAAGGGCGTGGTCCTGCGGCACGGCGGCATCGCCAACCTCTACGCCTCCCACCGGACACGCGTCTTCGCCCCGGCGGCACGGGCGTCGGGAGGGCGGCTGCGGGTGGCGCACACCGCGTCACTGTCGTTCGACTTGAGCGTCGGCCAGCTGCTCGGCCTCCTCGCAGGCCATGAACTCCACGTGATCGACGAGGACACCCGCCGCGACCCCGCCGCGCTGGGCGCCTACGTACGACGGCACCGGATCGGCTACCTGGCCGTCTCCCCGACCCTCACCCGGGAACTCCTCGCCCTCGGCCACCTCGGCGGCGACGGACACCAACCCGCCGCGATCGTGCTCGGCGCGGAACCCACCGGCCCGGCGCTGTGGCGGGAGCTGCGCGCCCTGCCCGCCACCGAGGTGCACAACTACTACGCGCCCAGCGAATGCACCGTCGACGCCATCGGCGCCACGGTCGCGAGCGCCGAACGGCCCCGCATCGGACGGCCGGTCCCCGGCATGGCGGCGTACGTCCTCGACGCCGGGCTGCGCCCGGTCCCGCCCGGTGTGGTGGGCGAGCTGTACCTCACCGGCGCCCAGCTCGCCCGCGGCTACCACGGCCGCCCCGGACTGACTGCCGTACGCTTCGTGGCCGACCCGTTCGGGCCGCCCGGGACGCGGATGTACCGCACCGGCGACCTGGGCCGCTGGACCGCCGACGGGGCGCTGGAATTCGCCGGACGAGCCGATGACCAGGTGCAGATCCGCGGTTTCCGCGTCGAACTCGGCGAGGTCGAGGCCGTCCTGTCGCGCCACCGCGACGTGACCCACGCCGTGGCCGTCGTACGGGAGGACCGCCCCGGCGACCGGCGGCTGGTCGCCTACGTGGTCGCCGCGCCCGGAGCGGTCCCGGACCCGGCCGCCCTGCGGGCGCACACCGCCCGGAGCCTGCCGGAGTTCATGGTGCCCGCCGCGGTCGTCGTGCTCGACGTGCTGCCGCTGACGCCGAGCGGAAAGGTGGCGCGGCGCGCCCTGCCGGCCCCGGACCCCACCGCGTCCGTGGGCGGCCGTGGGCCACGCACTCCGCGCGAGGAAACGCTGTGCGGGCTGTTCGCCGAGGTGCTGGGGTGTGCCCGTCCCGGGATCGACGACGGGTTCTTCACCCTCGGCGGGCACTCCCTCCTGGCCACCCGGCTGATCTCGCGGGTCCGCGCCGTACTCGGCGTGGAACTGGCCGTGCGGGACGTGTTCGAGGCGCCCACGGTGGCGGGCCTGGCCGCCCGGATCGAGGACACGGACGGCCAGGTGCGGCCCGCGCTGCTCCCGGCCGCGCACCGCCCGGATCCGATGCCGCTGTCGTACGCGCAGGCGCGGCTGTGGTTCCTGCACCAGCTCGACGGCGCCGGCGCCGCGTACACCATGCCGCTCGCGCTGCGGCTGCGCGGTGCCCTGGACCGCGCCGCGCTGACCGCCGCCCTCGCCGATGTGACCGCGCGGCACGAGATCCTGCGCACGGTCTACCCCGACACCGGCGGCACCCCCCGGCAGCTCGTGCTCGACCCCGAGCGGGCCGCTCCCGCCCTTCCGGTCCGCGAGATCGACGATGCCGCGCTCGCCGGGGCGCTGGCCGCGGCGGCCGGGCACCGGTTCGACCTGACCGCCGAACTCCCGTTGCGGGCCGAGCTGTTCGCCCTCGGCGCGGATGACCACGTGCTGCTGCTGGTGATGCACCACATCGCGGGTGACGGCTGGTCGAACGTGCCGTTCGCCCGGGACCTGTCCGCCGCCTACGCGGCGCGCCGCGACGGCCGGGCCCCGGGGTGGGCGCCGCTGCCCGTCCAGTACGCCGACTACGCCCTGTGGCAGCACGACCTCCTCGGCAGCGAGGACGACCCCGGCAGCCTGCTCTCCCGCCAGGTGGCGTACTGGACGCGGGCCCTGGCCGACCTGCCGGAACAGCTCACCCTCCCCACCGACCGGCCGCGCCCCGCCGTCGCCTCCCACCGGGGTGGCCGGGTGCCGTTCACCGTGGGCGCGGCGACCCACGCCCGGCTCCGCGACCTCGCCCGGGAGGGCGACGCGAGCCTGTTCATGGTGGTGCAGGCCGCGCTCGCCGCCCTGCTCACCAGGCTGGGGGCGGGTACCGACATCCCGCTCGGCACCCCGGTCGCGGGCCGCACCGACGACGCGCTGGACGACGCCGTCGGATGCTTCGTCAACACCCTCGTCCTGCGCACCAGCACCTCGGGCAACCCGGCCTTCACCGAACTGGTGGCACGCACCCGCGAGACCGGCCTGGCCGCCTACGCCCACCAGGACGTGCCGTTCGAGCACCTGGTCGACGTGGTCGAACCGACCCGTTCGCTGGCCCGCCACCCGCTGTTCCAGGTGATGCTGGCGCTCCAGAACACCGACGCCGTCCCGCTCGGCCTGCTGCCCGGACTGGAGGCGGGCCCGCTGCCGGTGCCGACCACGGCGGTGAAGTTCGACCTCGCGTTCACGGTGACCGAGGAGACCGGCCCGGACGGCGGGACGGCCGGGATCAGCGGCGTCCTGGACTACGCGAGCGACCTGTTCGGCGCGGACACGGCCCGGGGCATCGCCGACCGCTTCGTCACGCTGCTGGAGGCGGTGGCCGCCGACCCGGCGCGGACCCTGGCCGACCTTCCGGTCCTCGACGAGGCCGAGCGCGAGCGGGTCGTGACGGTGTGGAACGACACCGGGCACCCGGTCCCGTCCACCACCCTGCCCGAACTCCTCGCGGCACAGGCCGCCCGCACACCGGATGCCGTCGCCGTGATCGCCGACGGCACCACCCTGTCCTACCGGGAGCTGGACGCGTGGGCGAACCGGCTCGCCCACGGCCTCATCGCGCGGGGCGCCGGGCCCGAGCGGGTGGTGGCGGTCGCCCTGCCCCGCTCGGCCGAACTCGTCGTCGCGCTGCTGGCCGTCCTCAAGTCCGGCGCCGCCTACCTCCCCGTCGACCCCGGTCTCCCGGCCGAACGGGTCCGCCTCATGCTCGACGACGCCCGCCCGGTCCTCGTCCTGGACGACCCGGCGCACATCCGGGACCACGAGGACCGGCCGGACACCGATCCGGGCGTCGCGCCGGCGCCCGCGCATCCCGCGTACGTGATCTACACCTCCGGCTCCACCGGCCGTCCCAAGGGCGTGGCCGTGCCGCACGCGGGCATCGTCAACCGGCTCCTGTGGATGCAGGACGCCTACCGGCTGGAGCCCTCCGACGCCGTCCTGCAGAAGACCCCGTCCGGGTTCGACGTCTCGGTGTGGGAATTCTTCTGGCCGCTGATCACCGGCGCCCGGCTGGTCGTCGCCCGCCCCGGGGGCGACAAGGACCCCGCGTACCTGGCGTCGGCGATCCGCGAACACGCCGTGACGACCGTGCACTTCGTCCCGTCGATGCTGCGGGCCTTCCTCGACACACTGGACGAACCCGCCGTGGCCGGCCTCACCGGACTGCGCCGGGTCCTGTGCAGCGGGGAGACGCTCCCCGCCGATCTGGCCGGGCGGGCGCGGAAGATCCTGGGCACGCCGCCGCACAACCTCTACGGGCCCACCGAGGCGTCCGTCGACGTCACCGCCTGGGCCTGCGACGACGAGCCGGACACGGTGCCGATCGGCCGGCCGGTCCGGAACACGCGGACCTACGTCCTGGACGCGGGCCTCGGCCCGGTACCGCCGGGCGTCACCGGAGAGCTGTACCTGGCAGGCGTCCAGCTCGCCCGGGGATACCTGAACCAGCCCGGGCTGACCGCCGAACGGTTCGTGGCCGGTCCGTTCGGCCCGCCGGGGGAGCGGATGTACCGCACCGGTGACCTGGCCCGCTGGCGGGCGGACGGGGTCCTGGAGTTCGCCGGGCGGGCGGACGACCAGGTGAAGGTGCGCGGGTTCCGGATCGAGCTGGGCGAGGTGGAGGCCGTGCTGGCCCGGCACGCCACGGTCGGGCACGCGGTCGCCGTGGTGCGCGAGGACCGGCCCGGCGACCGGCGTCTGACGGCGTACGTGGTGCCCGCGCCCGGGTCCCGGCCGCCGCATCCGGACGAGCTGCGGGAACACGTAGCCGCCGCGCTGCCCGAGTTCATGGTGCCCGCCGCGATCGTCGTGCTCGACACGCTGCCCCTCACCCCGAGCGGCAAGCTGGCGCGCCGGGACCTGCCGGCCCCGGATCCGGCGGGCGCGACCGGTGGCCGTGCGCCGCGCACCGCGCGGGAGGAGATCCTGTGCGGGCTGTTCGCCGAGGTGCTGGGGTGCGCCCGTCCCGGGATCGACGACGGGTTCTTCACCCTCGGCGGGCATTCGCTGCTCGCCACCCGGCTGATCTCCCGGGTCCGCGCCGTGCTCGGCGCGGAGCTGACCGTGCGGGACGTCTTCGAGGCGCCCACGGTGGCGGGGCTCGCCGCCCGGATCGACGCCGGGGGAGACGACCGGCGGCCCGCCCTGCGCGCCACGGCACACCGCCCGGACACCGTGCCGCTGTCGTTCGCGCAGGCCCGGCTGTGGTTCCTGCACCGGCTGGAGGCGTCGGGACCGACGTACAACATGCCGTTCGCGCTGCGCCTGGCCGGGGACCTCGACATCGCCGCGCTGCACGCCGCCCTGAACGACGTGGTGGCCCGGCACGAGACGCTGCGCACGGTCTACCCCGAGGCCGCCGGGGTCCCGCACCAGGCCGTGCTCGCCCCGGGGAAGGCTTCCGTCGCCCTTCCGGTCCGCGAGATCGACGATGCCGCGCTCGCCGGGGCGCTGGCCGCGGCGGCCGGGCACCGGTTCGACCTGACCGCCGAACTCCCGTTGCGGGCCGAGCTGTTCGCCCTCGGCGCGGATGACCACGTGCTGCTGCTGGTGATGCACCACATCGCGGGTGACGGCTGGTCGAACGTGCCGTTCGCCCGGGACCTGTCCGCCGCCTACGCGGCGCGCCGCGACGGCCGGGCCCCGGGATGGGCGCCGCTGCCCGTCCAGTACGCCGACTACGCCCTGTGGCAGCACGACCTCCTCGGCAGCGAGAACGACCCCGGCAGCCTGATCTCTGCCCAGATCGCCCACTGGACGCGCACCCTCGACGGGCTGCCCGAGGAACTGGGTCTGCCCACCGACCGGCCCCGCCCGGCGGTCGCCGGCCACCGGGGCGGACGGGTGCTGTTCACCCTCGACGCCGGACTGCATCTGCGGCTCGCGGAACTGGCCCGCGCACACGGCACGACCCTGTTCATGGTGGTGCAGGCCGGGCTCGCCGCCCTGCTCAGCCGGGTCAGCGGCAGCACCGACATCCCCATCGGCAGCGCCATCGCCGGACGCACCGACGAAGCCCTCGACCACCTCGTCGGCTTCTTCGTCAACACTCTCGTGCTGCGCGTGGACACCTCGGGGGACCCCACCTTCGCCGGTCTGCTGGAGCGGGTGCGGGAAACCGACCTGGCCGCCTACGCCCACCAGGACTTGCCCTTCGAGCGCCTGGTCGAGCTGCTCAACCCGGCCCGGTCGGCGGCCCGGCACCCGCTGTTCCAGGTGATGCTGACGCTGCAGAACAACGCCGAGCCCGAGTTCGCCATGCCCGGCCTGCGGGTGACCCCCGACGTCGCCGAGACCGACGCGGCCAAGTTCGACCTGCTGTTCAGCCTCACCGACCGCTACACCGAGACCGGCCACCCGGACCGCCTCGACGGGGTGCTGGAGTACAGCGCCGACCTGTTCGACCACCCCACCGCCGAGGCCCTGGCGGCGCGCCTGGTGCGGCTGCTGGAGGCCGCGGCGGCCGGGCCGGACCGGCCGATCAGCGTCTTCGGCCTCACCGACGCCGCCGAGCGCGAGCGTCTGCTGGGGACGTGGAACGGCGCGGTGTCCCCGCTGCCGCCCACGACCCTGCCGCGGGCGTTCGAGGAACAGGCCGCGCGGACACCGGACGCGGTCGCCGTGACCGACGGCGGCACCGACCTGACGTACGCCGAGCTGAACGCGCGGGCCAACCGGCTGGCGCACGCGCTCATCGGCCGCGGCGCCGGCCCGGAGCAGGTGGTGGCGGTCGCCCTGCCGCGCTCGGCCGGTCTCGTCGTCGCGCTGCTCGCCGTACTCAAGGCGGGCGCCGCGTACCTGCCGCTCGACCCGGACCACCCGGCCGAGCGGCTCCGCTTCCTGCTCGACGACACCCGCGTGGCCTGCGGGCTCACCCTGGGCGCGCTCGCCGCGGACCTGCCAGGACCGCGCTCGCGGTGGCTCGCCATCGACGCCCCCGCCGTGGTACGGGTCGCCGGGGAGCAACCGCCGAGCGATCCGACGGACGCCGACCGGACGGCGGACCTGCGTCCCGCGCATCCCGCGTACGTCATCCACACCTCGGGCTCCACGGGCCGGCCCAAGGGCGTGCTCGTCGAGCACCGGGCGGTGGCGGCCTACCTGGCGTTCGCCCGCGAGGCGTACCCGGGCACGGCCGGGACGGCGCTGCTGCACTCGGCGGTCACCTTCGACCTGACCGTCACGGCGCTGTTCGCGCCGCTCACCAGCGGCGGGCGGGTGCTGATCGGGGATCTGGCACCCGGGGCGCCGGCGCCCGGACCGTACACGTTCCTCAAGGCGACGCCCAGTCACCTCGCCTTGCCCACCATCCCGTCCGGGCGGGACGGGCGGGACGGGACCGTCACGCCGGTCGCGGACCTGGTCGTCGGGGGCGAGCAGCTCACCGGCGAACTGCTGGGCCCCTGGCGGCGGGCGCAGCCGCAGGCCACGGTGGTCAACGAGTACGGGCCGACCGAGGCCACGGTGGGCTGCGTCACCTACCGGGTGCCGCCCGGCGCCGCCGTCCCGGACGGCCCGGTGCCGGTCGGGCGGCCCGTCCCGAACACCCGGGCGTACGTGCTCGACGCCGGACTGCGGCTGGTGCCGCCCGGCGTGACGGGGGAGCTGTACCTGGCCGGGGCGCAGCTCGCCCGCGGCTATCTGAACCGGCCGGGGCTCACGGCGGAGCGGTTCGTCGCCGACCCGTTCGGCGGGCCGGGGGAGCGGATGTACCGCACCGGGGACCTGGCCCGGTGGACTTCGGACGGCCACCTGGTCTTCGCGGGCCGCGCCGACGAGCAGGTCAAGGTACGCGGCCACCGGATCGAACCGGCGGAGATCGAGGCGGTGCTGTCCCGGCACGAGGCCGTGGCGCGGGCGGCGGTCGTCGCGTGGGAGGACCGGGCGTCCGGCACCCACCTGGTGGCCTACGTCGTCCCGGCGGCCGGCGAGCGGCGGGACGGCGAGGCGGCACGGGCCCAGCTCGCCGAGTGGCAGGAGGTGTACGACTCCCTCTACGGCCCCGGGCGCGCCGACGCCGAACCGGCCTCGTTCGGCGAGGACTTCGCCGGGTGGACCAGCAGCTACGACGGGCGACCGATCCCGGTCGGGCAGATGCGCCGGTGGCGCGACGCCACGGTCGCGCGGATCCGTGAACTGCGGCCGCGCCGGGTGCTGGAGATCGGCGTGGGCAGCGGCCTGCTGCTCGCCCGCCTCGCACCGGACTGCGAGACCTATTGGGGAACCGACATCTCGGCGGACGCCGTCGAAGGGCTGCGGGCCCAGGTGGCCGCCCGGGAAGAGCTGGCCGGGCGGGTGGAGCTGCGCGTCCAGTCCGCCGCGGACACGGGCGGCCTGCCGGCCGGCTTCTTCGACACGGTGGTGATCAACTCGGTCGTCCAGTACTTCCCGGACGCCCGCTACCTCACCAGCGTGATCGACACCGCGCTGGGGCTGCTGGCCCCCGGCGGGGCCGTGTTCCTCGGAGACGTGCGCGATCTGCGGCTGCTGCGGTGCCTGCACACGGCGGCACAGTTGCGCCGCGCCGCGCCCTCCACCGACGGCGCCGTGCTGCGCCGGGCGGTGGACCAGGCCCTGCTGATGGAGAAGGAACTGATGCTGGACCCCGCGTTCTTCACCGCGCTCGCCGCGCGACGCGACGACATCGCCGGGGTCGACCTCCAGGTGAAGCGCGGCGATTACGTCAACGAGCTGAGCCGCTACCGGTACGACGCCGTCCTGCACAAGACGCCCGCCGTGTCCCGCCCGCTGGAGACCTCCCCGGAACTGCGGTGGGGCCACGACGTGTCCGGCATGGACGACCTGGAACGGCGCCTGACCGGGCACCGCGGGCAGGCGCTGCGGGTGACCGGCGTACCGGACCAGCGGATCGCGGACGAGGTCGCCGCCCTGCGCGCCCTGGACGAGGGCCGCCCGCCCGCCGGACTGCTCGGCCTCCTCGACGCCGCGGAGCGGTCGTCGGCGCCGGAACTCGGCCCGGACGCCTTCCACGCGCTGGGCGGGCGCACCGGCCACCGGGTCGCGGTGACCCGCTCCGGCGACACCGCCGACCACCTCGACGTGCTCTTCGTGACCCCGGAAGCCCCCGGCCGGGCGACGACCGCGCTCGGTGGCGTCCACCGCCCGGCGCCGGCCGCCGCCACCACACCGCCCGAGGCGTTCGCGAACGACCCGGCGGCCTCGCGGCAGCGCGCCGGACTGGCCGCCGAGCTGGCCACGGCGCTGCGCGAACGGCTGCCCGCGTACATGGTGCCGACCGCGGTGACGGTCCTCGGTGAACTTCCCCTGACCGCCCACGGCAAGCTCGACCGGGCGGCGCTCCCCGCGCCGTACCTCGGTTCCGTGGCGGGCTCGCGCCCGCCCGCCTCCCCGCGCGAGCGGACCCTGTGCGACCTGTTCGCGCAGGTGCTGGGCGTGGCGTCGGTCGGCGTGGACGACAACTTCTTCGACCTCGGCGGGCATTCGCTGCTGGCCACCCGGCTGATCAGCCGCATCCGCTCCGCCCTCGGCACCGAACTGCCCGTGCGGGCCCTGTTCGAGGCGCCCACGGCCGCCGGGCTCGCCGAGCGGCTGGACGAGGCGGAGCACCGGGCGGACGCGGCCCGGCCGGCCCTGCGGCCGATGCCCAGGCCCGATGTGGTGCCGCTGTCGTTCGCGCAGACGCGGCTGTGGTTCCTGCACCGGCTGGAGGGGCCGGGCGCGACGTACAACATGCCGGTCGCCCTGCGCCTGCGCGGTGAGGTGGACCGGACGGCGCTGCGGAGCGCGCTGGCGGACGTCGCGGCGCGGCACGAGAGCCTGCGCACCGTGTTCCCCGCGGTCGGCGGGGTGCCCCGGCAGGTCGTCCTGGACGCGGCCGCCGCCCGCCCCGAACTGATCGTCCGGCACATCGGCGAGCCGGGGCTGCGCGACGCCTTGCGCGAGGCGGCACGCTACCCGTTCGACCTCGCGGCCGACCTGCCGCTGCGGGCGGAGCTGTTCGTCATGGGCGAGCGCGAACACGTCCTGCTGCTGGTGGTGCACCACATCGCCGGGGACGGGTGGTCGATGGCCCCGCTGTCCCGCGACCTCGCCACCGCCTACGCCGCGCGGTGCCGCGGCGGGGCGCCGTCGTGGGCGCCGCTGCCGGTCGGCTACGTGGACTACACGCTCTGGCAGCGCGCGCTGCTGGGCGACGAGGACGACCCGGACAGCCGGTTCGCCCAGGAGGTGGCGTACTGGACGAAGGCCCTGGCCGGCCTGCCCGAGCAGCTCGCGCTCCCGGTGGACCGCCCCCGCCCCGCCGTCTCCACGTACCGCGGCGAGATGCTGGGCTTCGGCCTGAGCCCAGCCCTGCACGGCCGGCTGGCTGGCCTCGCCAGGGCCGGGGAGGCCAGCCTGCACATGGTGCTGCACGCCGGTCTGGCCGCCCTGCTCACCCGGCTCGGCGCGGGTACGGACCTGCCGATCGGCAGCGGGGTCGCCGGGCGCCGGGACGAGGCGCTCGACGACGCGGTCGGCCTCTTCGTCAACACCCTGGTGATGCGCACCGACACCTCGGGCGATCCGTCGTTCGCCGCCTTGCTCGACCGGGTGCGGGAGACGGCGCTGACCGCCTACTCCCACCAGGACGTGCCCTTCGAGCACCTGGTGGAGGTGCTGAACCCGGTCCGGACCCCGAACCGCCATCCGCTGTTCCAGGTGGCCCTGGTCCTGCAGAACACCCCGGAGGCGGGGCTGGCCCTGCCCGGCGTCGAGGTGACGCCCGAACCCGTGGGCGTGGGCGCCTCGCGGTTCGACCTGTTCTTCAGCCTCACGGAACGCCCCGCGCCGCCGGGAGCGGCTGGTGGCTCCTTCGGGGGAGTGCGCGGAACGGTCGAGTACAGCACCGACCTCTTCGACCGGGGGACGGTCGAGGCGATGGTGGCGCGGTGGATCCGGCTGCTGGAAGCGGTCTGCGCGGATCCGCACCTCCCCATCGGCCGGGCCGACCTGCTCAACGCCGCCGAACGCGGCCGCATGCTGGGCGGCGGGGCCGGCCGGACGATCCCGCCGGACTGCCTCCCGGCGCTGTTCGAGCGCCAAGTGGCGCGCGACCCCGGAGCGCCGGCGGTCCTCGCGGGGGACGAGGTGCTGACGTACGGGGAGCTGAACGCCCGGGCCAACCGCCTGGCCCATCTGCTGATTTCCCGGGGCGCGGGACCCGAGCGGATCGTCGCCCTGGCCTTCCCGCGCTCCGCCGACCTGATCGTGGCGGTCCTCGCGACGCTCAAGGCGGGGGCGGCCTACCTCCCGCTCGACCTGAACTACCCGGCCGAGCGCATCGCGTTCATGCTCGACGACGCCCGCCCCGCGCTGCTGCTGACGGGCGGCACCGGCGGCGCCCGGGTGCCCGGCGCCGACGGCCTGCCCCGGCTGGACCTGGACGACGCCCGGGGCCGCTCACGCGCGGACCTGGCCACCCGCCCGGCCGCCGACCCCGGTGACACCGACCGGGCACGCCCGCTGACGCCCGCACACCCGGCCTATGTGCTCTACACCTCCGGCTCGACCGGACTGCCCAAGGGCGTGGTCGTCACCCACGCCGGTGCGGCCGCCCTGGCGTCCGCACACCGGGAGTCCCTCGGCGCGGGGCCGGGCAGCCGGGTCCTGCAGTTCGCCTCGCCGAGCTTCGACGCGGCGTTCTGGGAGCTGTGCATGGCGCTGCTGACCGGTGCTGCGCTGGTGGTGGCCCCGGCCGAGCGGCTGCTGCCCGGGCCCGGCCTCGGCGCGGTGGTGGCCGAGCACGGTGTGACGCACCTGACCGTGCCGCCGGTGGCGCTGGGCGTGATGACGCCCGACCAGATCGCCCCGGTGACCGACCTGGTGGTGGCGGGAGAGGCCTGCCCGCCGGAGACGGCCGCGGCGTGGAGCCGGGACCGGCGGATGGTCAACGCCTACGGGCCGACCGAGTCGACGGTCTGCGCCACGATGAGCCGTCCGCTGCCCGGCGACGGGGGCGTCCCGCCCATCGGCACGCCGATCCCCGGCGCACGCGCGTACGTCCTGGACGCCGCCCTGTGCCCGGTGCCGCCGGGCGTGGTCGGCGAGCTGTACCTGGCGGGGGCGGGCCTGGCCCGTGGCTACCTCCGGCGGCCCGGCCTGACCGCCGAGCGGTTCACCGCCGACCCGTTCGGCGCGCCGGGCACCCGGATGTACCGCACCGGCGACCTCGCCCGCTGGAACGCGGCGGGCGACCTGGAGTTCGCCGGACGGGCGGACGAGCAGGTGAAGGTACGGGGCCACCGGATCGAACTCGGCGAGGTCGAGGCCGTCATGGCGGGCCACCCGGGCGTCGCCCAGGCCGTCGCGGCGGCCCGCGACGACGGCCCCGGCGGGACCCGCCTGGTCGGGTACGTGGTCCCGGCTGCGGACACCGGGACCCGTGCGCGGGCCGGTACGGCCGGGGAGTCCGAGGCCGCCGTCGGCGAGTGGCGGCGGCTGTACGACACGCTCTACGGAGGATCGGAGCCCGCCCCGTTCGGCGAGGACTTCACCGGCTGGAACAGCGCATACGACGGGAAGCCGATCCCGGTCGCGGAGATGCGGCAGTGGCGGGACGCCACCGTCGCGACGATCCGGGACCTGGGCCCGCGCGGCGGCGGGGCCCCGGGCTCCGGGCGCGTCCTGGAGATCGGCGTCGGCCGGGGCCTGATCCTCGCCCCGCTCGCCGCCGACTGCGCGGAGTACTGGGGCACCGACGTGTCAGCGGCCGCCGTCGAAGCCCTGGCCGCGCAGGTCGCGGGCGAACCGGACATCGCCCACCGGGTGGTGCTCCGGGCCCAGCCGGCCGACGACTTCACCGGGCTGCCGGAGGGCCACTTCGACACCGTCGTGCTCAACTCGGTGGCCCAGTACTTCCCGGGCGCCGACTACCTGACCGAGGTGATCGGCGGTGCGATGAGGCTGCTCGCGCCCGGCGGCGCCCTGTTCCTCGGCGACATCCGCGACCTGCGGCTCCTGCCGGCCTTGCGGGCGGCCACCGGAAGCACCGCGCCGGAGCGGGAGCTGCTGGTCGACCCGGACTTCTTCCCCGCCCTGGCCGGGGTGGTGCCCGAAGTCGGCGCCGTGGACCTCCGCCTCAAGCGCGGCCGGTACCACAACGAGCTGTCCCGGTACCGCTACGACGTCGTGCTCCGCCGTGCCCCGCTCGCCTCCCCGGCCCGGTCGTTCGCCGACGTGCCCGTGCTGCGCTGGCGGGAGGTGACCGGAGGCGCCGAGGAATGCGCCACGCTGCTGGCGGAGCGCCGGCCGCGGCCACTGCGCATCACCGGGATACCCAACGCCCGGCTGGCGGGCGAGGGCGCGGTGGACCCGGAGACGCTGTGCGAGCTGGGCGAGCGGCTCGGGTACTGGGTGGCCGTCACCTGGTCGGGAGAGGACGGCGAGGGCGAGGGCCGCTTCGACGCGGTGTTCGCCGACGCGGACACCGCGACACGGTCCGCCGTCACCGGGGTCTACCTCCCGGTGGCCGCGACGACGGGGGACCGGTCGTCGCCGCGGGCCTTCACCAACGACCCGGCGTCGGCGCCACCGGTGCCCCTGGGTGCCTCGGTGCGCGCCCGGCTGCGGGAGAAGCTGCCGGAATACCTCGTGCCCTCGGCCGTCGTCACCATCGACGCACTGCCGCTGACGCCCAACGGGAAGGTCGACCGCAGGGCGCTGCCCGCGCCGGAGGCGGCCGGTACCCCGGCGGGCCGCCCGCCGGCGACCGCGCGGGAGCGGCTGCTGTGCGAGATCTTCGCCGAGGTGCTCGGACTCCCGTCCGTCGGCGTCGACGACGACTTCTTCGACCTCGGCGGCGACAGCATCGTCTCCATCCAGGTCGTCAGCCGGGCCCGCGCCGCCGGGGTGGCGATCGCCCCGCAGGACGTGTTCCGGCACAAGACCGTGGCGGCGCTGGCCACCGCCGCCGGGACGCCCGGCGCCGCCCCCGCCCCGGACGGGGAGCCGCGGGCGGGCATCGGCGCGGTGCCGCTGACCCCGGCCCTGCACGCGCTGCGGGAACGCGGCGCCGACCCCGGCACCGGGTACGAGGCGATGGCCGTGGAGGTCCCGGCCGGGCTGGACGCGGAACGGCTGGAGGCGGCCCTGCAAGCGGTCCTGGACCACCACGACGCGCTGCGGGCGCGCCTGACCCGTACCCCCGGCGAAGCCGCCGGGGAGGGCCGGGACGAGTGGCTGCTGGAGGTGACGCCGCCCGGAACGGTCCGGGCCGCGGCCTGCCTGCGCCGGGTGGGCACCGAACCGGACGGGCCCGGGCCCGAGGCGGCGGAGCGGGACGCGGCGGCCCGTCTCGCACCGGAGGCCGGGACGATGCTCCAGGCGGTCTGGTGGGACGCCGGTCCCGGCCGGGCCGGGCGGCTGACGCTCGTGCTGCACCACCTCGTGGCGGACGCGGAGTCCTGGCGGATCCTGCTGGCCGACGTGGCCGCGGCCTGTGCGGCGGCCGCCACCGGCCGCCGCCCCGAACTCGCCCCGGTCGGCACGTCGTTCCGGCGGTGGGCCCAGCACCTGCGCACCCGGGCACAGGACGTCCGGCAGGAGGCGGAGCTGCCCCGCTGGACCGCGATCCTCGCCGGGCCCGACGCGCCGGGTGAGGAGCCCGGCATACGGCCGGAGGCCGGCCGGGAGCCGGGGGCCGGGGCCGGGACGCTGACCGTCACCCTGTCCGCCGAGCGCACCGAGGCGCTCCTCACCAGCGTGCCGGCGGTCTTCCACGCCGATACCGAGGACGTGCTGCTGACCGCGTTCGCGCTGGCGGTGGCCGACTGGCGGCGCCGCCGGGACACTCCGGCCGCCCCGGACCCGCTGGAAGCCGGGGGAGACGCCGTGGTGGCCGACGTCCGGCGGCCCGGCCGGGAACACATCGCCGAGGGCATCGACCTGTCCCGCACCGTGGGCCGCTTCACCGCGACCCATCCCGTCCGCCTGGACCTGACCGGCCTGGACCGGCGCGAGGTGTGGGACGGCGGGCACGCCGCCGGGACGGCGCTCAAGCGGGTCAAGGAGGAGCTGAGGTCCCTGCCGGAGGGCGGTCTGGGATTCGGTCTGCTGCGCCACCTCAACCCCGCCACCGCCCCGGCGCTTGCCGAGCGGCCCTCGCCCCAGGTGGCGTTCCACTACCTCGGGCGGCTTCCGCGCGTTCCGTCCGGCACGTGGCCGGAGGGGTCCGGCCTGCCGCCGGAGTACCGGGCCGAGGTGAGGGTGGCCGTCGTGGACGGTCCGGACGGCCCCCGGCTGACCGCGGCCTGGGGCTGGCCCCGCGCGGCGCTGACCGAGGCCGTCGTACGCGACCTGGCCGACACCTGGAGCCGCGCCCTGGAAGCCCTGGCCACCCACGCCGCCCGGCCCGACGCGGGCGGCCGCACCCCGTCCGACGTACCGCTGGTGCGGATGAGCCAGAACAAGTTGGAGCAGCTCGAAGCCGCATGGAGGAGAAGAACACGATGACGCGGGCGGAAGCGGAAACGGAACTGGAAGACATCCTGCCGCTGGCACCGCTGCAGGAGGGGCTGCTGTTCCACGCGCTCTACGACGAGTCGGCGCTGGACCTCTACACCGTGCAGAGCGCCTTCGACCTGGACGGCGCCCTCGACACCGGGGCGCTGCGCGCCGCCGCGTCCACCCTCCTCCGCCGCCATGCGAGCCTGCGGGCCGGCTTCTGGCACGAGGACCTGGACGAGCCGGTGCAGATCATCCCGAGCGCGGTGGAGCTGCCCTGGCAGGAGCACGATCTCGGCGCGGTGGACCCCGGCGCGCGGGAGGCGGAGGCGGAGCGGCTCGCCGCGCACGACCGGCTGCGTCGCTTCGACCCGGCCCGCCCGCCCCTGCTGCGGTTCACCCTCATCCGGTTCGGCCCGGACCGCCACCGGTTCCTCCTCACCGCCCATCACCTGGTGATCGACGGGTGGTCCGCACAGTTGCTGCTGGACGAGCTGTTCCGGCTGTACACGCGCGGCGGCCGGGAGGACGGGATGCCCCCGGCGGCCCGGTACCGTGACTACCTGGCCTGGCTGGCCGGCCAGGACCGGGCGGCCGCCGAGGACGTGTGGCGCGACGTGCTGAAGGGCGTCGACGAGCCCACCAGGGTCGCGCCGGCGGACCCGTCCCGGGCGCCCGGGCTGCCCGGTCAGGTCCTGCGCGACCTGCCCGACGACCTCGCCACGGCACTCGAAGGACTGGCCCGCCGTCATGGCCTGACCCTGAACACGGTGTTCCTGGGCGCCTGGGCGGTCGTGCTCGGCCAGCTGACCGGCCGGACGGACGTGGTGTTCGGCACCACGGTCTCCGGCCGCCCGCCCCAGGTGCCCGGCGCCGAGAAGATGATCGGCCTGTTCGCCAACACCCTGCCCGTCCGGGTACGGCTCAACCCCGCGGAGCCCCTGTCCGCCATGCTGGCCCGTCTGCAGCGGGACCAGACGCGGCTGATGGCCTGTCAGCACGTCGGGCTGTCCGGCATCCAGCGCACCCTGGGTTCGGGCGAGCTGTTCGACACGGCCACCGTGTTCGAGAACCTTCCGGCCCAGAGCGACGGACTCGCCGCCGCGGCGCTCGGCGGCGGGCTGCGGGTGACGGCGGGACCGAGCCACGGCGTCACCCACTACCCGCTCAACTTCATGGTGATGCCGGGCGGACCGCTGCGGCTGCGCCTTGACCACCAGACCGACCTGTTCGACCGGGACACCGCGGAGGCCATCCTGGGCAGGGTGGTCCGGGTCCTGCGGATCGCCGCCTCGGACCCGGACCTGCGGATCGGCGCCCTGGACCTGCTGGCCCCGGCGGAGCGGAACCGGGTCCTGGTGGAGTGGAACGGCACCGTCGGCGGTGCCCCGGCCGCGCTGGTGCCGGAGTGCTTCGAGGCGCAGGCCGCGCTGACCCCGGACGCGGTGGCCGTGGTGTCCGGCGGGACGCGGTGGACATTCGCGGAACTGGACGCCCGGGCGGACCGGCTCGCGCGGCGGCTGACCGGCCGCGGCGTGGGACCCGATGTCATGGTCGGGCTGTGCGTACACCGGTCGGCCGCGATGATCGCCGCCGTTCTCGCCGTATGGAAGGCCGGCGGGGTGTGCGTGCCGCTGGACCCCGGCTACCCGGCGGAGCGGCTCGCGTTCATGCTCGACGACGCGGCCGTGCCCGTGGTGGTGACCGAACGCGCGGTGACCGCACGGCTGGAGGGCGGCGCGGCGGACGTCGTCCTGCTCGACGACGCCCTCGCCGCCGGCCCGCCGCCGGCCCGGACCCCACGGCCGGCGGTGCGCGGAGACCACGCGGCGTACGTCGTGTACACCTCCGGCTCGACCGGTGTGCCCAAGGGCGTGGTGGTGACCCACGCGGGCCTGGCGAACCTGTGCGCCAGCCACCGCGAGCTGGTCTTCGCCCCGGCGGCGGCGAAGGTGGCCGCCACCGACGGGCGGCGACTGCGGGTGGCGCACACCGCCTCGCTCTCCTTCGACGCGAGCATGGGGCAGCTCCTCGGCCTCGTGGCCGGCCACGAACTGCACGTCGTGGACGACGAGACCCGCCGCGACCCCGACGCGCTGCTGACCTGGGTACGTGACCGGGGCATCGACTACCTGGGCATCACGCCGTCCATGCTGCGCGAACTGACCGGACTGGGCATGCTGGAGAGCGCCGGGCACCGGCCGGGGGTGATCCTCCTCGGCGCGGAGGCCACGGGCGCCGCGCTGTGGGAGGCACTGCGGGAGCACCCGGACACCGAGGTGCACAACTACTACGCGCCCAGCGAATGCACCGTGGACGCCGTCGGCGCCCGGGTCCGCGACAGCTCCCGGCCGGTGATCGGCCGGCCGATCCGCGACATGCGGGTCTACGTGCTCGACGCACGGCTGCGCCCGGTGCCGCCCGGTGTGGTCGGGGAGATCTACCTCTCCGGCGCGCAACTCGCCCGCGGCTACCTCAACCGGCCGGGCCTGACCGCGGAGCGGTTCACCGCCGACCCGTTCGGCGCGCCGGGGGAGCGGATGTACCGCACCGGTGACCTGGCCCGCTGGACCGCCGCCGGGCTGCTGGAGTTCGCCGGGCGGGCGGACGACCAGGTGAAGGTGCGCGGGTTCCGGATCGAGCTGGGCGAGGTGGAGGCCGTGCTGGCCCGGCACGCCACGGTCGGGCACGCGGTCGCCGTGGTGCGCGAGGACCGGCCCGGCGACCGGCGTCTGACGGCGTACGTGGTGCCCGCGCCCGGGTCCCGGCCGCCGCATCCGGACGAGCTGCGGGAACACGTAGCCGCCGTGCTGCCCGAGTTCATGGTGCCCGCCGCGATCGTCGTGCTCGACACGCTGCCCCTCACCCCGAGCGGCAAGCTGGCACGCCGGGACCTCCCGGCCCCGGCCGCCGGCCGGCGCGGCGCGGGCGGCCGGGAGCCCCGCGGCCACGCGGAGGAGGTCCTGTGCGGCCTGTTCGCCGAGGTGCTCGGCGTTCCCGGGGTCGGGACCGACGACGGATTCTTCGCCCTCGGCGGGCACTCGCTGCTCGCCACCCGGCTGGTGTCGCGCATCCGCTCGGCGCTCGGCGCCGAACTCGCCGTACGCGACGTGTTCGAGGCCCCGACCGTGGCCGGGCTCGCGGCCCGGCTCCGCACGGCGCCCCAGGACGGGCGGCGGCCATCGCCGCGTGCCGGGGAACGCCCCGCCGAACTGCCCCTGTCCTTCGCGCAGGCGCGCCTGTGGTTCCTGCACCGGCTGGACCCCACGTCGGCCGGCTACAACATGCCGTACGCGCTGCGCCTGACCGGAGACCTCGACATCGCCGCGCTGCACACCGCCCTGAACGACGTGATCGCCCGGCACGAGGTGCTGCGCACCGTCTACCCGGACACCGGGGGCGTACCGCGCCAGCACATCCTGGACCCAGCCGACGCGACGGTCGACCTGCCCGTCCGGCGGGTCGAGGAGGCCGCTCTCGCCGAGGCCCTCGCGGAAACCGCGGCGCACCGGTTCGACCTGACGGCCGAACCGCCCCTGCACACGGCCCTGTTCGCGCTCGGCCCGGACGAGCACGTCCTGCTGCTCGTGCTCCACCACATCGCCGGGGACGGCTGGTCCAACCGTCCGCTCGCCCGCGACCTGTCCGCCGCCTACACCGCCCGGTGCGCGGGCCGGGCGCCGTCCTTCGCGCCGCTGCCCGCGCAATACGCCGACTACACCCTGTGGCAGCGCCGGTTCCTCGGCGACGCGGACGACCCGGACAGCGTGCTGTCCCGCCAGGTCGCCCACTGGCGCCGCACGCTGGACGGGCTGCCCGCCGAACTGGAGCTGCGCCGGGACCGGCTCCGCCCGGAGACGGCCGGCTCCCGCGCCGGGGTGGTGCCGCTGCGCGTGGGCCCGGACCTCCACGCCCGGCTCGCCGAACTGGCGCGCGCGGGCGACGCGAGCCTGTTCATGGTCCTGTCGGCGGCGCTCGCGGCCCTGCTCACCCGTGACGGCGCGGGCACCGATATCCCCATCGGCACACCGGTCGCCGGGCGCACCGACGACGCCCTCGACGACCTCGTCGGATGCTTCGTCAACACCCTGGTGCTGCGCACCGACACCAGCGGGGACCCGAGCTTCGCCGGACTGCTGGAGCGGGTGCGGGAGACCGGACTGGCCGCCTACGCCCACCAGGACTTGCCCTTCGAGCATCTGGTCGAGGTGCTGAACCCGGCCCGCTCGGTGGGCCGGCACCCGGTGTTCCAGGTGATGCTGACCCTCCAGCACGCCGGTGACCTGTCCCTGGACCTTCCCGGTCTGCGGTGCCGGGCCGAGGAGGTGGTGTCGCGGTCGGCCAAGTTCGACCTGCTGTTCAGGGTCGCCGAGCAGCGCGGACCGGACGGTCTGCCCGGCGGGCTGGCCGGTGGCGTCGAGTACAACGCCGACCTGTTCGACCAGGACACCGTCCGGGACCTGGTGACCAGGTTCCTGCGGCTGCTGGAGGCCGCGGCCGCCGACCCGGCCCAGCGGATCTGGCGGCTCGGCCTCCTCGCCCCGGCCGAACGCGAGCGGGTGCTGACGGGGTGGAACGACACCGCGCGGCCGCTGCCCCCGGTGACGCTGCGGGACCTGTTCGAGGCGCAGGCGGCCCGCACCCCGGACGCGGTCGCCATGGTCGCCGAGGACATCACCCTGACGTACGCGCAGCTGAACGCGCGGGCCAACCGGCTCGCCCACGCGCTGATCGAGCGCGGGGCCGGCCCGGAGCGGGTGGTGGCCCTCGCCCTGCCGCGCTCCGCCGAGCTGGTGGTGGCCCTGCTCGCCGTGATCAAGACCGGCGCGGCCTATCTGCCCGTCGATGTGAACCAGCCGGCCGAGCGGACCCGACTGATGCTCGACGACGCCCGGCCCGTCCTCGTGCTGCACGCCGACGGCCTGGTGCGCGACCCCGGCGACCGGCCGGACCGGAACCCGGGCGACACCGCCACACCGCTGAGGCCGTCGCACCCCGCGTACGTGCTCTACACCTCCGGCTCCACCGGCACCCCCAAGGGCGTGGTCGTCCCGCACGCCGCCGTGGTGAACCGGATGCTCGGCATGGGCGCCCAGTACCCGCTGGGGCACTCCGACGTCGTCCTGTACAAGGCGCCGGCCGCGTTCGACGCCTCGGTGTGGGAGTTCTTCTGGCCGCTGACCACCGGCGCCCGGATCGTGGTCGCCGATCCGGAGGGCCACCGGGACCCGGTGTACCTGGCGTCGGTGATCCGCGAGCACGCGGTGACGACCGTGCACTTCGTCCCGTCCATGCTGCGGGTCTTCCTCGACGAGCCCGCCGCCGCCGGATGCACGGGCCTGCGACAGGTCCTGACAGGCGGGGAGCCGCTCCCGGCGGACCTGCGGGACCGCGTCGAGCGACTGCTGGGTGTGGAACAGCACCACCTGTACGGGCCGACGGAAACCGCCATCCACGCGACGTCCTGGACCTGCGCGCCCCTGCCCGGCCCGGACACCGGCGCGGCGGACACGGAGGCCGCACACGCCCGCCGCCGACCGGTGCCGATCGGGCGGCCCGTGCGGAACCTGCGGGCCTACGTGCTGGACGCGGGGCTCGGCCCGGTGCCGCCCGGGGCGACGGGGGAGCTGTACCTGGCCGGTGTCCAGCTCGCCCGGGGCTACCTGAACCGGCGCGGCCTCACCGCGGAGCGGTTCGTGGCCTGCCCGTTCGGGGCGCCGGGGGAGCGGATGTACCGGACCGGTGACCTGGCCCGCTGGCGGGCGGACGGGGTCCTGGAGTTCGCCGGCCGGGCGGATCAGCAGGTCAAGATCCGCGGCTTCCGTATCGAGCCCGGCGAGATCGAGGCGGTGCTGACCCGGCACGAGACGGTGGCCCAGGCCGCGGTCGTGGCCCGTGAGGACCGGCCCGGACAACGGCGGCTGGTGGCGTACGTACTCGCGGCCCGCGGCGCCGAACCGCGCCCGGCCGACCTGCGCGGCCACGTCGCCGCGACGCTGCCGGAGCACATGGTGCCGGCCACTGTGGTCGTGCTGGACGCCTTCCCGCTGACGGCCGGCGGCAAGCTGGACCGGCGTGCCCTGCCCGAGCCTGGCCAGGGTTTCACGGCCGCCGGGCGGCCCGCCCGCACTCCCGAGGAGGAGATCCTCTGCGGTCTGTTCGCCGACATCCTCGGCATGGCCGGGACCGGGATCGACGACGACTTCTTCGAACTCGGAGGCGACTCACTGGCCGCGATCCGGCTGGTGAGCCGGATCCGGGACACCATGGGCCTGGACCTGTCGGTCCGGGACCTGTTCGCGGCGCCGACGGTCAGCCGCCTCATGGAAAGGCTGCGCCTGGGGGTCTCGGACGACGCTTTCGACGTCCTGCTCCCGCTGCGGGCCACCGGTGGCCGTCCGCCGCTGTTCTGCCTGCCCCCGGGCGGCGGCCTGAGCTGGTGCTACACCGGGCTGCTGCGGCATCTGGGCCCGGACCGGCCGGTGTACGGGCTGCAGGCCCGTGGACTCGCCCGGTCCGAGGCGTACCCGGAGACGATGGACGACCTGGTCACCGACTGCGTCGAGCGGATCCGCTCGGTACAGCCCACCGGCCCCTACCACCTCCTCGGCTGGTCGTTCGGCGGTCTCGCCGCCCACGCGATCGCGGTCCGCCTCCAGCAGGAGGGTGACGAAGTGGCCTTGCTCGCCCTGCTCGACTCCTACCCCCGGGACGCCGGAACCCCGGTCGGGACCGTGGACGAAACGAACGTGGCGGACATCCTGTCGACCCTGCTCAGCTTCGCGGGCCATGACCAGGACACCGGTGAGCCCCTGACCATCGATGACGCCGTCGAACTCCTGCGACGCGGCGGCGGGCCCCTCGCGGACATCGGGGAGCGACGCGTCACGGCGCTGACCGAGGTCTACGCGCACCACAGAAGGCTCTCGGCGGCGTACGTCCCCGGCCGGTTCGACGGAGACCTCGTGCACTTCACGGCGGCCGTCGAGCGCCCCGACGGCATGCCCACCGCGGCCGCCTGGGAACCCAGGGTCACCGGAGAGGTCGAGCGGTACGCGGTGGACTGCACCCACCACGAGATGTGCCGGGCCGTACCACTGTCCCGTATCGGCCGTGTGCTGGCCGGAAAGCTGAACGGCACCGACACCCCGGACAAGGGCACCACGACAGGAAAGAGGGAGACCCACGCATGACCAATCCGTTCGAGAACCCCGACGGCAGATACCTGGTACTGGTCAACGACGAGGGCCAGCACTCGCTGTGGCCGTCCTTCGCCGAGGTCCCGGCCGGCTGGACGGTCGCCCACGGCGAGGACACCCGGGAAGCCTGCCTCGCCTACGTCGAGGAGCACTGGACCGACATGCGTCCGACGAGCCTCGTCCGGGCCATGGACGAGGCCGGGGCCTGACCCGCCCGCTTACGCGCATCGGACCGTGAGGAGGACCGGTTTGCTCACGCCCCCCCAGGAGACCGCCCTCGGCGGTGTGGAAGAGGTGACGCTGGAGCTGACTCCGGACGAGGCGGAGCGGTTCCGCAAGCTCGTCACCGAGCTGGCCCACACGCTGCCACACCCCGGCCCGGCATCGCTCGACGCCGCCGAACTGCTCGCGGAGATCGAGGTGGCGGCCCGCTGGCTGCCACCCCGCATGGCCCGCGCGCTCAGCCACTTCCGGCGGGCCGGCAACCCGCACGGGACCCTGATCGTGCGGAACGTACCCCTCGACGGCACACTGCCCCCGACACCGACCGACGGTGTCGCCCCGGACTGGTCACTGCTGCCTCTGGCGACCCTCGCCCAGCTCGCGGCGGTCTCCTGGCTGGGCGACGTCATCGCCTACGCCGACGAGAAGGGCGGCCGCCTCGTCCAGGACATCATCCCGGTCCGGGGCGCCGAGCCGCGGCAGGAGAACAGCGGCAGTGTGATGCTCGAAATGCACACCGAGGACGGCTTCCACCCGTTCAAGCCGGACTTCCTGACCCTGCTGTGCCTGCGCGCCGACCGCGAGCGCCGCGCGCGCACCACCTCCGGTGCCATCAGCCGGGCGCTGCCCCGGCTGTCCGCCGAGTGTGTATCCGTGCTGCGCGAGCCCTTGTTCAAGATCCGGCACAGCAGTTCGTTCGGCCACACCGGCGCCGTCTCACTTCCGCTGCCCGTCCTGTCCGGACCGGACACCGCCCCCGAACTCGTCGCCGACTTCCACGCCATGGAGCCGCTGGACGAGGCCGCGGCGCGGGCGTTTGGCGAACTCCACGACGCCATGTGCGCCGTGCTGGTGGGCACGGTGCTCGAAGCCGGCGACCTGATCGTCATCGACAACCGTGCCGCCGTGCACGGCCGCACCGCCTTCACGCCCCGCTACGACGGCCACGACCGGTGGCTGCGGCGCTGCTTCGCCGTGGCCGACCTGCGCAGATCCCGTGGCGTCCGGGCGGTCGGATCGCAGGTGTGCGTGCCCCTGCGACCGGCGAGCCCGCCATGGCCGGGACATTGAAGGAATGCGTGATCGGGACGGACGTTGGTGCCCAGGCCCGGGCGCCGGCCGAGCCCCTGTAGGTGCCAAGAACTACGTCTGTACTGGTCACGCAGCATGTCGGTACTCGTGCAGGAGGCCGCCGAGGCGATCGCGTCGTAGGGGGTGGAGTGGCGCGGCACTTGCGAGAGTGCGGTGAGGTCTGTGCTCTCAAAACCCCCGGCCGGCGGCCTGCTCGCCGCGCGTAGTGGACCGGGGGCGGGGTGGCGTTCGGGCGGCGACCGGGTGGATCCGTGCCCGGTGGTGATCCAGGGGCCGGCCCCTTGGCCGGAGCGTGGCCACCACGGGTCGGGAGCTGTCCGCCGCTTGGACTTGCGTGCTGAAACTGATCGGTTTACGGTGGTCGGAAACTGATCGGTTTCTCGCCAATGGGGCGAGATCGAAAACTACGCTGACCAGGGGATCGGATGACCACCGCGCGCGACGCCGATCGGCAACCTCCGGCTCGGGAACTTCCGGCGAAGCTGGCTGCGCACCCGTCGGTGCAGGCCGTACTCGCTCGGCGCGGGGCCGGTGACGCGGCGAGCCCACCGGCGGTGATCGACGCGGGCTGGCTGCGCGAACTGTGCCTGGCGGCCGGTGCGGACGACGCGGCCGCGGTCAGCCTGGACCACCCCGACCTGGCCGGCGAGCGGGAGCACGCGCTGGCCGCGTTGCCCGGCACGCGGACCCTGATCGCGATGGTGGTCCGGATGAACCGCGACAACTGCCGCTCCCCGGCCCGCAGTGTGGCCAACCAGGAGTTCCATCAGACCGACGAGCAGGCCAATCATGCCGCCCGCAGCGTTACCCGAGCATTGCAAGACGCCGGCTACCGCGCGCTCAATCCGTCTGTCGGCTTCCCCCAGGAGATGGACCGCTTCCCCAACGAGCGGATCTGGGTGGTGGCGCACAAGACCGTCGCGGTGGCCGCCGGGCTCGGCGTGATGGGTCTGCACCGCAACGTCATCCACCCCAAGTTCGGCAACTTCGTGCTGCTGGCCACCGTCCTGGTGGATGCCCAGGTGAGCGAGTACGGGCAGGCGCTGGACTACAACCCCTGCATCGGCTGCAAGTTGTGCGTCGCCTCCTGCCCGGTCGGCGCCATCAGTAAGGACGGAGACTTCGACTTCTTCGCCTGCACCACACATAACTACCGTGAGTTCATGAGCGGGTTCACCGACTGGGCGCAGACCGTGGCCGACAGCCAGGACGCCGCCGACTACCGGTCCCGGGTCACCGATTCCGAAAGCGCATCCATGTGGCAGAGCCTGGCCTCTCCTCCCGGCTACAAGTCCGGCTACTGCATGGCCGTCTGTCCCGGCGGCGAGGACGTCCTCGGCCCGTACCTGGAGGACCGCAAGAGCTTCATGGACACCGTGCTGCGACCGCTCCAGGAGAAGAAGGAAACCCTCTACGTCCTGCCGGGCTCACACGCGCAGGAATACGCCCGGCGCCGCTTCCCCCACAAGCCCGTCAAAGAGGTCACCGGCGGGTGGCAGCCCCCGGTGAAACGCTCCGCAACCTCCTGACCCGGCGCACCGCGCCCGCACCCGTGCTCGATCGTGAACGCCCTCGCCGGCGTCGGCGTACACGGGGGCGTGCTCGTACCGCACGAGGTGCCTTCGGTATGCGACGACAGGGCCTTGTACTCGCGCACGAGGCACCTCTCATGTCATCCGGCCTGGTGCCCGGCTCATCGGATGGAGCTTCGATCGGTCGCCGGACGGCCTTCACCGAGTCAGGAGGCCCCCGTTCTGCGGCGGTCGGGTCCGCCGGGGGCGAACGTTCCGAGGGCCGCCGGTCCGCGACTGCGCGGTCCGGTCTCCTCCCGATGCAGCTGTGTCGTCCAGACCGGAGTGAGTCATGAATGAAATCCACCCCTTCCGCGTCCTGCGGGCCAAGCCGCTGTGGATCGTCAACGGCGTCATCACCGGCGTCCTCGCGCTGCTGTTCACTGTGTTCTACGTCGGCGCCAACATCGATCCGGCCGATCACATGAAGAAGCTCCCCGTGGGTCTGGTCAACGTTGACGCGGGAGCCGCTGTCGGCGGCAAGCAGGTCAATCTGGGGGCGCGGATCACCGAGTCGATCAAGAAATCCACCACGAGCGGGGACAGGATCGACTGGAAGATGATGGACGGGAAGGAGGTGAAGGAGGAGATCGGCGAGGGCAAGCTGTACGGCGCGCTCGTCGTGCCCGGCAACTTCACCTCCTCCGTCACCGCACTGACCGGCACCGCAGGCCCCAAGAGCCCGGTTCGCCCGACACTGACGGTGCTGACCAACCAGTCCGCCGGCAGCCTGGGCTCCAGCATGGCTCGGTCGGCTTCGACTACGGCGGCTGAGCGCGCCTCGCTGCGGCTGGGCAAGGAACTGACCGCGCAGACCGTGGTCGAGCAAGCGAAGCTGCCCGCCGCGGCGCGCGTCCTGCTGGCCGACCCGGCCGCCGTCACGGTTGAGGACGGCCATCCGCTCGACCCGCACAGCGGCCTCGGCCTGACCGCGTTCTATTACGCGCTCGTCCTCGTGGTCTGCGGCATGCTCTCCGCCAATGTCATCAGCGGCCAGACGGACCACGCCCTCGGCTACACCCACAACGACATGGGCCCACTGCGCCTGCACCGTCCGCTGATCCGGGCGACCAGGGCGCAGACCCTGGCCATCAGCAGCACACTCATGATCGCTCTGTCGCTGCTGATGGGCACCCTGGTCATGGTCGGCGCGGTCGGCATCATGGGGATGGCCGCCTCCCACCTGCCGCTGCTGTGGCTGTACTCGGTGTGTACCATCGCGGTCTCCGGTATCGGTGCGCTCACCCTTCTCGCCGCGTTCGGCACGCCCGGCATGCTGGTCGTCACGCTGGTCTTCATCGGGATGGCGGTGCCGACGGCCGGTGCCACCACCCCGATCGAGGCGCTGCCGGGCTTCTACCGCTTCCTCGCGGAGTTCGAGCCGCTGCGGCAGATCACCGGCGGTGTCCGCTCGATCCTCTACTACGACGCCCAGGCCGACGCCGGCCTGGCCCGAGGATGGATGATGATGGCAGTCGGTCTCGTGGCGGCCGTGCTGTTCGACTTCGGCGTGACAGGCTGGTACGACCGCAAGGGACTGCACCGCGTCCCCGTCGGGACGAAGCCTGACAAGACCGCCGTCCCGGCGTAGCGGAACGTCACGCCGGGGCGGGGTCCTCGTGTCGCGCGGAGCCCGGGACACCCTGGAAACCGATCAGTTTTCATTTCGCTGAAATCGAGTTATCCTCCTCCTATGAGCACCGAGGTGAAGCCCAGTTCCCGAGAGCGGCTGCTGGAGGCGGCGGCCACGCTCACCTACCGAGACGGTGTCGGCATCGGTGTCGAGGCGCTCTGCAAGGCGGCGGGGGTTTCGAAGCGCTCGATGTACATGCTGTTCGACAGCAAGGAGGAACTGCTGGCGGCGAGCCTGGAGGAGCGCGCTTCTGCCTTCGTGACGAGGCTCCTGCCCGCGGCGGACGATGGCCGCTCACCCCGCGAGCGGATCCTGCGCGTCTTCGAGAACGTGGAATCGCAGGCGGGGGCTCCCGAGTTCCGAGGCTGTCGGTATCTGGCGGTGCAGATCGAACTCAAGGATCAGAACCACCCCGCGAGCCGGGTGGCGCACCGGATCAAGGGGAACCTGACGGCCTTTTTCCGGGCCGAGGCCGAACAGGGTGGCGCGAGCGATCCGGACCTGCTGGCCCGGCAGCTCAGCCTGGTCTTCGACGGCGCCAGTGCTCGCGCGGGGATCGGAGCCGACAATCTCACCGGGCTCATCGCGCCCACTGTGGTCACCCTGCTCGATGCTGCGGACATGCGCTGACGCATCGATTCTTCGAGCGGCTCGGCGAGTGATGCGCTCTACGAGTGCATGGCGGTCTCCGGCGGCCGGAGCGGCGACGGAGGGGCTGCTCGCGGCCCTTCCTGTCGTGAACGCCTCTGGGCCTTGCCGTGGTCGAACGGGACCCTCCGCCGGTGGATCAACCCATCTGGACATGGTCGGCGACGCGGTCGGCCCGCTGGCCGGGCGAATCAGCACGCTGCGCCGCATCGTTCCCTCCCGGATCTTCTGCAGCCAGATCCGCAAGTACAACCGGCTGGCCGGCTGACGCCCGCCCACGCCCCAGCGCGCCCATGAGCAAACGAGGCACAGGGGGCGACGCATCGCCGAGATCCGGATGGAGTTCGATGTTCCGACCGGGATGCGTGACGGCAGGTGCTGCCGGGCGGCCGCCCGACCGTCCCGTATCGTCCTGCCGGTGGTTCCGGCACCGTAGGCGGGCTGCGA
Source organism: Streptomyces sp. NPDC019937 (assembly GCF_040631655.1). Taxonomy (NCBI): domain Bacteria; kingdom Bacillati; phylum Actinomycetota; class Actinomycetes; order Kitasatosporales; family Streptomycetaceae; genus Streptomyces; species Streptomyces sp. NPDC019937. The sequence goes on from NZ_JBEYAL010000001.1 coordinate 58,081, forward strand.
AGGACTCAGCGGCTGGGCAGAGAAACCCGACTGGTTCAGTCGCTCGCCGAAGCCGCGCAGTGGATTGAGCGGGCCGGAGGTCCTGCGGGGAAACTGCGCGGGGAAGTCCCGTGTGCCGCTGCGGATTGCGGTGGTGGAGGCCTCGGGCGGCTGGCGAAACGCCGGCCAGTTTTCTTGCCGGTGTCTGTTGTCGGTGGCGAACTACTGCGCGCCGAGAACGCCGGGGGTGTCGTGGAGGACGACGCTGTGCTCAAGCGGGACTCGTCCCATGCGGAAGCTGTTCGCCGGTGCGGCCTCGTCGGCGGTGCCGAAGGAGATGCCGAACAGGAGCTTGAGCTCCTCGGGAACACCCAAGAACTCGCGGATGGTGTCGGCGTAGAACCCGAGCATGGTCTGCGGAATGCCGTCGAAGCCCCGGGCCGTCAGGGAGAGCAGGAAGTTCTGCGCGTACATGCCGATGTCACCGGCCGCCCGCACCCCGTCTCCGAACGCCGGCACGAAGAGAAGGGCGACATGGGGCGCGCCGTAGAAGTTCAGGTTCTCCCGGGCCGCCGCCTTCCGGGCTGTTCGGTCCGAGCGCGGTATCCCCAGAGCCTGGTAAAGGGTCGCGGCATGGTTGTGCGCCCGGTCGAGGTAGGTGCCCTGGCCGAAGTCGGCGTAGTCGAAGGTGAAATCGTAGGAGAACCGCTCCTCCTCATCGGCGTGGAGCAGTTCCTTGCTCAGGGCGTCCCGCGCCGCGCCCGAGACGACATGCACCGTCCACGGCTGGGTGTTGCAGTTCGACGGGGCGGTTTGAGCGTCTTCCAGCACGCCGCGAATGTCCGACGGCGACAGCGGGGCGGGCAGGAACTTCCGAACGGAGCGCCGGGACCGCACGAGGTCGGTGAAGGGCGAAGCCGTGGTGGGCAGCAAAACGATTCCTCTCGAGTGGGCTCAGCTCGCGTGATCGCGGCTGCGCCTCATGGGGGTGTTGTGGCAAGGGGGGCGGTGCCGGGTGTGTCAGCGGTGGAGGGAGCGGTTGAGTTCGACGACTTCCTCCAGCGTGGGTGTGGAGGTGAGGGTGGTGAAGCGCTCCATCTGGCGGTCGCGGTTGCGCGGGACCTCGGTCCGGTCGGCCGCCTCAAGGGCCGGCCCCAGGTCCTCAAGGTCCAGCTCGGTGCAGTAGGCCGGAGTCATCGGCTGCTGCCGCCAGGAGTCGGCCAGCACGCCCGCGTCGAACGGGTCGAAGCCGCTCTCGTCGACCAGGCGCATGCCCACGTGCCGTGCCTCGTCGGAGTCGGCGGCGACCGGGAGCGCGATGCGGCCCGGGGTACCGGCCGGAACGCCCTTGGTCTGCAAGGTGCCTGCCAGGGCGGCGTTCCATGCCTTGACCACGGGGCGCCCCAGCTGCTCGGCGACCCACAGGCTCTCCACCTGGCCGGCCTCGACCGCGTTGATGGGGCCGCCCAGGTGGGGGAAGTAGTTGGAGGTGTCGATGACCACGGTCTCGCTGGGCACGGAGGCGAAGAGGCCCGCCACGTCCGGGATGCGGGCGAAGGGGACGGACAGGATGACCACGTCCTTGCCCTGGACGGCATCGGCCGCGGTCACCGCGTGCGCCCCGAATTCCAGCGCAGCGGCGTCGATCGTCTCCGGGCCCCGGGAGTTCGCCACCTCAACGTCGTGTCCGCCCGCGCTGAACGTGCGCGTCAGCGTCGTCCCGATCGCTCCCGTACCGATAACGCCAATTCTCATGATTTGTCCCTCTCGAAGTCGCGCCACTCCCGGGAAGGAGATGGCGAGGTGTGCTGACTGTGCGGCGAGACACCGCCGCGAGGTGCCCCGGCAGACCGACGTGCGGTGAGTGGCTGGTGGCCTACTCCTCGTTGTCCCGCTCGCGGTATCCGCTTTCGATGAGTGCGCGCAGGCGGTCGAGCGATTCCTCGTCGGTGGCGCCGGTGCCCTTGATCCAGGCAACGGAGATGGCCGCGAGGAACAGGTCGTACCCCTGCACCGACGGGCGCGCGTGCCCCGTGAGCCGTGCGGCCCGCACGTAGTCGTCGGTGGTGGCGATCAGGTAGTCGCAGGGCAGGGTGAGCGGGTTGTCCGGCTCCTGCTCCCTGGCCGCGGCCATGAGCGGTTCCGGCAGTCCACTGAAGGCACTGAAGTACTCCTCCATGGCCCGCAGCCACTGCCGCAGCGCCTCGGAAGCATCGCCGAGCTGCGCTATGTCCGCCCGGCGGGCCACCAGTTCCTCGGAGCGCGTCTGCAACACCGCTGCCAGCAGTGCCTCCCGGGTGGGGAAGTGCCGGTACAGCGTGCCGGGTCCGACGCCCGCCTCCTTGGCCACCGCCTCCAGTGAGGCGCCAACCCCGGACCTCAGAAAATGGCGCTGCGCCGCTTCCAGGAGGGCCGCACGGTTGCGCTGGACGTCCGCCCGGGGCCTGCGCCCCCGCTGCCCGTTGACGCTCATCCGTCTTCCTGCCTCACGTGATGGTGCGGTCCCGATAAAACGGAGGCTGTCTCCGTGCAGGGTCGAGCGTAAAACGGAGGCAGTGTCCGGTCAACTCGACCCCCACATCGTGGGCGCCCGGGCCGCGGCCAGGTCCTGTCGACGGCGTCGCGCGCGGTGGTCGTCGCGATGCGGCTCGGCCGCCTTGCGTGATGAAACCGATCGGTTTACGGTGGAGGAAACCGATCGGTTTCTTGCTTGGGAGGCAATCGTGACAGCACTCGAAGGTGCCACCGTTCTCGTCACCGGAGGCGCCCGCGGTATCGGCAAGGAGCTGGTCGAGGAGCTGTACGCGCGCGGTGCCGGCAAGGTCTACGCCACGGCCCGTGACCCGCGCACGGTGAGGCATCCCCATGCCGTTCCGGTGGCGCTGGAGGTCACCGACCCGGCATCGGTGGCAGCGGCCGCCGAGCAGGCCCAGGATGTCACCATCCTGATCAACAACGCCGGCGCATCGGCCGGCGCTTCGTACCTCGACTCCGCGATGGAGGACGTGCGCCGGGACCTGGAGACCAACTTCTACGGGCCGCTGCTGGTCACCCGGGCCTTCGCGCCGATCATCGAGCGCAACGGAGGGGGCCACATTCTCAACGTCCACTCCGCCCTGTCCTGGCTGGCTGACGGCACGCCCTACAGCGCGTCCAAGGCCGCGCTGTGGTCGCAGACCAATTCCTTGCGCCTGGAGTTGCAGCCTCGCGGTATCGCGGTGACCGGGCTCCATGTGGCCTATGTGAACACGGACATGACGTCGGCCATCGACGCACCCAAGGCGGACCCCCGCGACGTCGCCGTTGCCGCGCTCGACGGTATCGCGGCGGGGGCACACGAGGTGCTGGCCGACGACACCACCCGTCGGGTCAAGTTGCAGCTGGCTGCTGATCTCGAGGTCATGTACGCGCAGTTGACCCAGTAGTGCGCACTCACCGATTCAAGGGAAAGTCTTGTGGAACGTCCGCTCACCCACCGCTTCGTCGATGTGAACGGGGTCAGGCTGCACATCGCCGAGCAGGGCCAGGGACCGCTGGTCCTGCTGCTGCACGGCTGGCCGGAGAGCTGGTACTCATGGCGTCACCAGTTCGGGGCGCTCGCGGCGGCCGGATACCGGGTCGTCGCCCCCGACCAGCGCGGCTACGCCCGCAGTGAGCAGCCTCGGGACGTCACGTCGTACACCCTGCTCCACCTCATCGGCGACATGATCGCGCTGATCGAGGAGCTCGGGGAGGAGCAGGCGGTCGTCGTCGGTCACGACTGGGGCGCACCCGTTGCCTGGACGGCGGCGATGCTGCGCCCGGACAAGGTCCGCGCGGTGGCCGGGCTCAGCATTCCGCCGATTCTGCCCGGGGGAATGGTCCCGCCCTCGATCACCCGCACCCAGTACGGCGAGGGTTTCTACCAGATTTACTTCCAGCAGCCGGGAGTCGCTGACGCGGAGTTCGCCCAGGACATCCCGGACTCCTTCCGCCGCCTTCTGGTCGGCGCCTCGGGCGACAACCCGCTCGGCAGGGAGCCACGCCCGTTGGTCGTACCCGACGGTCTGGGTCTCCTGGACACCATGCCGGAGTCGCCCGCTCTACCGGTCTGGTTGACGGAGGAGGACATCCAGGCTTACGCGGATGACTTCGCCCTGCACGGCGATCGGGCGTTCACCGGAGCCTTCAACTGGTACCGGAACATCGAACGCAACAACGAACTGCTTGCGCCCTTCCGGGGGCGCGGCATCGACGTCCCCGCGCTGTACGTGGTGGGAGACCGTGACATGGTCACCGCATTGCGTGCCCCGGAGGGAGGCAGCCCGCTGAGCGATCTTTTGCGCGGCCAGGGCGGGTCCGGCAACCCGCTGAGCGCTCTCGCGCCACGACTGCACGGCCCCGTGGTACTGCCGGGGTGCGGGCATTGGACGCAGCAGGAGCGTCCCGCCGAGGTCAACGCCGCACTCCTCGACTTCCTCGCCCGCATCGATGGCTCGGCGACCGGATGACGCTACGCAGAATCCGGTCGGCATCGTTCGGCTGGAGCAGCAAAAAAGGCCGCTGACCACATCCTGGGCCTGGTGAATGGCCCACCCCGACCAGACAGAGGACACGACGATGCCAGAGCGCAATCCCATCCTGATCACCGGCGCCGCCGGCCATATCGGTGGTGTGAGCCGAACGATGGTCGACATGCTGCTTGAACAGGGTCACCCGGTGCGCGCGTTCGTGCGACGGGACGACGAACGCGCGGACTCGCTCCGCCAGGCCGGGGCCGAGATCTTCGTCGGTGACCTGCTCACCATCGCGGACGTGACCGCCGCGCTGAAGGGCTGCCGGCGCATCTACTTCAGCATGAGTCTGTCGCCGTACTACACCGACGCCGTCAGCCTGATGGCCGCGGCGGCGCGGGCCCAGGGCGACGTCGAGGTCTTCGTCAACATGTCGGAGTTCGAGCAGTCGTTCATGACGTTCGAGAAGATGACCGCCCCGGAGGATGAACGGCGTTCGTGGCTCGGAGGACTCGTCGCGGACTGGTCGCCGCAGCAACGGGCCCACTGGGTCGCCGAGCGGGTGCTGGAGTGGTCCGGCCTCCCGACCGTCAACGTACGGGCGGCCATGTTCGTCGAGAACCCCTTGATGACCCGGCTGGCGCTGGAACCGCTGAGCCACGGTGAACTGCGCCTGCCCTTCGGCCACCACCGGCTCGCGCCCATCGCGGGTTATGACGTGGCGGAGGCGTGCGCGAAGATCCTGGCCGACCCGGCGCCGCACATCTCGAGGTCCTACGAGCTCAACGGTCCGGAGCTGAAGGACATGCACGGGTTCGCGGAGGACTTCGGGGCTGTGCTGGGACGTCAGGTCACTTACGTTCCCGAAGAGGTCGAAACCTGGAACGAGAACTACGTGGACACTGCCCTTGCCGAGCTTCCGCACACCGCGGAGCACATGAAGACCCTGACCCGGCTGATCGGCGGCGGGGGGTACCGCGGCGTCACCGACCAGCTGGAAACCCTGCTCGGGCGTCGGCCGAAGACCGTGCGGTGGGCGCTGGAGAACCATCCGCGCATCCGGAAGCCGGCGTCTGCCTGATCCGCGGTCCCTCACGCCGCCGGATGTGGCGCGCTGGACCGCCGCAGGAAGTCCTGTAGCGGCTCCGGTGCCGCAGAGGGCCAGGGCTGACGGGTTACGCGCGTGCGACGTTGCTGACTGCGGTACGCAGGTCGTCCTCCCCGGCGAGCAGCGGGGGCAGGGGGGTTGCGTTGGCGGGGTTGAGCGAGTCGAAGAGCAGGGTGATGAAGCGTGCGCGCAGAGAGGGCGCGGTGCCGGGGAGGGCGAGGCCGGCGACCGCCATGACCAGGAAACGCGGAATGTCCTCCGCGGTGAGGTCGGAGCGGATCTCCCCCTGCTGCTGCGCGCGCAGCAACAAGGGGTGGAGGGAGTCGCTGAAACGCTGGAGAGCCTCCACGGCCACGTCGGTGAAGTTGCCGGCGAAGCTGACCAGTCCCCGCTCCTCGGTGATCAGGTCGAGCAAGTGCGTGGCGATGTCCTGGAGGGACCGGCGCGGGTCGGGGGCATCGGCGGCGCGGTCGATGCGGGGCAGCAGGTCCGTCTCGAGGATGTCGTCGAGGACGGCCCGGACGATCGCCTCCCGATTGGGGAAGTGGCGGTAGAGGGTGGCGATGCCCACGCCGGCCTCGGCTGCGATCTGTTCCAGAGATGCCTCGCCGGTGGCGAGGACGGTTCGCCCGGCAGCGGTGATGCGCTCGACGCTGGTGCGTGCGTCGACCCTGCGCCGGCGGCCGCGGTCCTTCGTGGTTGTCATCGACGGCTCCTCCCTGCTCCGTGGTGAAGGCTATCCTCCCTCGCTTGATAGTGTCCTATCACTTTGATAGGACACTATCACTTCGCGTCTGGCGTGGTCTCGACGCACGGAAGAGGGAGAGAACCGTGTCCGTTCTGCTGTACCGGCTGGGAAGGTTCGCCTACGGCAAACCCTGGTACGTCATCGGGGGTTGGCTGGCCGTGGTGACGGCTGTGGTGGGCCTCCTCCTGGCCAACCCGGTCAGACTCAGCAACGAGGTCCGTATCGACGGCACCCCGGCCCAGAAGGTCATCGACGAACTGGCCAGGTCCCTGCCCGAGGCGTCCGGCGGTCAGGGCATGCTGGCCTTCAGGGCGCCGGACGGTGCCCGGATCGACGACGGGAAGGTCCAGGCCGCCCTGGTCGCGGCAGTGGACGCCGTCTACCGCCACGACCACGTGATCGACGCTCGGAAGGTCATGGCTCAGCAAGCCGCCCAGGGGGAGAACAGCCCCCTGATACGGAGCCAGGCGGCGGTGGCCCAGGCTGCCGGACAGGGGGCCTCCGGCAAGACGCCGGCCCCGTTACAGGTGGACGGACGGCCGGTGCCGGGAGTCACTGTCTCCGCCGATGGCTCGACAGCACTGATGCAGTTCCAGTTCGATGAACAGACCTACGAGCTGCCCTCCGGGACGATCGACAGCACCATCAAGGCCGCCGAGCGGCAAGCCGCACATGGCCGCCTCGAAGTCCTGCCGTCCGCGTCCATGATGGAGATCCCCGAGATCATCGGCATCGGAGAGATCGTGGGTGTCGTCGTCGCGGCCATCGTCCTGCTGGTCACGCTGGGGTCGGTCGTGGCGGCGGGGCTACCCCTGGTCATCGCCCTGGTCGGGGTCACGGTGGGGGTGGGGGGAGCCTTCACTCTCTCCGCCGTCTTCGAAATCCACTCGCTCACCGCGGTCCTGGCTCTGATGCTGGGGCTGGCCGTCGGTATCGACTACGCCCTGTTCATCGTCAACCGGGAACGCCGGCTGATCCTGGAGGACGGCCTGGACGCGCACGAAGCGACCAGCCGCGCCGTCGGCACAGCGGGGAGCGCGGTCTTCTTCGCCGGCTGCACCGTCATCATCGCCTTGATGGGGCTCCTGGTCGTCAGGATCACCCTGCTCAGCACCATGGCGATCGTGGCGGCCGCCACGATCGTCCTCGCCGTCCTGCTCGCCCTGACCTTGCTGCCGGCGCTGCTGGGGCTGGTCCGGGAACACATCTGTCCCACCCGGACCCGGAACAGGGTGCGGCAACGGAAGGCTTCCGCCGACCACACGCGGGCAAGCCGCTGGGGAGCGCGCCTGATCCGCCACAAGTACCCGGCCCTCGCGGCCGCGCTCCTGGTCCCGGTGATCCTGGCCGTGCCTGCCGCCGACATGAAGATGGGCCTGCCCTCCGGGGCCAGCTACAACACCGGCACCGCACAGCGACAGAGCTACGAGCTGGTCAGCGACGTCTACGGGCCGGGCTACAACGGTCCGCTCATGGTCGCCGTCACCTCCACCGCCAACGGACGGCCCCTCACTCCAGCAACCCTCGCCGCAGTCACCTCCGGCATCAAAGGCATCAAGGGCTCGACCTCGGTCTCCCTGGCCGGAATGAACAGCACCGGCACCACGGCCATCCTCAGCCTCATTCCCGGCAGCGGCCCGAACGACGACGCCACCAAGGACCTCGTCACCGCCGTACGGGACAAGAGCACACAGATCGGCGAAGCCCACGGCGCCACCATCGGTATCACCGGCTTCACCGCCCTCGCGATCGATGTCTCCGAACGGCTCGCCGACGTCCTGCCCCTCTACGTGGCAACCGTGCTCGCACTCTCCCTGGTCGTCCTGCTCCTGGTCTTCCGCTCCCTCATGATCCCGGTGATGGCCACCCTCGGCTTCCTGCTTTCCATCGGCGCCACCTTCGGCCTGACCACGGCTGTCTTCCAGTGGGGCTGGTGCCAGGACCTGATCGGACTCGACGCCAGGGCCCCCGTGGTGAGCCTGCTGCCCATCATCATCACCGGCGTCCTGTACGGACTCGCCATGGACTACCAGATGTTCCTGGTCACCTCCATGCGGGAAGCCCACGTCCACGGCGCCACTCCGCTCAACGCCACCGTCACGGGATTCGCACGTGCCGGCTCCGTCGTCGTCGCGGCGGCCACCATCATGGTCTCCGTCTTCGCCGGATTCATCTTCAACCCCCAGCCCATGATCAAACAGGCCGGCTTCGCACTGGCCGCCGGCATCCTTATCGACGCCTTCGTCATCCGCATGACCCTCATCCCCGCCACCATGGCACTCGCACAGGAGAAAGCCTGGTGGCTGCCCGCCCGGCTGGACCGTCTGCTGCCCGACCTCGACGTCGAAGGCGACAAGCTCACGCAGAAGATCCCCCTGCCTCATCCCGCGCGCCGCCGGCCGCACGCCACCGCGTAAAGGCCGAGACCTCCGGCTGACCTGCCGGCGGAGGGTTCTCTGCGGGGGAGTTGACCGGTGGGCGGGGTGGTTCTGCCCATACCCAGAGCCGGGCTACCGTCGAGTTGGCGATCGGCGGATGACATTCTCGGCGAGCACAGGGGCTTTCGTCGGTCCGGAGGTACCGCGCGGTGCCGCCCGCCCTGCAGGTCAGACGACGGTCGGGGAATCAGCCGTCCAGGCGGGCGGCTCGGGCCTTGAGGTCTTCCGCGAAGCGATCCCAGTCGGGTCCGAAGGAGAGGAGGTCGGCCGCCGCCTCACGCAGGAGTTCGGGGTCGTCCGGGTGCTGTAGGCAGGCCAGTCGATACGCGAGATTTCGGGCCCAGACCGGCATGGCCATCCAGTCCTCGGCCAGCGCGCCGCGCAGCGCCGGGAGGATTTCCTCAGGCGTGGCGAACGTGATTTTCTCGATGAAATCCCGGACAGGGTCAGGAAGGCGCGGCGCACCCTCCTCGTAAGTCGAACCGATCAATTCTTGGGTCAGCTGCGTCAGTTCAGTCATGATCCGATTTCGTTCACGGGTTGAGCCAGTACGTGGCCACACGGTACACAGAGTCGGGTGTCTGGGAGACGCGGTACCCGATGTCATGGCCCCCGATCTTGACGGACCCGTCCATGGGGCCGGTGAATCCCGGCCCCACTCGGGGTACGGTCCCACCGTTCTTCATGTGATCGTAGACGGAGTTGACGATTCCCTGCTCGATCTGGTCGGGAGTCAGGCCGGTGGTCCGCAAATCGTTGACGCCGTTGGGGCCCTGGTGCGGGCGGTCGTATCCGTGGCCGGTATTGAATTGCCAGCCGTCGTCGCCGACCTGTGCCGTCCGTTTGAGATCCTTGCCGACACCCTTGGACTCGCCGTAGGCGATCTCCTTGTAGTCGGAGGGCATCAGCCCCAAGGGGTCACAGATGGTGTGCGGATTCGTGACGTAGGACGACGAATTCGGTGCCGGGGCGAGACCCAGCGGGTCGGGTGTGAGATATCGGGCGGCTTCCGGGTCGTAGTGTCGGAAGTAGTTGTAGTGCAGACCTGTTTCGGGGTCGAAGTACTGGCCGGGAAAGCGCAGTGGCGTGTAAGCGGTCGCGCTCGTGTCCCAGGTGGTGGTGCCCCACAGGGTGCTGCGGGTCCGCCAGGCGATGTCGCCGCGCTCGTCGACGAGTTCGCGCGGGGTGCCGACGAGGTCGGTGACGATGGCGAAGAAACGGGAGTCGATCTCCTCCTGCGGGTCCTCGGCCGCGGTGATGCGTTCGGTCTGCGCGATGGGGTGCAGGCCGCGGTGGTCCCAGGTGAGGGTGATCGGATGGGGTAGGTCCGCCGAGTGCTCGGTCTGCTCGCACAGGGTCGTGTCGTCCCAGGTGAACGTGGTGCGCTCGGCGACCGTCGCGCCGTCCGCCGCCATGCGCAGCTTCGCCGTGCGCCGGCCCTTCGGGTCGTACGTGTAGCGCCACACCGTTCCGTCGGGCGTGGTGACCCGGGTCAGGCGGTCCTCGGCGTCCCACACGTAAGCCCAGGTGTCCGGCTTGCGGGAGAGGCGGGTCTTCTGGCGGAGCGTGACCCGGCCCAGCGCGTCGTGCTCGTAACGGACGCCACCGGCCCGGACCAAGCCGGTGCCCGCGTAGCCGCGCTCGCCGGTGGCCTCGTGGCCAGGGTGGGAAGCGGGCCAGTCGGCCGTCGTCTGGTTACCGGCCGTGTCGTAGGCGTAGGTCTCCGTCCAGCCGGCGGCACGGACGGCGGTGACGCGGCCTGCCGGGTCGAGTTCGAAGGTGCGGGGGCCGTCGAGGTGGTCGTCGAGGGCGGTGAGGTTGCCGTCGGCGCGGTAGGCGTAGGCACGGCGCTGGAGCGTGCGTCCGTCCGCGCCCGCCGTCGCCGTCTGTGCGGACAGCCGGCCCATCGGGTCGAAGGTGTTCTCGAGGGTGAGGAAGCCGCCGATGCCGCGCGTGAGCTCGCGCCCGGCCGCGTCGTAGGCGATGTCGACGGGGCGGCCGGAGACGACCAGGTCCACCGGGCGGCCCGCCGCGTCGTACGACCAGGTCGTGCGCGCCCCGGTGGGCGTGGTCCGACCGGTGCGGCGGCCCAGCCCGTCGTACGCGTAGGCGAGGGTGCGGCCGTCGACCGTCTCGGAGCGGACGCGGCCGTACCGGTCGCGCAGGATCGTCAGGCGTGTGCCGTCGGGACCCGTGGCTTCGGCGACCTGGTCGGTGAGGTCGTAGGCGTAGGTGGTGACCTGGCCGTCCGCGTCCTTGCGGGTGGTGCGGCCGAGGGCGTCGCGCGCGTAGGAGGTCCTCTGGTCCAGGGCGTTGGTCCTGGACGTGAGGCGGCCCGCGGCGTCGTGGGTGTAGGTGAGGGTGCGGCCGTCGAAGTCCGTCTCGGTCGTCAGTCGTCCGGCGGGATCATAGGCGTAGGTCCAGGTCAGGCCCTGGGGGTTGGTGACCTGGGTGAGGCGGAGTTCGCTGTCGTGGGAGAACTCGTAGCGGGCGCCTTCGGGCGTGGTTCGGGCGGTGAGGAGGTCGAAGTGGGTGTACTCGTAGCGGGTGGTGCCGCCGACGGGGTCGGTGTGGCTGGTGCGGTTGCCCTCGCCGTCGTACGTCCAGGACTCGCTGGTGCCGTCGGGTGAGACACGGCGGGCCAGGTGCCCCTCGACCGTCCACTCCAGTTGGGTGACGAGCCCCGTCGGGTCGACCAGCCGCACCGGGCGGCCGAAGGCGTCGCGCTCGTAGCGGGTGACGGCGCCGAGCGGGTCCGTGATCTCCACCGGCAGGCCCGCCCGGTCGCAGCGGACGGTCGTGACGTGGCCGAGCGGATCGGTGACCGTGGTCAGACGGCCCGCCTCGTCGTAGGCGAAGACGGTGGTGCGTCCCGAAGGGCTCGTCGTCGAGACGCGGTTGCCGCGGTCGTCGTAGGTGTGGTGCGTGGTGGTCCCGTCCGCACCCCTGATCCGGGACGGAAGACCGGACGCGGCGTACTCCGCGCTGACTTCGCGGCCGTCGGGGCGTACGACCACGAGGACGTTCCCGGCGTCGTCGTAAGCGTACGACGTGACGTGGCCGAGGGGATCCGTCCGGGTCAGGACCTGGCCGAAACGGTCACGGGTGAAGCGTGTGGTGTGGCCCAGCGGATCCGTCTCCGCGATCACCTGGCCGTCGTGATCGATGAGATAGCGGATGCGGTGGCCTTCCGCGCTGGTCGTCGTGGTGACACGGTATCCGGTGGCCTCGTCCACCTCGTCGTACGATAGACGCAGCGTCATGTGCCCGGCGGCACCGCCCTCGGCGACGCACCGGTCCCGGTCGTCGTACGCGTAGGTGTACGAGCGGTCGTTGCTGTCGGTCCAGGACGTGACGCGGCCGCGGTCGTCGTAGGTGAACTCCAGGGGCAGGCCCGAGGAGTTGAAGACCTGAACGAGGTCGCCGGCCTCGGAGTAGGCGTAGCGCTTGATCTCCTGGTCCGCCCCGTCGGGGCCCGCACCGGCCAGGTGCAGGGCCGTGACCCGGCTGTCTTCCACCGTGACCTTCAGGCGGTAGCCGCCGGAGGAGACGACGGCGAGCGGGGTGCCCTCGGCGTCGTGTTCGAAGGTGATCCAGTTGCCGTTGCGGTCGTCGATCTGTTCCAGGACGGCCCGGTCCTCGCCCTGGTCGGCGAAGTGCCAGGTACGGCCGGTGTGCGGGTCGCCGACGGTGTAGCCGCCGTCGAGGCGGTCCAGGGGCCAGCGGCGGCTGCCGTGCGTGGGCAGGGTCGGGACGCCGGGTGCCGGATGCGGGTACGTGAGCAGCAGACCGTCCTCGGAGACGAGGATGACGCCCTCGGCGTCGATCTCCAGACGCTGGTCCAGCGTCGAGGTCCAGGACGGGCCGAACCAGCGGCCCAGGCGCGAACCGGACTCCACCCGGCGCCGGAACACCAGCGGCAGCGTGCCCGGAAGCGTGATGTCGGTCTCCGGCAGGTACATCTTGCCGGTGACCAGGTCGATCGGGTCGCTGGGGTCGTGCTCGTACTTCTCGCGCGGAGTCTCCGTCCGGGCGTGCGGCTCCTTCTCCACCGCCTTGCGCGCGACGTTCTCCCCTTCGCGCAGAGCGGCCTTCTCACCGGCCCGGATCCCGAGGCGCAGTCCGCCCCGGGCGAGCCCCGCGCCCTTGGTGCCGACGAGTTCGGGGATGAGGCGGCCGACGAACTCGGAGGGGTCCTTCGTGAAGCCGTCCACCGCGGCCTGCACCACGCGCTCGGGGTGGGCGGCGGTGGAGACGAGGCCGGAGAGCGTCGTGGAGGCGTTCTGGAGGTACGCGGCGGGGTGGGTGAGGTTGTAGGGGTCGGTGGGGTTGAGGCCGCGGGCGAAGTCGACCAGCCCCGCCCCGCCCTTGAGGACGCCGCCGACGACATGGGTGAGTTCGACGTTCGCCGCCTGGTAGCCGTCGGTCAGGTTGTCGCCCAGGCGGTCCAGCGGCGGGGGCTCGGCCGGGGCGTGGGCGAGCGCGGACTCGACCTTCTTCTGGGCGTCGGAGGCCGCGCTGTTGCGCTGCTTACGGGCCTCGGCGAGCTTGCTCCGGGCGGTCGCGAGGTCGGCCTTGCCGGGGTCCTGGAAGGGGGCGGGCCGGGGGCCCGGGTCCTCGTTCGCCTTGAGCTTGGCGTTGTAGGCGTCGGCCTTGTCGTTGTACGCCTTCACGGCGTCCTCGGAGGTCTTCCTGCCCTTCTTGTACAGGTCGATCGCGTCCTGCGCTTGCCCCTGGGCCCAGGCGACGGTGTCGGCGTACGCGTCCAGGGCCCCGCCCGCCGTCTCGCACGCCTGTGCCGCCTGTGCCCACTTGGTGGGGTGGAGGCCGAACTTCTCGCGGAAGCCCTCGCCGCCCTCGCCCTTCCAGCCGTCGGAGTCGACTTTCCGCATGCCCTGGGCGACCTTGTCGAAGGCGGCCTGGAAGTCCTTGAGGTGCTTGGCGCTCTCGCGGATCTTGCCGGGGTTGCCGTGGATCAGCTCATTGGCCTCCTCGGTCTCGCCGAGCTGCTGCTCGCCCGGGGTGGCGCCCAGGTCGGAGGCGACCTCGTCGCCCCAGTCCTCCACGGCGTCCGCCGCGCCCTCAAGACCCACGTAGTCGAGCCCGTCGCCGACCTTGTCGGTGGCGTAGTCGATGCCCTCGCCGAGCTTCTTCTTGCCCTCGTCGATGAGGTCCTCACCGATGCTCAGGCCCTTGTTGACGCCGCTCTTGAGGCCGTCGCCGATGTCGCCGAGCAGGCCCATCAGCCCTCACCGCCCCGGTCGGCGCCCTGCTGTCCGGCCGCCTTGGCGCGGTCTTCGGGGGAGGGGCCGAAGGTGTCGTCCAGCATCCGGTCGTACTCGGCGTCGGAGACCCCGAGCGCACCGTGCAGGTTCTCCGGGTTCAGGCCCAGCGGCCCGACCGTGTACGAGGTCATCACGTCCCGGCCCGCGTCCTTCCAGCCCTGCGCGCTGTTGGCCATGGCCTGGTCGAAGGACTCCTTGCTGTAGTCCACGCCGCCGAATGCACCGGAGGTGGCGATGTCGCCCCAGCCCTTCTGGGTGACCTCCTCCTCGGAGGCGTACGGATTGCCGATGGCCGCGTTGGCGACGACCTTGAAGGTGCCCTCGGCGTACTTCTCCGTCTCGTAGTACGTGCCCGCGGCCATACCGGTCTTCTTCGCCAGCGCGTTGCCCTCGTTGATCAGCGACCGCACCCCCCACTCCCAGCGCTCGCAGAACGAGGTGAACTGCCCCGTCAGCCCCTCATGGCCCAGCTCCAGACCGGACAGCGCGATGTCCCCGAAGCCGCGCCCGGCCCCGGCCATGCCCACCATCCCGAGTTCCTTCAGCTCCCCCAGGGCCTCCGTCAGCCCCTTGGCGATCAGGCCCAGGCCGTCCGTCTTGAGGTCCTTGCCGCCCCCGGCGGTCATACGGCACGCCCCTCGTCCTCGTCACGGTCGACGGCCGCCCCTTCGGGCACGATGCCGCGTACGGGCGGGAAGACCATGCCGTCCTCGCCGTCCGCGCAGTCCAGCGCGACCCCGCAGGGCGCCCCGGCAGCCGGGACGGCCACGTCGAGGAGGCGGGCGCCCAGGATCGTCTGGTACGTCCACGCGCGGCGGTAGGCGCCGCGGGCTTGGGCGTAACGGGCCAGGGCCTGCTCGTCGGAGAAGGCGAGGATGAAGCGGATGCCGCCCCAGTCGGCGGTCAGCAGCCCCCGTTCGCCGTCCGGGCCGGGCTCCTCGCCCAGCGGCACCAGCACCGCCGTACGCCGGAATTCGCCCAGCAGCTCGGCGAAGGCCCGTCTGCGCGCGACGGCCTCAGGATCGTCAGGCGTTCTGTTCCGCGGTGGCCTGACCGCCCCGCCCCCGTTTTCAGCCATACGCGCATCATCATGACCGCATCAAGCCACATCAACGCCGGTGCCGTCACACCTGTGTCACGGCTACGGAACACGGGAGTCCGCACCGGTGGGTGCTAGGGGGTGTCGTGGTGCGGCCCGAGCGCCGTGGGACGTGGCGCAGGTCAGCCGCCCTGACCGGCGCTCCCGATCGGGCCGACCTTCGCCGGGGAGCCGGAACCGTCCGTGCCGGGCAGCGTGTCGGCACCCCCGTTCCGCAGCCAGGCACAACGCACACCTGCGGCGCGCAACCTCCGCAGCTCCCGCACCCTCTTCCACGCCGGCCATGATCTACGCGCCGACGACCGACTTGGAACACACGTGCCGGAACTTGTACTGCATACCAATGGACGCACCTGGCCCCTGGAGGCGTCCCGGAGCTACACCATCGGGCGCGACCAGCAGGCCGATATCCGGTGCGTCGACCGCCGGGTTTCCCGGCGGCACCTGATGATCCGTTGTGACGGCGGAACATGGGTCATCGAAGATCTCGGCAGCGCCAACGGCACGTTCGCCGACGGGAGCCGTGTCCAGCGGATCGAGATCGCCCACGGTTCGATCGTCCGGCTGGGCGACGTCTCCACCGGCACGCGGCTGGACTTCACCGGAGCCCCGGAGGCGGTGGTTGACGATCAGACGCGTGCTGACGAAACACCTGCGGACGCTCCCCGTGGAGCCGCCGCGACCCTTTCCTTCGACCGGAACCCCTCGGGCGTCCACCAGATCGTCAGGGGGCAACGGCTGCGGATCGGTCGCGCGCAGGACAACGAACTCGTGGTGGAGGGCCCGCATGTCTCCCGCCACCACGCGGAGTTCCGGCCCCTGCCCGGTGGCCGCTTCGAAATCGTCGACCTCGGCAGTCACAACGGCACCTACGTCAACGGGCAGCCCGTGGACCGCCGCCGGATCATCGGCCCGCACGACATCGTGGGTGTCGGCCACTCCACCTTCCGGCTCGCCGGGGACCGGCTGGAGGAGTTCGTCGACACCGGCGAGGTCTCCTTCACCGCCCGCGACCTGACCGTGACCGTCGGGCGTGGCAAGACCATCCTGGACGACGTCTCCTTCGGCATCCCCGAGAAGTCGCTGGTCGCGGTGATCGGGCCGTCGGGCTCGGGGAAGTCCACCCTGCTGCGCGCACTCACCGGCTACCGGCCCGCGGACCGCGGTCAGGTCTTCTACGACCAGCGCGATCTCTACGCCCAGTTCGCCGAGTTGCGCCACCGCATCGGGCTCGTCCCGCAGGACGACATCCTGCACAAGGAGCTGACCGTCGACATCGCGCTGAAGTACGCCGCCAGGCTCCGCTTTCCCGGTGACACCAAGGCGGCCGAGCGCAAGGCCCGCATCGACGAGGTGCTCCGGGAGCTCAAGCTCGACGTCCACCGGGGCAAGAAGGTCGCCTCGCTCTCCGGCGGCCAGCGCAAACGGGTGTCCGTCGCCCTGGAGTTGCTGACCAAGCCCTCCCTGCTTTTCCTCGACGAGCCCACCTCCGGGCTGGACCCCGGCCTGGACCGTGATGTCATGAAGCTGCTGCGGGAGCTCGCCGACGACGGCCGCACCGTGCTGGTGGTCACGCACTCGGTCGCCGAACTGGCCCTGTGCGACCGGGTGCTGGTCATGGCGCTCGGTGGCTCCGTGGCGTACTTCGGTCCCCCGGGCGAGGCCCTGGACTTCTTCGGTCACGACAGCTGGGCCGATGTCTTCTCCGCCTTCGAGAACCATCGCGACGACGACTGGGGCGGGCGCTGGCTGGCCTCCCGGCAGTACGACCGGTGCGTCGCGGAGATCGACTCGGCCGTACCGCCGCAAGCGCCGGGCACTCCCGCGGCGCAGCCGCGCGCGCGAGCCCTGAAGCCCAGATCACAGGACTGGCTCGGCCAGTTGTGGACGCTGATGCGCCGCTATGTGTCGGTCATCGCCTCCGACAGGGGCTTCATGGCGCTGATGCTGCTGCTCCCGGCCGTGCTGGGCGGAGTGAGCTGTCTGGTTCCCGCGCCCTACGGACTCGCCCCGCCACCGCCGGACAGTCGTTTCCGCTACAACCAGGAGTCCGGAACGATTCTGCTGGTGTTGGTCGTCGGGATGTGCTTCTCCGGCGCGGCCAACTCCGTACGTGAGTTGATCAAAGAACGGGTGATCTACGAACGGGAGAGAGCCACGGGGCTGTCCCGATCCGCGTATCTGATGTCAAAGGTGATCGTCCTCGGCCTGATCACCGCGATGCAGGGAGTCGTCATCTGCGCGATCGGCTTCTCCGTCCGCCAACTGCCCGCCCGGGGGGTGCTCATGCCCACGGCCGTCGAGGTCTGCGTGGTCATCAGCGCCCTGGGCCTCACCACCATGATGTTCGGCCTGGTCATCTCCGCCCTGGTGAGGACCACGGAGAAGACCATGCCGCTGCTGGTGATGTTCGCCGTCGTCCAGGTCGTCTTCACCGGGGTCCTCTTCCAGTTGTTCGACTCCCCGGGCGTCGAACAGGTCGGCTGGCTGATGCCCGCCCGCTGGGCGGTCGCGGGCGCCGGGACCACACTGGACCTCGCGCACACCATGCCACCCTGGAATCTCGACAAGCCGGACGACGTCGACCCGTTGTGGGCCCACACCGTCACCCAGTGGGGCATCGACCTCGGTGTGCTCCTGGCCATCGGGCTGGTCTGCGGCTTCGCGGTGGTCCGCCTGCTGCGCCGGCACGAACCCGAGGTCATGCGGGACTGAAGGTCGTGGTGCAGGTGCGGTAGAACACGGCGGTGCCGAAGGAGTCGCCGACCTGCGGGCCGATGATGTGGACGCCGACACCGTCAACCGGGAGCTGTCCATCGCGCGCAAGGCGATCGGCTGGTGACAGCGTCAGGGCTGGACCAGCTCCGATCCGGAGGCCGCCCCGCTGCTCACCCACAGCGGCCCAGGGTGATGTGCGGGTACCAGCCGACGTATCGGCGGACCTCGTACTGGTCCGGGCCGCATTCGTTCTTCGCGGTCTGGAAACACTCCTCGATCCGCCAACGTGTCCCTGCGATCCGCACCAGATCGACGATCTCAGTCTCCATCGGAGCGTAGGCCAGGTGGCAGGCGATCTCCTCGGGCTTGCTGCGGCTGCGCCGGGCCGCCGGGACTCTGCGCCGCGACACCGGCCCGGCCCCGCTGCCGGAAATGGCCGCCTTCCGCTTCTCCGCCCTGCGGCTGCCCCGCAGCCGAGTGCCGGGACGTGCCGCCACGTAGTCGGCCGACGGCAGGGTGCCCGTGCCCGGGGCAACACCGGCCGGCCGGGGCGGTGGTTTGAGCGCTTGGGGGGTACTCCGCATGTGGACAGGTGCTCCTTGTGAGACGAGGCAACCACCATGGAACAAGTGGTCACCGTGGGCCTCGACGGTTCGGCCGAGAGCCTGGCCGCCGCTCGCTGGGCCGCAGACGAGGCGGAGCGGCGTGAACTGGCGCTGCGTCTGACGCATGCGTGGATCCTGCTGTCCCCGCCCACTCCGGACAGTTCCGCGGCGGACGAGCAGAACTACTGGGCGAAGCGGATCGTGCACGACGCGCATACGGAGCTGTCCAGCAGCCATCCGGGACTGACCATCGTGGAGGACCTGGTCGCGGACGAGGCCGAGACGGCCCTGCTCGACGCGGCCGCGCGGTCGCGGATGCTGGTGCTCGGTTCCCGGGGGCTGGACCCGGTGGCCAGCTTCTTCCTGGGCGATGTCGGATTGCATGTCGTCGGTCGGGCGGAGCGGGCCGTGGTGCTGGTCCGCGGGGAGCGGGCGGCGGAGCAACGCCGACGGCGTGTGGTCGTGGGCCTGAGTCTGCACGGTCCCCAGGACAACCTCCTGGAGTTCGCCTATGTCACCGCCTTCACCCGTGGTGTGCCGCTGCACGCCGTCCACGGAAGAAAGCCCGACCGGGCGTACACCGGCGTCCGGGGCGCGGGATCGGACGTGGCCCGGGACCTGGCGGAGCAGGCGCGAGGGGAACTGGAGGAGGTCCTGCGGCCGTGGCGGGAGAAGTTCCCCCGGGTGCGGGTCGTCGACGAGGTCCGATGGGAGAGCCCGGCCCGAGCCGTCGTACGGGCCGCCGCAGACAGCGACCTGCTGATGGTGGGACGGCGAAAACACCCGCCCGCCCTCGGCCCCCGCCTCGGCCCCGTGGTGCAGGCGGCCGTGCACCACGCGGCCTGTCCGGTCGCCGTGGTCCCCCATGAATGACCTCGGAGGCGAGCGGTTGTCCCTGGCCCGCTCCGGCGGGTGATCACGGCGGGGAGCCGAGGTCCGAATGGTCCACGGCGGTTCCGGGGCGGGGCGCCGCGGTCGGGAGGGTGAGGGTCACCGAGAAGGTGCCGCCGGTGGTCGTGGGTTCCAGGGTGCCGCCCATCGCCTCGGCGAGGTCGCGGGACAGCCGGAAAGAAAGACTGTTGGTCCGGGCGCCGGTCGGCCCGGAGCCGGTGCCGTCCGTGAGGCGCAGGGTCAAGTGGCCCGGCCGGGCCTCCGCCGTGAGGGTCGGTGGGGCGTCGGGCGGGCTGTGGCGCAGTGCGTCGGCTCCGAGCACCGTGAGGACACGGGTGAGCAGGGCCGCGTCGGCCAGTACGTAGGGAAGCTCTTCCGGCAGTCGGAGGGCGAGGGTGTGGCCGCCGGTGCCGAGGTCGTCGAGGGTGGCGGTCAGCGCCTCGTCCGGGTCGGTGGGCCGCAGGTACAGGTCCAGGGCTCCGATGTGCAGTCGGCTCAGGTCTTCGAGGTCGGTGACGAGCTGGGCGGCGCGGTGTACCGCTGACCGGGCGGTGGCGAGGTGGCGGGTTTGTTCGGGCGGCAGGGGGTGCAGGCGCTGGAGCGCTTCCCCGGCCGTGCGCAGTGGTGCCCGCAGGTCGTGGCTCGCGGTGAGGAGCAGGGAGGCGCGGGTGTGTTCGGCGGCGGCGAGGGTGTCGGTTTCGGCGGCGTGCCGGGTGAGCCTGCCGTGGGTGTGGGCGATGCCGATCTGTGTGGCGCACGCGGCGAGGATGCGCTGGTCGTCCGCGCTCAGCCCACGACCGCGGGCCGCCAGGGTGAGACGGTCGTCGACGGGGGCTTCCACATCGGCGTCATAGGGCAGCTCGGGGGGCCGCTCGCCGGTGCTGGCCAGGACGTACCAGCGGGGCTCGGTGCCGCGGCCCGGTTCGCGTTCCAGCAGGCTGACCGAGGTCAGGGCGAAGTTCTCCCGGACCTGTTCCAGGAGCGCCGGCAGGTCCTGCCCGCGCGTCATGGCGACTGCCAGGCGGCTCAGCGCCCGGGCCTCGGAGGCCGCCCGCCGGGCCTGATGGGTACGGTGCGCGGCCGCACCGGCGGCGGCACCGACCAGCCACCCGGCGGCGACGAAGACAGCCAGCGCCACGATGTCGATGGGGTGCGTGACCTTCAGGGAGTGCGGCGGTGCGGTGAAGTAGTAGTCGGCGAGCACCCCTGAAGCGATCGCGGTGGCCAGCGCGGGGCAGACGCCACCGACGAGGGCGGTCGACACGACGACCAGCATGTAGCCGAGCAGCGCGCCCGGCAGACCGACTCGGTCGCGCAGCGCGGTCAGCACGAGCGTGAGCAGGGGCAGCAGCAGGGCGGCTCCGATCAGCGCGGACCACAGCCGCACCGGTCCGGTGCCTCGGGACGGCCGCCGCGGCAGCCGGGGGAACACGGTTCCGCCGACCTGTTCGTGGGTGACGATGTGCACGTCGATGGGGCCGGAGCCGTGGATCGTGCGCTGTCCCACACCGGCCCGCAGCAGGAGCGAGAGGCGGCCGCGCCGACTGGCGCCCAGGACGATCTGGGTGACGTTCTCGGCCTCGGCGAACCGCAGCAGCGCCGCGGGGACGTCCTCGCCGGTGGTCTGGTGGTAGCTGCCGCCGAGCGACTCCACCAGGCCCCGCTGCCCGGCCAGCGCGCCCGGGGCCGGCTGGGCGAGCCCGTCACCGGGCACGACGTGCAGGGCCAGCAGTTCGCTGCCCGGTGTGCGGGCGGTGATCCGGGCGGCGCGGCGGATCAGGGTCTCGCCCTCGGGGCCGCCGGTCAGGCCGACCATGATGCGTTCCCGGGTCTCCCAGGGGGCGGTGATGCCGTGCTCGGCGCGGTAGCGCTGCAACCCCTCCTCGACGCGGTCGGCCAGCCACAGCAGGGCCAGTTCCCGCAGTGCGGTGAGGTTGCCCAGCCGGAAGTAGTGGGTGAGGGCGCTCTCGACGCGGTCCTGCGGATAGACATCGCCGTGCACCAGACGGCGGCGCAGGGTCTCGGGCAGCAGGTCGACCAGCTCGATCTGGTCGGCACGGCGCGCCACCTCGTCCGGCAGGGTCTCGTGCTGGACGACGCCGGTGATCTGCCGTACGACGTCGTTGAGCGACTCCAGATGCTGGATGTTGAGGGTGGTGACGACATCGATCCCGGCGTCGAGGAGCGCGTCGACGTCCTGCCAGCGCTTGGTGTGGCGCGATCCGGGCACGTTGGTGTGCGCCAGCTCGTCGACCAGGGCGATTCCGGGACGGCGGGCCAGCACGGCGTCCAAGTCCATCTCGGTGAAGGCCGTACCCCGGTGGACCAGGGTGTGCCGGGGGATGGTCTCCAGGCCCTCGGCCAGCGCGGCGGTCAGCCGCCGCCCGTGCGGCTCGACCAGGCCGACCACCACGTCGGCGCCCTGCGCGCGCAGCCGCTGCCCCTCCTGGAGCATGGCGTACGTCTTCCCGACCCCCGGCGCCGCCCCGAGGTAGATCCGCAACCGTCCACGTGCCACGGGCGGCCTCCCGCCGATTCAGCGCCACCATGCACCCGCATGTCCATGGTGCGCCCGGGAGGGGCTCCTTCAGCGCAGGCGTGTCGCGGGGAGTAGGCCAAGTGGGCCGATTTGTGCCGGGACACCGTCAGCGTCTTCGGACGGGGGCCGCCGCCACGCTAACAAGGGGCGTCGTCGGTGACCGCGCCACGAGCCGCCGGAGTGTCTTCCGTATGTCAGATGTGGGGTTCATCGTCCTGATCGTCGCCGTGTTCGCGGTCCTCGGCCTGGTCGTGAAAGGGGCCGGACGGCTGTGAGAGCTGACAATGTCATCGGTCTCGTGGTCGCGGTGGCTCTCCTCGGCTATCTGGTGCTGGCCCTGATCTTCCCGGAGAAGTTCGAGTGAACGGCACCCTCGCGGGATGGCTTCAGGTCCTCGCACTGATCGGGGCGCTGGCGCTGTCCTACCGCCCTCTGGGCGACTACATCGCCCACGTCCTCACCGCGCCCGGGCATCTGCGCGCCGAGCGGCTGATATACCGGCTGGGCGGGGTGGACGGCGACACCGATCAGCGGTGGCCGGCGTATCTGCGCGGCGTGCTCGCGTTCTCCGCCGTGTCGGTGCTTTTCCTGTACGGGTTCCTGCGCTCGCAGAACCGTCTGCTGCTGTCGATCGGCATGAAGCCGGTGGCACCGGACCAGTCCTTCAACACGGCCGCGTCCTTCGTCACCAACACCAACTGGCAGTCGTACTCGGGTGAGGCGACGATGGGGCATCTGGTGCAGATGGCGGGCCTGGCGGTGCAGAACTTCGTCTCCGCGGCCGTGGGCGTCGCCGTCGTCGCCGCCCTGATCCGCGGCTTCACCCGCGAGAAGACCGACCGGGTCGGCAACTTCTGGGTGGACCTGACGCGGATCGTGCTGCGGGTCCTCCTCCCCATCGCCTTCGTCTTCGCGATCGTGCTGGTCGCGGGCGGGGTGATCCAGAACTTCCACGGCACCGAGTCGATCTCCACCATCGCCGGTGGCCACCAGAGCCTCACCGGAGGCCCGGTCGCCTCGCAGGAGGTCATCAAGGAGCTGGGCACCAACGGCGGCGGCTTCTACAACGCCAACTCCGCCCACCCCTTCGAGAACCCCAACGCCTTCACCAACTGGCTGGAGATCTACCTGCTGCTGGTGATCTCGTTCGCGCTGCCGCGCGCCTTCGGCCGGATGGCCGGCGACGACCGCCAGGGGTACGCCATCGTCGCCGTCATGGCCCTGATCTGGGCCTCCTCGGTCGCCATCATCACCGCCAACGAGCTGCACAGCGTCAGCAGCCAGGCGGGCCATGCGGCGGGCGGGATGATGGAGGGCAAGGAGCAGCGGTTCGGCATCTGGGCGTCGGCCCTGTTCGCCGCGTCCACCACGCTCACCTCCAGTGGAGCGGTGAACTCCTTCCACGACTCGTTCTCGCCGTTCGGCGGCGGCATGACGATCTTCAACATGATGCTGGGCGAGATCGCGCCCGGCGGCACCGGCTCCGGCCTGTACGGCATCCTCATCCTGGCCGTCATCGCGGTCTTCGTGGCCGGGCTGATGGTGGGGCGGACGCCCGAGTACCTGGGCAAGAAGCTGGGCGGCCGGGAGATGAAGTTCGCCTCCCTGTACATCCTGACCACCCCCGCGATCGTGCTGGCCGGCTCGGGTCTGGCGATGGCGCTGCCCGGTGAGCGGGCGGGGATGCTCAACAACGGTCCGCACGGGTTCTCCGAGGTGCTGTACGCCTTCACCTCGGCCGCCAACAACAACGGGTCCGCGTTCGCCGGGCTGAGCGTGAACACGGCGTGGTACAACACCGGGCTCGGCCTGGCCATGCTCCTCGGCCGCTTCCTGCCGATGGTGTTCGTCCTCGCGCTCGCCGGCTCGCTCGCCGAGCAGGCGCCGACGCCGGTCACGGCGGGCACGCTGCCCACGCACCGGCCCCAGTTCGTCGGCCTGCTGACGGCCGTGGTCGTCATCGTCGTCGGTCTCACGTACTTCCCGGCGCTGTCGCTGGGGCCGCTCGCGGAAGGTCTGCGGTGATGTCCTCCACCACCCTCGAACCCCAGGGCGCGCCCGGGGAGGATCCGAACCCGTCCCCCCGCGTCTCCGGAGGACTGCTCGATCCCCAGCAGCTCCTGGTCTCCCTGCCCGACGCGGTCAGGAAGCTCGACCCCCGGACCATGGTCAAGAACCCGGTCATGTTCGTCGTGGAGGTCGGCGCGGTCCTCACCACCCTCTCGGCGATCAAGGACCCGAGCGTCTTCGCCTGGGTGATCACCGCATGGCTGTGGCTGACCGCTGTCTTCGCCAATCTGTCCGAGGCCGTGGCGGAGGGCCGTGGCAAGGCGCAGGCCGACACGCTGCGCAAGGCCAGGACCGAAACCGTCGCACGCCGTCTGACGGGTGGTCCGGAAGGCACCGAGGAGCATGTGCCGGGCACCGCGCTGGGCGTCGGCGACCTGGTGGTCTGCGAGGCGGGCGACATCATCCCCGGCGACGGTGATGTGGTCGAGGGCGTCGCGTCGGTCGACGAGTCCGCGATCACCGGGGAATCGGCCCCGGTCATCCGGGAGTCCGGCGGCGACCGGTCGGCGGTGACCGGTGGCACGAAGGTGCTCTCGGACCGGATCGTCGTGAAGATCACGTCCAAGCCGGGGGAGACCTTCATCGACCGGATGATCGCCCTGGTCGAGGGCGCCGCGCGGCAGAAGACCCCGAACGAGATCGCGCTGAACATCCTCCTCGCGTCCCTGACCGTCGTCTTCCTGCTGGCGGTGGTGACCTTGCAGCCGTTCGCGATCTACGCGGGCGCCGAGCAGCCCATCGTCATCCTGGTCGCCCTCGTGGTCGCGCTCATCCCGACCACCATCGGGGCGCTGCTGTCGGCGATCGGCATCGCGGGCATGGACCGGCTCGTGCAGCGCAACGTCCTGGCGATGTCGGGGCGCGCCGTCGAGGCCGCCGGGGACGTCAACACCCTGCTGCTGGACAAGACCGGCACCATCACCTTCGGCAACCGCCAGGCCGCCGAGTTCCTGCCCGTCGGCGGGGTGGACATCGACGAGCTCGCGGACGCCGCCCAGGTGTCGTCGCTGGCCGACGAGACCCCGGAGGGGCGTTCGATCGTGGTCCTGGCGAAAGCGAGACACGGAAAGCGCGCCCGGGACGAGGGCGAGCTGGGGCACGCCGAGTTCGTGCCGTTCACCGCCCAGACCCGGATGAGCGGGGTCACCATCGACGGCTGGGAGGTCCGCAAGGGCGCCGCGTCGTCGGTCGCCGCCTGGGTGACCGAGCACGGCGGGCAGTCCGGCGTCGAGGTGCAGTCGGTGGTGGACCGGATCTCGGAGGCGGGCGGCACCCCGCTGGTGGTCGCCGAGCGCAGGGACGCATCGGCTCGGGTGCTGGGCGTCATCCACCTCAAGGACGTCGTCAAGCACGGGATGCGGGAGCGGTTCGACGAGCTGCGCCGGATGGGCATCAAGACCGTGATGATCACGGGCGACAACCCGCTGACCGCCCGGGCCATCGCCGAGGAGGCGGGCGTGGACGACTTCCTGGCGGAGGCCACTCCCGAGGACAAGATGGCGCTCATCAGGCGCGAGCAGGCGGGCGGCAAGCTGGTGGCGATGACCGGCGACGGCACGAACGACGCCCCGGCGCTCGCCCAGGCCGACGTCGGCGTGGCCATGAACACCGGCACCTCGGCCGCCAAGGAGGCCGGGAACATGGTCGACCTGGACTCCGACCCCACCAAGCTCATCGAGATCGTGGAGATCGGCAAACAGCTGCTGATCACCCGCGGCGCGCTGACCACCTTCTCGATCGCCAACGACGTCGCGAAGTACTTCGCGATCATCCCGGCGATGTTCGCCATGGCGTATCCGGGTCTGGAGAAGCTGAACATCATGCGGTTGCACAGCCCGACCTCGGCCATCGCCTCCGCGATCGTGTTCAACGCGCTGATCATCGTCGCCCTGATCCCACTCGCCCTGCGCGGCGTCCGCTACCGGCCCTCCTCCGCCGTCGCCCTGCTCAGCCGCAACATCCGGGTCTACGGGTTCGGCGGGCTCGTGCTGCCGTTCATCGGCATCAAACTCATCGACCTGCTCGTCCAGCTCGTGCCGGGACTGCGCTGACCGACCCAGAACGAGGCTCTCACCGTGCCCAGACGTCTTTCCCCCGTGGTCCGCAACCACCTGTCGGCCTTGCGGATGCTGCTCGTGTTCACCGCCCTCACCGGGATCATCTATCCGCTCGCCGTCACCGGAGTCGCCCAGGTGGCGTTCCCGGACCAGGCGAACGGCTCGCGGGTGAAGCGGCACGGGAAGACCGTCGGCTCCAGCCTGCTCGGCCAGAACTTCACCCTGCCCGGGAAGAACTCCCACGACCCGGACGAGCCGGCCGGGCCCGACCCGGGGTGGTTCCAGCCCCGCCCGTCCGCCGGCGGATACGACCCCTTGGCCTCCGGTGCCTCCAACCTCGGCCCCAACAACCGGAAGCTGGCCAGGACGGTCGAGCAGCGGCGGGCCTCCATCGCCGCGTTCGACGGTGTCGAGCCGGAAGACGTACCGGCGGACGCCCTCACCGCTTCCGGCTCCGGCCTCGACCCGCACATCTCCCCGGATTACGCGTACCAGCAGGTGAACCGGGTCGCCAGGGCCCGCCGCCTGAAGCCGGCGACGGTACGCCACCTCGTCACCGAACACGTCCGGGGCCGTGTCCTCGGCTTCCTCGGCCAGGAACGCGTGAACGTCGTCGAGCTCAACTCCGCACTGCGGCTCGATGCCCGATTCGCCGGGTGAGGTGGAGGCGCGCACCATGGACATCGACCGGAGAACAGTCGTCGTGCGGGGGAGGCGCGAGCGCCAAGGCGCCGTGCGCGGCACGAACGCGGGAGGCGGCGATGGCGCGCACGGCAGGACCTCCCCCGATCGTGGTCGGTATCGATCCCGATCCGGACAAACGCATGGCGCTCGCCTGGGCAGCCGACGCGGCGGACCGACGCCGCCTCCCGCTGCTGCTGGTCCTCGCGCAGAACGTGCCCACTCCCGGGTACCGGCCGACGGGCGGGCGCCCGTCCTGGGAGGAGTGGAACGAGGCGCTGCACGCGACGGGGGACCGTCTGCTGAACGAGGCGGTCGCCTACGTCGAGACCCGGCACCCGCGGGTGCGGGTGTCCGGGCTGCTGGCGGAGGGGCACCCCGCGTGGGTGCTGCGCGAGCAGGCGGAGAATGCCACGGAGGTCGTGCTCGGTTCATGGCGCCTGAGTGCTCTCCACGAGCTCTTCACCTCGGCCGCCGTCACCCTGCCGCTCATCGTCCACGCACCCTGCCCCGTGGTGGTCGTACCGGAGCCGGAGCACATCACCCAGCAACCGCCGTACTTCGTGGTCGGAGTCGACGGCAGCCCTGCTTCCGCCACCGCCGTGGACGTCGCCTTCGAAGAGGCCGCGCTGCGCAACGCGGTCCTGCGGACCCTCTACGTGTGGCACCCGCCGATGCTCGGGGTCCTGGACGAGGACGCGGCCGTCCGGGAATGCCGTCGGCTGCTGTCGGAGACGGTGGCCGGGCGCGGCGCCTCCCATCCGGAGGTGGAACTGCGCCATGAACTCGTGCGGGGACACCCGGTACAGGTCCTCACCGAGGCGTCCGAGCACGCGCTCGGCCTGATCGTGGGCACGCGCGGGCACGGTGGTTTCACCGGCATGCTGCTGGGTTCCGTCAGCCAGGGCGTACTGCACCACGCGCGCTGCCCGGTCATCGCCGTCCCGCACGCGTCCGGCCATGGCGGGCGCCGGCGGTGATGTCGAGGACGACCGGCGGCAGCGGACGCGGGGAGGAGAGCGGATACGCCCGCATGGCGGTGCCGGCCTTCCCGTTCGGTCCATCACGGCCGTGTCGAGGGCGGATTTCCCGCGTGCCTGACGGGGGATGAGGAAGGCCGTGTCCGGGACTCCGTACAACGTGAGCGATGTGATGACGCGAACGGTCGTCGCCGTGGGGCGGGACGCGCCGTTCAAGGAATTGGTGCGGACCCTGGGCCAGTGGCGGGTGAGTGCCATGCCGGTGCTGGAGGGCGAGGGGCGGGTGGTCGGCGTCGTCTCGGAGGCGGACCTGCTCCCCAAGGAGGAGTTCCGGGACAGCGATCCGGCCCGCTTCGAGCGGATGCGCCGCCTGCCCGACCTGGCGAAGGCGGGGGCGCTGACGGCGGAGGAGCTGATGAGCACCCCGGCGGTGACCGTGCACACGGACGCCACGTTGGCCGAGGCGGCTCGGATCATGGCGGTCAGGCGGGTCAAGCGGCTTCCCGTGGTCGACGCCGAGGGGACGTTGCAGGGCATCGTCAGCCGGGGTGATCTGCTGAAGGTGTTCCTCCGGCCGGACCAGGACATCGAGGAGGAGATCCGCCGCACGGTGGTATCTCCCCTCTTCCCAGCCCTCGGACATGCCCTCCACGTGAGGGTGGACGAGGGCGTGGTCACGCTCAGCGGGCAGTTGCACGACACCGCGCTGATTCCGGTGGCCGCACGCCTCGCCCGGGCCGTGGAGGGCGTCGTGGATGTCGAATGCCACTTCCGGGCCGCCGGGCGGAGCGAGGCGGCGTGAGCGGGCTATGGCTCGATGTCCAGCACCTCGGGGACCGGCCGCCGGGGGGTCTGCGCGCCGGGCCGGCCGTATCCCAGCCGCAGCACCATGTGCACATAGGCCGATCCCGACAGCGGGTCGCGCAGTGGCCAGCGCAGGTCGTGCCATTCCAGGGCCTGGGTGACGAACGAGGTGGCCAGCCCGTCGAGGGTGGCCCGCAGCAGAACCCGTTGCACCGCCTGGCCGGTGCGCAGCCAGTCCTCGGGCCGGTCGCGTCCGGTGCTCAGCAGGGCCAGGTGGGGGGTGGTCTCGAAATCAGCGGTCTGGCGGCCTGGGATCGGTTCGCCGCCCGCGAAGTCCCGCACGGGGGCCTTGCCGGTCCGGCGGTGGGGCCCGAAGGCGTACTCCGGGACACCTTCCGTGGCAGGCCGCGTGTCGTCCGCCCGGCGGGTGAAGCGCGCCAGGTCCGCCGCGACACCGGGATCGGCGAGATTGCGTGCCTCGGCCTCCAGCGCCAGGTCCAGGACGGCCCTCAGGTGCCACCCCGACGCGAACGACAGTGAGACGTGCTCGCGGTGCGCGGCGTCGGCGAGAGCGGTGCGCACGGGATCGGGGATCTCCCTCTCGGTGAAGGGGTAACGGCTGGTGTGCCGGGCGTGCACGGCCGGATACAGGGAAGCCGGATCGTCTTCGTCGCCGTCGTCGAGCGGGCCGGTCAGCGCCACGGAGGCCAGCAGCATCGGGTCGGCGGGAACGGGGAGCAGCCGGGTTGTCGCCTGCCAGCCCTGGTGTGCGACCGCGACCCGCAGATTCATCAGGGCCGCGCCGCATCCGATGTACAGGGCGCGCTGTTCCGGGTCGGAGTGCGGCAGGGACCCCCGGAGGTCTCCCCGGATGTGGAAGAGGCGCCTGCCGCGGAAGTACCGGAACCGCCAGGGCTGTGCGTTGTGCATCGACGGGGCGGCCGTGGCGTCCCGTACCAGCGCTGCGACGGCGTCGTCGGACGGCGGTTGAACACCCACCGCTATCCGGGGGCCCTGGGCCCCCGAGGTCTTTCCGACGCGTGCCCGATGTGGTGAATGTGTGCGTCCGGGCCGGGGAACACGAGGCTGACTCGATCGGAATCCGACCACCGCACGTCGTAGGGAGGCGTTCCGTCGTCATGGTGCAGCCCGATGATCTCACCGTCCCGCCTGGTCGCGCCGGTGCTCGGGCTCTCGACGATCAGCTGGTCGCCGACATGGGCACGCATCAGTTTCCCGCCTCCCGTCCCCCTCGCTTCCTCTTCCTCCACCATGGCACGGCGGGAGGGGGATGTCCTGGGCCGAACGGCCGACCGGATGGGCCGAGAAGCTCAATCGGAGGCCACCATGAATTGCGACGCTCGGCAGTCGGGGCCGACCGGGGCAGCAGGGACCCGGAAGGAGGCGGCAGATGCACCACAGAACAGTCGGAGAGCTCATGACCCGAGGGGTGGTCCGGGCGCCACGTGACATGCCGTTCAAGGAACTCGTCGCGCTCCTCGCCGAGAACGACGTCACCGCGGTGCCGGTCGTGGACGCTTCCGACCGCCCGATGGGCGTGGTGTCCGAGGCCGACCTGCTGCGCAAGGTGTCGGGCCGGGCCGATCCGTCCGGCCGGGTACTGCTGCCGCATCCGGAGGCATGGGAGCGGGCGAAGACCGAGGGGGCGCGGGCGGAGGAGCTGATGTCGGCCCCCGCCGTGTGCGTACGCCCCGAGTGGACGGTCGCCGAGGCCGCCCGCCTGATGGCGGTCCACGACATCAAGAGGCTTCCCGTCGTGGACGAGACCGACCGGCTCCTGGGCATCGTCAGCCGCGGTGACCTGCTGCGGATCTTCCTGCGCCACGACGACGCGATCCACGACGAGATCAGCCGCGATGTGCTGACCCGGACCCTCCGGCTGGCTCCCTCGGCCGTGACGGTCGAGGTGCGGGAGGGCGAGGTCACCCTGAGCGGATCGGTGGAGGCGAGAAGTCTGATTCCGGTCATCGTCCGGCTGTGCCGGGGCGTGGACGGGGTGGTCTCGGTGACCGAGCGCATCTCCTTCCGTTCCGATGACACACAGGGTCCTTCCGCGGTTGCGTGAGCCCCGAGGCATGCCGCGTTCCACACGGGTGACGGCTGTCCGCTCCGTGCCGTCCCTGCCGGTCCAGCGGACCCGGCCGAACTGCATCCCGCGCGGAAGCCGGGAACGCGGGTGTCCTGCTGTCCCGGGTCATCCGACCGAGGGGGCGGACGACCAGGACTACCTGCCGGCGGCCCAGCGGCGGCGTACGGCGTCCTCGTGTTCGCTCTCCTCCAGAGCCAGGTTGATCCGGGCCAGCGCCTCCTCCAGCCGGGGGATCCAATGGCGCCGCAGGGCGCGGACCCGCTGGCGGGTGCCGGCCACCTCCGCCCCGACGACCCGGGCGGCCTGCCGTGCGACGGCGTACTCGGCGCCGGCCAGCAGCGCCTGCCGATAGGCGGCTTCGGCGTGCACCAGGGCGGTGTTGCCCGGGGTGGCCGCGTCGGGGGAGCGGTCCGGGATACGGCACGAGGCGAGCGCGGGGTGGCGCACCCCCACCGTCGACTCCTCACGCCAGGAGAAGTCCGCGGCACCGACCCCCTCCGCCGCCACTTCCAGGGCGTGTTCGCCGCTGAGAAGCAGCCCTCTCAGCAGCCACGTCTCGGCGTCCCGAACGGCCTGCCGCCATGCCCGCGCACCGGCCTCCTCGGCGCGCAGCAGCGCCTCGTGCCGCGCCCGCAGGACGCGCAGTTTCCGCTCCAGCAGCTCCGCACCGCGCAACGCCACACCCAGGCTGTGCCGAAGGCGCAGCCGCCCGGCGCGGGAGGGCGGGGGGCCGGACGGGGCCGTCATGGCTCCGCCCCGTTCCGCTCGCCGTCACCATCCGGCTCCGCCTGCTCGCCGTCGTCCGGTTCCGTCCGCGCGCCGTGCGCGTCCAGCAGCGCGGCGGGCAGCATCGTCAGCTCACCGCGGGGGAGGGCGAGCAGAACCTGCCAGGCGGCGTCCAGCGTCCGGTCCAGGGGGCGCGCCTCGTCGGGACGCTGGTGCAGGAACCGGCGCAGGAACGCCTCGTCGAAGTCGAGGTAGCGGCGGTCGGTCGGGCTCAGGGCCGCCTCGCCCACCAGGTCCGACAGCTCCCTGACCTGCCGGGCACGGGCGAGCGCGGCCAGCGTCTGGGCCGCGAGGTCCAGGTGGTCGGGACGGGTGCGCCCGGGACCGGCTCCCTTGCGCATCAGGCGGGACAGCGACGACAGGGCGTCCACCGGCGGATACACCCCCCGGGCGTGCACCTCGCCGGAGAGCACGATCTGACCTTCTGCGATGTAGCCGGTCAGGTCCGGGACCGGATGGGTGATGTCGCCCGCGGGCATGGTGAGGACGGGCAGCACCGTGATCGAGCCCGCTCGGCCGCGGATCCGGCCGCAGCGTTCATAGAGCGAGGCCAGGTCGCTGTAGAGGTACCCGGGGTAGGCGCGGCGCGCCGGGACCTCGCCCCGGGCCGCGGAGACCTCGCGCAGCGCCTCGGCGTAGGCGGTCATGTCGGTCATCACCACCAGCACGTGGCGGCCCAGGGAGAAGGCGAGGTGTTCGGCCACGGTGAGCGCGACGCGCGGGGTCAGGGTCCGTTCGATCACAGGATCGTCGGCGGTGTTGAGCAGCAGCACCAGTTCGCCCGCTGCCGAACGCTCCTCCAGCGCGTCCCGTACGAATGCGGCGTCCGGATGGGTCAGGCCCATGCCCGCGAAGACGACGCTGAACGCCTCGCCACCGGCGGTGGCCTGCGCGGCGATCTGGGCCGCCAGTTCCAGATGCGGCAGCCCGGCGGCGGAGAACACCGGCAGTTTCTGCCCGCGGACCAGGGTCGTCAGCGCGTCGACTGCGCCGATGCCGGTGAGGACCGGATCGGACGGTGGCTCCCGCCGGACCGGGTTGATCGGGGTACCGCTCACCGCCGCGCTGGCCTCGCCGAACACCGGCGGTCCGCCGTCGATGGGCTCGCCGCGGCCGTTGCACACCCGGCCCAGCCAGCCCGGGCCCACGGGGACGCGCAGCGGTTCCCGGGCGAAGGACACCCGCAGGCGTGACGGGTCCATTCCGGTGGTGTCCTCCAGCACCTGCACCACGGCGAGTTCGCGGTCGACGTCCAGCACCAGGCCGTATCGCCGCTCGCCCGAGTCCAGGGTGATCCGTACGAACTCGTCCCACCCCACCCCCGAGACTCCTCGCACCATGGCGAGCGGGCCGCGCAGTTCCGTGACGGCCGTGTACTCGACCTCGCTCCACGTGGTCACGGCGCCTCGTCTCCCGGCCCGCCGGGGACGGGCCGGGGGCGGGCCGTTCACCGCAGCTCCCCGAGCCGGGCGAGCATGGCCTGCCGGCGTGCCGTCACTCCCGCCGTGTCATACGGGCCCACTTCCTCGCGCGCTCGCAGTACCGGTCCGAAGTCCGCGGCCTCCACGGTTGCCGCCGGGACGCCGGAAGCGACGCGTTCCCGGCAGCGCTCGACGACCGCGAGGACGGCGTCGGCCAGTGCCGCGGCCTTGTCCGGGCCGCAGTAGGCGTCGTTGGTGGACAGTGCGCTCTGCTGCAGCACTCCTTCGCGCACCAGCCGTCCGGCCAGGACGCTGACACGTTCCGAGTCGGGCAGGGCCGTGATGCCGACCAGGTCGACCAGATCCGCCAGCCGGTCGGCCTCCGCCAGCACCGCGGCGAGCCGGTCGCGCCGGGTGGACCAGGCGGGATCGCCGGCGGCCGCCCGACGGGCGGCGAGCGGCGCCGCGTCCCGGGAGAACGACCCCGCCCAGGACACGGCCGGGTAGTGGCGGGCGTAGGCGAGGTCGCGGTCGAGGGACCACACACAGCGCACGAACCGTTCGGTGTGAGCCGTGACCGGTTCGGTCAGGTCGCCGCCGGGCGGGGACACCGCCCCGATCACGGTCACCGAACCCCGGTCGCCGCCCAGTGTCGTCACCGCTCCCGCGCGCTCGTAGAAGGCCGCGATCGCGGACGCCAGCCCGGCCGGGTAGCCCTCCTCGGCGGGCAGCGCGCCGGTGCGGGAGGCGAATTCGCGCAGGGCCTCGGCCCAGCGCGAGGTGGAATCGGCGATCAGCACGGTGTCCAGACCCATGTCGCGGAAGTACTCGGCGACGGTGGCCCCCGTGTGGATGCCGGCCTCCCGGGCCATCAGCGGCATGTTGGAGGTGTTGGCGATGGTCACCGTCCGGTCGGCGAGCCGTCCGCCGGTGCGCGGGTCCTCCAGCGCGGACAGTTCGGCGATGACATCGGCCATCTCGTTGCCGCGCTCCCCGCAGCCGACGTACACGATCACATCGGCGTCGCACCACTTGGCGATCTGCTGGAGCAGCATCGTCTTCCCGGTGCCGAAACCGCCGGGCACGGCCACCGTGCCGCCCCGGGCGACGGGAAACAGCAGGTCGATCACCCGCTGGCCGGTGTGCAGCGCCTCCGGCTCACCGCCACGTGTCCGCACCGGGCGCGGTCGGCGGACCGGCCACGAGGTGGCGATCCGGACCTCCGTGCCGCCCACGACGGCCACCACGGTGTCCTGGGGGTGGCTACCCCGCGGTGCGATGCGCTCCACCACACCGCTGACTCCCGGGGGCACGAGAACCCGGATCCGTACCGGCCCCCGGTCGCGGATCTCCCCGAGCACGCCGCCCTCCGCGACGTGTTCTCCCTCGCCGATCGCCGGAACGAAGGACCACTCGCGCTCCGTGTCCCGGTCCCGGGCGGCCCCGGGCAGCAGCCAGTCCCCGCTGCCGGACAGCGGCCGCAACAGGCCGTCGAACACGCCTCCGAGCAGGCCGGGGCCGAGCGTCGCGGACAGCGGCGCCCCATGGGACCGTGCCTCGTCACCGGGGGCCAGGCCGCCCGTGTACTCATAGGACTGGGCGGTCACCACACCGCCGCTGATCGACACCACCTCGCCGGGGATCCCGGACGGGCCGAGGGAGACCACGTCGTACATCGCGGTGTCACCCGCGTACTCCATCTCGACCAGCGGTCCGGCGACCCGCAGAACGCGGCTGGGGCGCCGCGCCGCTCCGGCTCCGCTCACGGCGACCACAGCGTCTCGACCTCCGCGCCGAGCCGGTCCAGCGCGCGTGCCGTGAGGCTGTCCGCGGTGCAGTCGACCCGCCGACCCGGCGCACGGGCCACCACGCCCGCGCCGGGGATCTCGGTGATCTCGGCGTCCGGCCCCAGCAGGGCTCGGGCGCGTTCTCGCAGTCGGTCCAAGCCGGCCCGGCCCCACTTCTGACAAACGTGGGCGAGGGCCCGGCGGCTCAGCTCCTCGTACGCCGCTTCGCGGGCGGCCAGCTCACGCATCCGGGCGTCTCGCCGGGCGCCCGCCTTGATGCCGCGGGCGGCGGCAGAGCCCTCCCGTTCGCCCTGCCGGTGGGCTTCCTCGACGATGGCGCGCGCCCTGGCCCGAGCCTCGCCGATCAGCGCCGCGGCCTCCCGGTCGGCCCGGTCCCGGGTCTCCCGCGCTTCGGCCCGCGCCGTGCGCAGCAACTCCGCGCGCACCGGCGCGAGAGCGGGCACCGCCTCGTCGGACACCGGTTTCCTCATCATGGCAGCACCACGGTGAGCGGCCGGACGCCCTGCAGCGGCCCGGGGCCGAGCGCGTCCGCCGCCGCGGGCGTGAGGATGACCAGCGCGGTCCCGGGCGGAAGGGAACGCCAGGCTTCGCGGACCGCGTCCGGCTCCTCGGCGGCGACCACGGTGACACCCGCCAGAGCGAGCCCCGCCACGCGCGTCCGTTCCCCGAGGGCCGCCACCCGTCCCATGGTCAGGACTTCCCGATCAGGATGATGGCGACGACCAGCCCGTAGATGGCGATGCCCTCGGCCAGTCCGACGATCACCATTGCCCGGCCGAAGAGCTCCGGGCGCTCGCTGAGCGCCGCCACCGCGGCGGCGCCGGTGTAGGCCACGGCGATCGCCGCGCCGATGGAGGCCCCGGCCACCGAGATGGCGGCCCCGATGAGGGCGGCCGAGGCGGCGCCGGATCCCTGTGCCGCGGCCGGTGCCGCCGCCTGCGCGGACCCGTTGCCCATGGCCACCATGAGGAGAGCCACCGCCCCCGCGAACAGCACGGCGTTGGCGGCGAACACCCACCGCAGGGCCCTGTGCCGGGACCGTCGCAGCAGCAGCCGCCCCAGCGCCAGCACCACGCCGACGACGGGGAGAGCGATGAACCAGGCGATCACATGGCCTCCTCGTACGTCGCCTCACCGCGCGGCGCGGTCGCCGCGTGGCCCTCACCGTTCAGCACGGGCAGGCGCCAGGGACGGAACGGACGCCCCTGGGCCTCGAACACCCGGGAGAACAGCTCGTAGAACTCCAGCCGCAGTGCCTGCACCCCGGCCACCAGTGCCTCCAGGGCGAAGGCGAGCGCGTTGCCGACGGCGAAGAGCACCGCGGCCGCGAGCACCGCCGCCCCGCCCCGGTCCGCCAGTGCCGTGGTGCCACGCCACACGATCGCGCCGAGCGCGGCATGCGTGAGCCCGAAGGCCGCCAGCCGTGCGAAGGAGACGACGTTGGAGCCGATGCGCAGCACCCCGTCGAAGAGCCGGATCCCGACCTGAACGGCGCCCTGCGCGCCACCGCCGGCCACGGCGGACAGCCCGGATCCGGCCAGCAGGAGGCCGGCCCCCGCGATCACGGCGCCCGCCACGAGGGCGGCGCGCCCGAACCAGACGCCGCCACCCATGACGGCGAGGCCCACGTAGAGCATCGCCCCGGCGATCCCGGAGAGCGCGAACAGGGCGTTGGCCGGACCGCCTTCCCGCCAGCGGTTCGCGATGCCCGCCGCGTACGCCAGGGCCAGCAGCAGCGCGCCGAAGCCGATCGCCGCGACGATCAGCCGCAGCGGGTCCCGCAGCGGGTCCAGCCAGAGCACCGGCAGCACACCGGTCGGCCCGAAGAACTCGCCGTGCGCGGCCCCCGCCAGACAGCCGGCCAGTCCGGCTCCGGTGATGAAAGGCCACAGCGGACGCAGCGACGCGGCCCGGCGAGGGCGGCCCAGCCGCAGCGCGAGCCCCGCAAGCACCAGCAGGGCCCCGTGCCCGGCGTCACCGAACATCACCCCGAACATCACCACGTAGGCGATGCCCGCGGGCAGCGTGGGGTCGAGATCCGGGTACGGAACCGTCCCGTACGTCCGCACCAGCGGCACGAACGAACGCCTCACCGCCCCGGCTTCGCGGAGCAGCGTCGGCGGCTCCACTCCGCGCGGCGCGCGCAGCGGCACCAGCGCCCCTCCCGCCGTTGCCAGACGTCGCGCGGCCGCCGGAACGTCGTCGGCGGGACACCATCCGGCGAGTGCCGCGACGTCTCCGCGCAGCACCGCCCCGCCCCGGCGTTCCTCCAACTGCGCCTCACCGGCCAGCAGATCGGTGCGGCCCGCACGCTCCAGCGCGTCGAGGTCGGGAGCCGGGGCACTGAGCACCGCGCGCTCGGGCTCGGCCCGCGAACGCCGCAGCCGATGGGACGCGGAGCCCTGCCCGGGAACGCCCGGACCGCCACCCTCGGTGTGGTCGATCTCGACGCAACCGGCCTCGGCGACGCGCACCAGCGTGTCCCGCAGCGCGTCCCGCGGGGCGATGATCGCCACCCGCCGCATGCGGACCGGCACCATCGCCTCAGGCCGCCGCATCGAACGCCTCCAGGACTCCGCCGCCCCGCGCGGCGCCCTCCAGCGCGCCGCGTACCCGCCAGGCGTCCGCGCAGAGCACGGCGACCGCGCCGACGACCGGTGCCGGGCCGGGCCTGGAGCCGCGCAGCAGCGCCCACCCGCCCTCGTCCAGCCTGTCCCACCACCGGCCCTCCGCCCGCCACAGACCGGCCTCGTCGTCGATCCCGGCCACGGCCCAGCGGGCGGCGGGCGGCAACTCGCGCCGGTAGTCGGCGAACGACGTCGCGGCCATGGCCTTCGCTCCGAGCAGCCGTGCCGCCCGTTCCGCGGACGGCCGGGCCAAGGAGCGGCGGGCGACGAACACCTCCCGCCCGATGAGCAGGGCGAGCCGACCCGCCGCCCAGCGCGCGGCCTCCGGTACGGCCGTCGCCGTACGCACCGCCGCGGACACCCGCATCCCCACGGCCACCGCCGCGGGGGTGGCCGCCCCGGGGTCGCCCCAGCCGGAAGCGGCCAGCGCGGCCCGCAGCTCCCGCGGCGATCCGGTACGGGCCGCCCGGGGCCAGGCGGTCGCCAGCGCGCCCAGCCGGTACGGCACCCGGGCCCGGCCGACGCCCGTCAGCGTCCGCAGATGGTCCTCCACGTTGGCGATCTCGAATCCGGAGGCGAGCAGACGGATGATGTTCGCGCCGCTGAGCGGCTGCCAGCCGGCGAGCACCCGCAGATGCCACAGAAGGGCGGCCGCCACCGCCTGCTGGGCGTCGGCGAGCGATGTCCCGGGGAGCAGTCCCCGGCCGTAGGGCGAGGAACCCAGGTGGCGTACGGCGGCGTCCAGGCCCGGTGCCGACGCCACCTCCTCCGCCTCCCGTCTGCCGAGGGCGCGCGAGAGCATGGCCCTGGCACGTGTCACCCCGGCCACCCATCCGGCGCCCATCACCGCCCCCTCCGCGCGGCGTCCCCGGGCCGGCCTCCGGCAGGGGTGGGCGGGCTCTCGATGTCGTCGGCCACCAGGTCCGCCACCCGGTCCAGGAGACGGGGCATGCGCTCCTCGGCCCTGCGGCGTACCGCGGCCGACTCCCGCCGGGCGGTGGCGAGCAGTTCCGCCGCCTCGGCCTCGGCGTCCCGGCGGATCCTGGCGGAGGTGGCCGCCCGCACCTCCCGAGCCCGGCCCTGGGCGCTCTCCACGATCTCCCGGGCCCGGCGCTCGGCCGCGTGCCGCCTCTCCGCCGCCTCGCGCGCCGCGCCGTCGCGGATGTGCCCGGCCTCCTCCTCGGCTCCTTCCAGGAGCGAAAGGGGCGGCTGCAACTCGGCGGTGAGCTCTGCCGTACGGTCCGCGGGCACGCCGCCGGGCGCCGCCCGGCCCGGCGAGCCGACCGGGCGGAACCGCAGCAGAAAGTCACGGAGTCCGGCCACGACCTCTCCTCATGGTTCGGCCCTCGCTCCCAGTGTCCGCACCGGGTGGGGGCCTGTCGCGCCGGACTGGGCCGTCCACGGACGACGCGGGCCCGGCGGCGTGGCCGCCGGATCGGTGCCACACTGGCCGCAGGGGCGGCCGGACCCCGACCCGTGCACGGGGCCACCGCCGACCGCCCGTCCGCGACGGCACCGGAATCCGCGAGGAGGCCGAGTCCCGATGACGGAGACCCCCATGGCACGCCCCATCACGGCCGGCCTGGACGGCTCGCCCGAAAGCCTGGCCGCCGCCGAGTGGGCGGCGCGGGAAGCGCGGTGCCGGCGTGCGCCGCTGCGGCTGGTCCACGCCTGGATGCTGCCGGCGCAGACGGCGCGTACCGCC
Source organism: Streptomyces sp. NPDC019937 (assembly GCF_040631655.1). Taxonomy (NCBI): domain Bacteria; kingdom Bacillati; phylum Actinomycetota; class Actinomycetes; order Kitasatosporales; family Streptomycetaceae; genus Streptomyces; species Streptomyces sp. NPDC019937. The sequence goes on from NZ_JBEYAL010000001.1 coordinate 97,033, forward strand.
CAGGCTCCCGAGATGCGCAAACTCTGGGCGCAGGAGGCCCTGGAAGGGGCGAAGGCACGCATCGCGGACCGCCACCCGGAGGTGCCGGTCTCGGTCGAGCTCATCCCGCGGACGGCCGTCGACGGTTTGACCGGCCACGGGGCGTCCTCCCAGATGCTGGTGCTCGGGTCGCACGCACGGGGCGCCGTGGCGGGCTATGTGCTCGGCTCTGTGGGACTGCGGGTGCTGGCGGGTTCGACGAGCCCGGTGGTGATGGTGCGCGGGGGCGGAGAACGGACCGGGCCCGAGGGCGGTGAGGTGGTCGTGGGCGTCCAGGACCCGCCGGAGTCGGCCGCACCCATCGAGTTCGCCTTCGCCACCGCGGCGGCACACGGAGCGGGGGTGCGCGCCGTACGGGCACTGCCACCGCCGGTGTTCACCCACGGTCCGCGGACCCGGCCACATCCTGACCACGGTGCGGATACCGGGGACGAAGAGCGGAGGCTGCTGGCGGAAGCCGTGGAACTGTGGCGGGAGAAGTACCCGGACGTCCCGGTGACCGAGCGGGTCGAGCACGGCCATCCGGCGGATGTCCTGCTGGCCGCCGCCGCGGGAGCCGGGCTGGCGGTCGTCGGACGCCACACCGACCGGCCCCCCGTCGCACCCCGTCTCGGCCATGTCACCCACGCACTTCTCCACCACGCCGCGTGTCCCGTCGCCGTCGTACCCCACGACTGACGACACGGCTGCTGGAAGGGGGCACGGGTGACCGACACCACCCACCGTCCCGGCACGGTCCACGCGCTGCTCGCGGACGGCAGAACCGTCGAGATACGTCCCGCACGGCCGCAGGACCTGGACGAGGTGCTGCGCATGCACCGCGAGATGTCCCCCGAGGCCCTGCGGCTGCGTTTCTTCGCCGTCAACCCGCGCTACGCACGGGCGGCGGCGGAGCGCGTCTGCGCACCGGCACACCACGGATACCAGGCGCTCGTCGCGGTGGCCGAGGGCCGGGTGATCGGCGTGGCCGAGTACGACACGCTGCCCACGGCCCCCGGCGAACCGGTGTCCGCCGACATCGCCCTGGCCGTCGCCGAGGGCCGCCACGGCCAGGGCATCGGCACCCTGCTGCTCGAACACCTGGTGCACGCCGCCCGGGAAGCGGGCGTCTGCGCCTTCACCGCCGAAGCGCTCGCCGAGAACCACGAGGTCCTGAAGGTCTTCGGCGATCTGGGCCTGCGCACCTCCCGCCACTTCGACGGCACCGACGTCCGCTGCACCGTCCACCTGGAGGAGGACGAGCACTATCTGGCCGCGGTGGACCAGCGGGGCCGGATCGCCGATGTGGCCAGCCTGCGGCCCCTGCTGCGGCCGCGTTCGGTGGCCGTCGTCGGCGCGGGCCGGCGGCCCGGATCGGTGGGGCGCGCCGTGCTGGGAAACGTGCGGTCCGGGGGCTTCACCGGTGCGCTGCACGCGGTCAACCCCCACGCCCCCGTCATCGAGGGAACACCGGCGTTCCCGTCCGTGGCCGCCCTGCCCCTCGTACCCGAACTCGCCGTGCTCGCCGTGCCGGCGCCCGCGGTCCCGGGGGTGGCGGAGGAGTGCGGTGCGGTGGGGGTGCGGGCGCTGGTCGTCCTGACGGCGGGACTCGACACCGACCAGGCGGAGGCGCTGTTCACCTGCTGCCGCCGCCACGGGATGCGGCTGGTGGGCCCCAACTGCCTGGGGATCGCCGACACGTCCGACGAGGTACGCCTCAACGCCACGTTCGCCGCGCATCCTCCGCTGCCGGGGTGCGTGGGCGTCGCCGTGCAGTCCGGCGGCGTCGGCATCGCGCTGCTGGAGCGGTACGGGCGCCTCGGCGTCGGCGTGTCCGGCTTCGTCTCGCTCGGCGACAAGTACGACGTCAGCGGCAACGACATGCTCCAGTGGTGGGAGTCGGACCCCGCGACCCGGCTCGCCGTGCTCCACCTGGAGTCCTTCGGCAACCCGCGGGCCTTCTCCCGAACCGCCCGCCGCGTCGCCCGCACCATGCCCGTCCTCACCGTGGACGCGGGCCGCTCGGAAGCCGGACGGCGTGCCGCCGCCTCGCACACCGCCGCCGCGGCCACTCCCACCATGACCCGCCGGGCCCTGTTCACCCAGGCGGGCATCATCGCCACCCAGAGCGTCGCCGAACTGGTCGACACCACGGCCCTGCTGCACGCCCAGCCGCTGCCCGCGGGGGCCCGCGTCGCGGTCGTGAGCAACGCCGGGGGAGCCGGTGTGCTCGCCGCCGACGCCTGCGTCGACGCGGGGCTGACCGTCCCCGCCCTGGCCCCGGACCTGGCGGATGAGCTGCGGGCCCTGCTGCCGCCTGGTGCCGTCACCACCAACCCCGTGGACACCACGGCCGCGGTCACCGCCGACCGGATGCGCTCCTGCCTGGACCGGCTGGCGACGATCGGAGCCGTGGACGCCGTACTGGTGGCACTCGTGCCCACCGCGCTGGCCACCGGGACCCGGGAGGACCCGCTGCTCGCCCTCACCGGCGCGCCCGGCCGGCGGCCCCGCCCGGTGGCCGCGGTCCTCCTCGACCAGGAGGCCCCGGTACGGTTCCTGCCGACCGCGGACGACAGCCCGATACCGGCCTACACCGAACCCCAGTCGGCGGCCCGTGCCCTCGCCCACGCCGTCCGCTACGCCCGCTGGCGCGCCGAACCGCCCGGCAGCGTGCCCCCGCTGTCGGGGATCGACCGCGCCGGTGCGGCGGACCTCGTGGAGACGTTCCTCTCCCGTCACCCCGGCGGTGGCTGGCTCGACCCGCGTGACTGCGCGGCCCTGCTCGACCGCTACCGCATCCCCCAGCTGCCCTGGGCCTGGGCCGAGGACGAGGACACCGCCGTGGCCGCCGTACGGCACCTGGTCGAGGACCGGGACGGCCGGGTGGCCGTCAAGGCGTACTGGCCCGGGCTGGTGCACAAAAGCGACCAGGGAGCGCTGCGCCTCGATCTCGAAGGGCCGGACCAGGTGCGCCACGCCTACCGGGAGCTGCGCACCCGCTTCGGGGACCGGATGACCGGTGTCCTCCTCCAGCCCATGGCGCGCCGGGGCATCGAGCTGTTCGCGGGCGTCGTCCAGGACGAGGTGTTCGGCCCCCTGGTGCTCTTCGGCCTCGGCGGCACCGCCACCGAACTCCTCGCCGACCACGCCGCGAGGCTCGCCCCGCTCACCGACCGCGATGTGCACAGCCTCCTCACCGCACCGCGCTGCGCCCCACTGCTGTTCGGCTATCGGGGTGGCGGGGCCGTCGACCTGGAGGGGCTGGAGCAGCTCCTGCTACGGCTGTCCCGGATGGCCTGTGACCTCCCGCAACTCGCCGAGACCGACCTCAACCCGGTCGTGGCCCGGCCCGATGGTGTCGTGGCACTGGACGTCCGGCTGCGCATCCTGCCCCGCCGCACCTACGACCCCTATCTGCGACGGCTGCGCGCCGCACGACGGTGGCGCTGAGCACCCCCGTGCCGATCACACCCGCTGCGGGACGACGGCCACCGGGCATGCCGCGCGGTGCAGCATGGCGTGGCTGACCCGGCCGAGCCGCAGCCCGGATCGGTCGCGACGGTGCAGGGAGCCGACGACCAGCAGGCCGGCCTGCTCCGACACGTCCTGCAGGACCCGGTGGGCCGGGCCCTCGATCACCTCGCGGTGGCACACGGTCTTGTCGCCCTCCTCGCGCTCGACCTCGTCCAGCACCTCATTGAGCACGGTCACCGCCTGCTCCTCGCGGAAGGCGGACCGGATGGCGGCCGCTTCGCGCCCCTCGTGCAGCAGCGCCGACACGGTGTCCTCCGATGTCGCGCGCGAGGACGCGGAAGCCGGCGTTACGGCATCAAGGCCCGGCACGAGTCTTGCCGCTGTTCCGCCAGGGCCAGTACGCTTCCCACAGAATTGAAGTTAGTTCAATCTCTGTCGTCCACGCGCGATCCGGCGCGGGGGTCGTCGTGGGGCGACGACCTTCATGGCCGAGCCAACCGGCCGACCACGCGCACAGCGTCGCGCGAAGGGGAGTCGCAGATGCCCAGCCAGTCCGTCAATGGTGAGACCGTCGCCTCGCTCGACGGGGCGACGGTACCCGTGATCGACCCGGCCACCGGACTACTCGGGGCGGCCGTCCACGTGTCAGGGGGCGGCCCCGGCGGCCCCGACCACGGACGGTCCACCGGAGCCGCCTCGCTGGAGGAGCTGTCCGTGAGGAAGAGCGTGTGGATGAAGGTGGGGGCACCATGAAGCCGGCACTGGAAGCCGACTGGGTGGTCGTCGGCGGCGGTAGCGCGGGGTGCGTGCTGGCGGCACGCCTGAGCGAGGATCCGGCCGGCGAGGTCGTGTTGCTGGAGGCCGGGCGCGACTGGCGGTCCGCCGACGCCCCACCACAACTGCGCAGTATGAACGGCTGGCGGGCGCTGGACGAGACGGCCTGCGCGGAGTTCCAGTGGCCGGGTCTCACGTCACGGCGCAGCCGCGCGCAAGCGCCGCGGCCGCATGTGCGCGGACGGGGCCTCGGCGGTTCGTCGTCGGTCAACGGCATGATCGCCTTCCGGGCCATGCCGGACGACTACGACCGGTGGGCGGCGTACGGCTGTCCCGGCTGGTCGTACGCGGACATGGTGCCGTACCTGCGACGCATGGAGAGCGACGCGGACTTCGGTGACCGCCCGCACCACGGCGATCACGGGCCCGTGCCGGTGCAGCGGCTCGGCCGTGAGGACTGGGGCCCCGCCGACCACGCGCTCGCCGAGGCCGCGCTGGGACGGGGCCACGCCTGGTGCGAGGACCACAACGGGCCGACGGGGACCGGCGTCTCGCCGTACGCCATCACCTCCCGCGACGGTGGGCGGGTCACGACCAACGACGCCTACCTCGAGCCGGCCCGACAGCGCCCCAATCTGCGGGTGTTCGGTGGCGCCACGGTGGACACGGTGCTCGTCGAGGGCGGCCGGGCCGTGGGGGTGCGAGTGCGCCGGGGGAACGACTGGACGGACGTCCGTGCCCGGCACGTCGTCCTGTGCGCCGGAGCCGTGCACTCCCCGGCGATTCTGCTGCGGTCCGGTATCGGGCCGAACGGCCCGGTGGCGGCGCTCCCGGTCGGTGAGGGGATGCAGGAACATCCCCTGGCGCTGTTCTGGCTGTACGCCAGGCCCGGGAAGCAGCCCGACATCGATGCCCGGCAGACCAACTGCTGCCTGCGCTACTCCTCCGGACTGGCGGGAGCGGGTGAGAACGACATGATGATCGCCTCGATCAACCAGACGCTCGCCCTGCCGAACCCGGGCGAGTCCCACCTCGTCGCGAAGAGCACCGGCGGAACCTGGGGCGGCGCGGGTGGCGGCCACGCCGCGGGTGGTCCTGGCCTGCTCTGTCTGTGGGCGAACCAGCAGTTCTCGCGCGGCGTGCTGCGCCTGGCCTCCGCGGACCCCGACGCGCATCCTGTGATGGACCAGGATCTGCTGAGCGACTCCTCGGACCTCGTCCGGATGCGTGAAGGCGTCAAGCACTGCGTGGAGTTGCTGCGCAGCGGACCGTTCGACACCGCCTTCGAGCACATCGCCATCGACATCACCGGCCGGAGCCTCGACGCGCTGTCCGACGACGCGACGGTCGACCGCTGGCTGATGGAGACCGTCGGCGACACCGGCCACATCTGCGGAACCTGCCGCATGGGCGCGCCCGACGACCCCCGCGCGGTGGTCGATCCGTCCGGCCGCGTCCTCGGCGTCGACGGGCTCTGGGTCGCCGACGCCTCCGTGTTCCCGGAGGTGCCGCGGGCGAACACGAACCTGCCGGTCATCGCCGCCGCGGAACGGCTGTCGGACCTCATCCGCGGACGCCGCGCCGGCCCCGTCGCGGGCGAGGGAGCCGTCACCCAGTCGGAGTCACGATCATGACCGATGCCGGAGCGCTCATGGCCGAATCCCAGCTTCCGGCGGCCGCCGCGCCGCTGGCCGTCGGTTCGTCGACGCTGCGGAACCGGCTGGTCGCCACGGCCCACGCCAGCGGATTCGTACGGGATGGGCTGCCGATCGTCGGCGACGCCGAGTACTGGGGTCGTCTGGCGGCCGGTGGCGCCGCGATGCTGGTCTGCGGCGGGACGACGGTGGCGCCGGAGTCCGCGCCGCGGCAGGGGAACATCCTTCAGCTCCATCGTCCGGAGGCGGTGGGTCCGCTGCGGAAGCGGGTGGAGGCCATCCACGCCGAAGGCGCGGTCGCCGTCTGCCAGCTTGTCCATCTCGGCCGGGAGACGCTCGGTGCGCAGTCGTACTACGCGCCGGTCGCCCCCTCGACCGTGCGCTCTCCCCGTGAGCCGACGGCGCCGCGTGCGCTGCGCGGCAGCGATATCGACGATGTGGTGGAGGCGTTCCGCGTATCGTCCGCCCACGCCCTGGAGGCGGGATTCGACGGCATCGAGCTGCACGCCGCGCACGCCTATCTGCTGGAGCAGTTCCTCTCGCCGCGCACGAACCCGCGCCGTGACGGGTTCGAGGTACTGGAGCGGGTGATCGCCGCGATTCGGGGGCTGTCGGCCGACGCACTGCTGGGCGTCCGTTTCAGCGTCGACGCCTCGGAGGACGTGGCGCTGACACCGGACGAGCTGGCCGCGCTGCTGCCGGCCGTGGATCCGCTGGTCGACTACGTCAACGTCACCGTCGGGGTACGGACCACGTACGTCCGCGACATGGCCACCGAAAGCCCGCCGGTGCTGGACGATTTGGCACGTCTGCGGCCGCTCGTCACCCGCCCGCTTGTGGCGTCCCACGCCTTTCGTACGGCGGCCGCGATCGGCGAGGCCTTGGCGGCCGGAGCCGATCTGGTCGGGATGGCGCGCGCACTCATCGCCGACCCGGACCTGCCGCGCAAGGTGCTCACCGGACGTGCGGCGGAAGTCCGGCCCTGCGTGGCCTGCAACGAGGACTGCCGGACGTTCGATCCGGTGCTGCTGTGCGTGGTCAACCCGGACCTCGCGCCGCCCGGCGAACCGCGCCGGCCGGCCGCACCGCTGGTACGCGTGTGGGTCCCGGCACGCGCCACCGGACAGCGCGTCGCCGTCGTGGGGGCGGGACCCGCGGGCCTGGAGTGCGCGCTGAGTCTCGCCCACGCCGGCGTGGCGGATGTCGTCCTCTTCGAGGCCACCGACCGGGTGGGTGGACAGATGTCCACGGCGGCACTGGCGCCCCACCGCACCGGTTGGGCCGCGCTGCTCGGCTTCTACGAACGGGGGCTGTCCGCCTCGGGTGTCGAGGTACGTCTGGGGCAGACCGTGGAACCGGGCGCTGAACTCGAAGGATTCGACGCCGTGGTGCTGGCCACGGGCGCGGCGGAGACGTCCCCGCTGCTGGAGACCGGTGCCATGGCCTCGTCGGCCGCGCTGGCGCGGGGGGTTCCGTCGCTGGCCGGTGCCGCGCATGTGCTGGTGGCCGACGACGGGTTCGGGTGGTGGCCGGGGTGCGACGTCGTAGAACTGGCCGTAGCCGCGGGAGTGCCCCGCATCACATTCGTCACCCCGGGAACGGCCTTCGCCGGCGCGATCCCGCCCGAGAGCCGTGTCCAACTGCTGGAACGTCTGTCGGGCACCTGCGAACTCGAGATCCTGCCGCTGTGCACGGCGAACGGCATCGGGCCCGAGGGCGTCACCGTCGCTCACCGCATCTCCAAAGGGACCACCACCGTGCCCGCGGACCGTGTCGTCGTGGTGGGGGAGCGGCGCCCGCACGACGCCCTGGACTGCGCCGCCCCCCTGGTGCTGACGGTTGGCGACGCCGTGGTGCCGCGGCGGGTGGCGCACGCGATCGCCGAGGGACGGGAGGCCGCCGTCAGGATCGCCGCCGCCGTACGACACCGCGTGACAGCGGCGCGGTGAGAAACCGGATCCACTACGCGGCCGTGAAGACACGCCTCACCATTGCGCCCCACCAACCCAAACTGATATTGGTTCAATATGGCCCTCGCTGCAGATGCCCAGACCCTCGCCTCCGGCATGCTGATCCACTCCGGAGAGCACACCACGCGCCTCGATCGGGGCGCCCGGGCGCGTCACGCGGTGGTACCGGCATGATGCGGACCGGGCGGGAGATCCGGGTCAGGACATACCCGGTCGGCAGTGTCAGCCCGGACGACTTCGAGGTGGTCGAGGTCCCTGTGCCCCGGCCCGGGCCGGGGCAGGTGCTCGTGCGCAACACGTGGACATCCGTTGACCCCGGCCTTCGGCTGCGGCTGCGTCCCGACGCGCCCTCCGGCTACTTCGCCGCCTTCCCCCTCGGCTGCGCCATGGACGGCGTCATGACCGTGGGGGAGGTGGTGGAGTCCCGGGCCGAGGGCTTCGCCCCGGGCGATGCCGTGTGGCACGCCCAGGGCTGGCGCGAGTACGCCGTCGTGGACGCGGGGGCCGAGCAGCTCGGCGGACTCGGCACCCTGACACGCCTGGACGTCGGCGCATGCGAGCCGCAGTGGTATCTCGGCCCGCTGGGCGGTATGGGATTGACGGCCTATGCCGGTCTGCACGTCGTCGACGCGCTACGAGGTGGGGAAACCGTCTGGATCTCGGCCGCCGCGGGGGCGGTGGGCAGCTTGGCCGTGCAGATCGCACGGCTCATGGGCAACCGGGTGGTGGCCAGCGCGGGCACCGACGACAAGGTCGAGTGGCTGCGCGACCGCTTGGGCGTCGACGCCTTCAACTACCGGGTGGGGGATCTCGAGGCGAGACTGGGCGACATCGCGCCCGACGGCATCGACGTCTATTTCGACTCCGTCGGGGGGACCCACCTCGAGGCTGCCCTGTCGCACCTGAGGAGGGGCGGGCGCGTAGCGATGTGTGGCTCGATCTCGGAGTACGAGTCCGGCTCGGCCGGGCCACGGAACCTGTTCCTCGCGGTGTCCAAGGACCTGACCCTTCGTGGGTTCCGCGGGAGCGGCAACCTGCGTCTCCTGGGGCAGATGCAGCGCCGGATGAGGGCATGGCTTCGCGGCGGCGAGCTGGCTCATCGCGAGACCGTCTTCGCGGGCTTGGAGTCGGCTCCGCACGCGCTGACGGAGATGATCGCCGGTCGAACGACCGGAAAGACGCTCGTCAGCCTCGGCTGACTCGATGAATGGGGTGTGCTGTGCCGGCGGTGGATGAACGCATCAGGGGCAAGGTCGTGTGCGTGACCGGCGCCACCGGAGGACTGGGCGCGGCCGCGGCCGCCAGACTCGCGGAGGAGGGCGCCCACCTTGTGCTCACCGACCTCGACGAGCAGGCGTGCGCCGCCCTCGCCACCGAGTTGGACGGCACGCCGGGACGGCATGTGACGGCGCGGCTCGACGTGGCCGAGGAGTCGCAGTGGGTTGATGTGGCCGGCTTCATCCAAAGTGCGTACGGCCGACTGGACGGGCTGGTCAACAACGCTGCCATCGGCAGCATCGCCACGGTCGAGGACGAGACGGTCGAGCACTGGGAGGCGGTCATGTCGATCGGTTCCACCGGGGTCTGGCTCGGCATGAAGCACCTCGGCCCCCTGATCGCCTCCTCGGGAGGGGGATCGATCGTCAACGTCTCCTCGATCCTCGGCACGGTGGGCGGCATGGGGAACAGCGCGGCCTACCACGCGGCGAAGGGGGCGGTCCGCACGCTCTCCAAGAACGCGGCGCTGCATTGGGCGGGCTCCGGTGTTCGCGTCAACTCCCTGCACCCCGGCTTCATCGGGACCCGGCAGTTGCTCGAGAGGTACGAGGGCACGGCCCGCCACGAAGCCATGCTGGCCGGCACCCCGATCGGAAGGCTGGGCCGTGGGGAGGAGATCGCATCCGTCGTCGCATTCCTGGTCAGCGACGACTCGACCTTCATGACCGGCTCGGAGGTCTACGCGGACGGCGGATACACCGCGCGGTGAGCATGCGCCCGCCGTGGTGGCCGACGGTTTGCCGCGGAAGAAGCCGGTGGGGCCGCGCCCGGGCAACCCCTCACCACCAGGACGCGCCCGGAGCCGACATGGGCAAACCGCTTACGGCTCGGGTGCGGGCTGCTCCCCGGAGCCCCGGACGATCAGCCGGGTGGGCACGGTGATGGTGCGGGCCCGGGAGCGGTCGCCGTCGAGGCGGGCCAGGGCGGTGGTCGCGGCACTGCGGCCGATTTCTTCGGGGTCCTGGGCGACGACCGTCAGGGCCGGTTCCAATGCTTCGGCGAGGGACACGTCGTCGAAGGCGACGACGGCTACGTCCTTGCGCTTGCCGCGGGCGAGTTCGGCGACGATTCCGAGCGCCATGATGTTGTTGCCGGCGAACAGCGCCGTGGGAGGATCGGCCAGTTCGAGGAGTTGGGAGGTCGCGGCCTCCGCCCCCTGCTGGTCATGTGCGCTGGCGACCAGCGAGCGATCGTAGGGGAGGTCGGCTTCGCGCAGTGCCGCGCGGTATCCGGCCAGGCGTTCGCGTCGGGTGTACAGCTTGACGGGCAGGTCACCGACGAATCCGATGCGGCGGTGCCCGTGAGCGATCAGGTGGGCGACTCCTTGCTGGGCCCCCGCACGGTTGGAGCTGACGATGCTGTCCGTGGACAAGCCGACTCCCGGGCGGTCCAGGAAGACGATCGGCAGACCCGCCGTACGGTGCGACTTCAGGTCGGAGTGGTCGGCGCCGACGGACGGCACGACGATCAGAATGCTGACGCGCCGGGCGAGGAACTGGGCCGTCAGGGCGCGTTCGCGCTCGGGGTCGTCCGCGGACGACCCCATGAGCAGCGTCAGGCCGCGGTCCCGGACCGTGTCCTCGATGCCCCGGGCCACGGCTCCGAAGAAGGGGTTGGCGAGGTCGGGAATGACCAGCCCGATGGTGGTGTCCGGACCGCCGACGCGGATGTTGCGGGCCATGAGGTTCGGCTGGAAGCCGAGCTTGGACACGGCGTCGAGCACCTGTTCCCGCGTCCGCGCCGAGACGGGCCCGTCCTCGTTGAGGACCCGGGAGACCGTCTTGGCGCTGACGCCGACTTCTCGGGCGACATCGGCCAAGGTGGGGCGGCGGTTCGCTGCCATGGAGGAACCTGTCTCCTGAGTGCTCTCCGACTCCGGGCCGCGGCCTCGGCCGGAACATGCGAGAGCGGGGTTGCGCTGTCAGGTGGCCTGCACTCCGGCGGCCTTCGCGGCCTCGGAATCCGCTACGACAGTACCGCCGTCCTCGTCGACGCCGAGCGCGCCGGTCATGATGGAGACGACCTCCGCCATGGAGTAGTCGGAGGGCTTGATGAGAGCGGCCCGCCTGCCCAGCCGGTGGACGTGGATCCGGTCGGCGATCTCGAAGACGTGCGGCATGTTGTGGCTGATCAGGACGACCGGCATGCCTTTGTCGCGGACGCGGCGGATGAGGTCGAGGACCTGTCCGGACTCCTTGACGCCCAGGGCCGCCGTGGGTTCGTCCATGACGACGACGCTGCGGGCCCAGGCGACGGCCCGGGCGACCGCGACGGCCTGCCGCTGGCCGCCGGAGAGGGTCTCGACGGACTGCGTCAGCGAGCGCAGGCCGATCTTCAGGTCGGCCATGTGCTCGGCGGCCTCCTGGCGCATGCGCTTCTTATCGAGCATGCGGAAAGCGCTGCCGAGGATGCCGGGGCGCCGCAGTTCGCGGCCGAGGAACATGTTGGAGGCGATGTCCATGGAGGCCGCCACGGCGAGGTCCTGATAGACCGTCTCGATGCCGTGGGCGCGCGCGCTCTGCGGACCGGAGAACTGGATCGGCTTGCCGTGGAGGCGTATCTCGCCCTCGTCCGGCACCACCGCGCCGGTGAGGGCCTTGATGAGGCTGGTCTTGCCGGCGCCGTTGTCGCCGATGACGGCGAGGACCTCGCCGGGCAGCAGGTCGAAGTCGGCACCGTCGATGGCGGTGACCTGTCCGTACCGTTTGACCAGACCGCGGGCCTGCAGGACGGGGGTCGCAGTGGTGGTGGTCATCGGGCCTTCCTCCGGGAGATCTGGTCGACGGTCACCGCGAGGATCACCAGGACACCGGTGATCAGGGTCTGGTAGATGGAGGCGACGCCCATCAGCTGCAGGCCGTTGCGGAAGACACCGACGATCAGGACGCCGATGAACGTGCCCAGGACCGATCCGCGTCCGCCGAAGAGACTGGTGCCGCCGAGGACCACGGCGGTGATGCTGTCGAGGTTGTCGGTCTGCCCGGCCTGCGGGTCGCCGACTCCGGTGCGGGAGATGAGCAGCAGGGCGGCGATGCCGTAGAGGAGACCGGCCGCGGTGTAGACGCCGATGGTCAGCCGGGCGGTGCGGATGCCGTTCAGGCGCGCCGCTTCCGGGCTGTTGCCCAGCGCGTAGACGTGCCGGCCCCAGCTGGTGCTGCTCAGCGCGTAGGCGAGGAGGAGGAACAGGGCGATGGTGACCAGCGAGCCGTAGGTGATGTCGGTCTTGCCGAGCGGGAAGGTCTGCCCGAGGGCCGTCAGCGGGCCGGGCAGGTTGGTGACCGTCTGCTCCTCGGAGTAGATGTGGGTCAGTGCGAACGCCACGTTGAGCATGCCGAGGGTGACGATGAACGGCGGCAGCGGGACCTTCTGCACCAGCGTCCCGTTGAGCAGGCCGAATCCGGCGCAGACGACCAGGCCCAGCGCTATCGCGGAGAGCGGGGGCAGGGAGCCCTCGGCTGCCATCTTGGCGATCACGATGCTGCCGAACGCCATCACGGCTCCGCAGGACAGGTCGATCCCCGCCGTGAGGATGATCAGGGTCTGGCCGATGGCGAGGGTGCCGACGACCATGACCTGCTGCACGATCAGCGAGAAGTTCCCGCCGGTGAGGAACTGGTCGGTCGAGACGGAGAAGTACACGCAGGCCAGCAGGAGGGCGGCCAGCGGTCCGGTGGTCGGTTGCGTGAGCAGTCTGCGGGCCGCGGTCGGCGCTTTGAGCTCCGCGTACGGCGTGGTCGTGGAGGGCGGCGTGGACGTGGCAGTCATGCGAGGTCCTTGTCGGAAGACAGAAGTCCTTGTCCGTCCTCGTCGGACGGCAGGAGGACGAGGGGGCGGCCGTCCCCGGTCGGGGAGGAGGGGCCGGCCGCCCCGCCGAGGGGTGTCGATCGGCGGCAGCCGCGGGGCTCGGAGCGGCGGCAGCCGGGGCCGGCGGCTCAGCCCCAGCAGTTCTCCAGGCCGTAGGCGGTGTCCTTGGAAGCGACCCCGTCCTGTGCCTTGTCGGTGACCAGGGTGACGCCGGTGTCGGTGTAGCCCGACGCCTTCTTGCCGTCCTTCGCGTACGTCGCGATGGCCTTGACGCCTTCGGCGGCCATCTTCAGCGGGTACTGCTGCGAGGTCGCGGCGATCTTGCCGTCCTTGACGGCGCGGGTGCCGGTACAGCCGCCGTCGACGGAGACGATCAGCACGTCCTTCGCCCGGCCCTTCGCCTTGAGGGCGGTGTACGCGCCCAGGGCGGCGGGCTCGTTGATGGTGTAGACGACGTTGATGTCGGGGGCCTTCTGCAGGCAGTTCTCCATCGCGGTCTGGCCCTTGGCCTGGTCGCCGCCGGTGTCCTGGGAGCAGACGAGGGAGGAGTCGCCCTTCTTGATGCCGAAGCCCTTCAGGAAGCCGTTGTGCCGCTGGACGCCGACGGAGACGCCCGGCGCGAGGTCGAGGGTGGCTATCTTCGCCGTCTTGCCCTTCATGGCGGCCTTGGCGTACTCGCCGATCAGCTCACCCGCCTTGAGGTTGTCGGTGGCGAACAGGGCGTCGACCGCGCTCTGCGGGTCGGTCGGGGTGTCCAGGGCGATGACCAGGACGCCCTTGGCCTTGGCCTTCTCGAGGGCGGGCACGATCGCCTTGGAGTCGTTCGGGGTGATCAGGATGCCCTTCACACCGGACGCGACCATGTTCTCGACGGCGGTGACCTGCCCGGCGTTGTCGCCGTCGAACTTGCCTGCTGCGGTGGACAGTTCGACCCCGTCCTCCTTGGCGGCCTTCTTCGCGCCCTCCTTCATCTTCACGAAGAACGGGTTGGTGTCGGTCTTGGTGATCAGACCGACCTTGACACTGCCCGATCCGGTGCGCGCGGTGCCCGATCCGGATCCGGAGCCACAAGCGGTCAGGGCCAGGGCGGCGACACTCGTGCACGCGGCGGCTCTGAGCACGGAGGAGGACGGGCGAGACATACGTGACATGAACGACTCCTGCGAGATTGCGGGCGAAGCGGTCGGCTTCGAGGCATGCCGCCCGCGGTGTCATCGTTGACTCATGTCATCGTTGACACTGCTTGGCGAGGATGATGGACTCCGCCTCCGGGCAACGTCAATGCCTTGTACCCGTCACAAATCGGCAACGCCGCGGCAGTTGCCCGCCCGAAGCGGGTCGGCGCCTGCCTGCCAGGTGCCCGTTCCACCGGCGCGTCCCACGCTGAAGAGCTGCCCATGCACCCGGGCCATCAAGCACCCACCACGACGGACGGGGAAGCCGTCCGGAACCTCGACTCCACCCACTGACAAGGACGAGAAACCATGACCAAGACACTGCTCGCCGAGTTCACCGCCCGAGAGGGAGCGGAGGACGAGGTCGCCCGCCTGATCCGGGACTACGCCCGGAAGGTGCGTGACGAGGAAGGCAACCTGGCCTTCGACGTCTACACCAAGGCGGCGAACCCGCGCGCCTACTGGATCTTCGAGGTCTACCGGGACGAGGACGCCTTCAAGGCGCACCTGAACGCCCCGTACGGCACCCCGTTCAACGCGGCCCTCGCCCCGCTGATCGAGGAGAACGCCTCCGTGCTGACGTTCCTCGACCCGCTTGCCACGCATCCGTAACGAGACGTCGGAGCCCGGCGGCGACCCGGAGCCGGAGCGCGGGAGACCTCTCTCACCGAGAGCCGAGAGCCGAGAGCCGAGAGCCGAGAGCCGAGAGCCGTGCGCCGGTAGCCGCTCCGGCCGACCGGCGCACGGGCCCCGGCTTCTCACCGCCAGATGGACTTCAGCTGCCAGGCCCGCAGGTGATCGAGGGTGGCGGTGCCGCCTTCGGCGAAGACCTCGACGCCGGTGCTGGCGGGGTCGGGGAAGATCTGGTCGGTGATCACCGCTTCGCCGCTGCCTCCGAAGACCTCGACGGACGACCAGTCGACCAGGATACGTAGCTTGACCTGGCCGTTCTTCGGTTTCAGGGGCGCGGTCTGGACGCCGGGGAAGGTGCTGTTGAAGTCCCCGGCGCCGGAGCGGCCGCGGTCGACGTACAGCTCCTGTGTCGTGGTGTCGTAGCCGATGACGGTTTCCTCGCCGCCTGCTCCGGTGCGGACCTTCAGGCCGAAGCGGTCGGCGTCCTCGAGGGAGAAGGTCGCCTCGAGGTCGAGCGCCTTGCCCCTGGCGGCGGGGCCCGTCAGGGGCTTGGACGTGCTATGGACGGTGACGCCGGCCGCCGTCGCCGGGCGCTTCTGCCGGAGGGACGCCAGGCTGTCCACCGGCTTGCTGGTCAGCCGGACCCTGCCGTCGACGGTGCGCAGGGCCATCTCCCTCGGCACGCTCTGCGCGCCGCGCCAGGGAGAGGTGGGGACGGACTGCCCGTAGTCCCAGTTGTTCATCCAGCCGATCATGTACCGCTTGCCGCCCGGCGCGTTCTCCCAGGACACCGCCGCGTAGTAGTCCTTGCCGTAATCGGCCCAGTCGGCGCGCCGCACGGAGGACTTGGCGGGCTGGTCGGCGGCGGTGAACTGGTCGGCCAGGACGTGCGTGCCGAAGGCGTCCCCGGTCGCCGTCCATTCGCCGTAGGTTCCGCCTTCGACGTCCTGCACGGCCTTGCCCGTGGGAGGGGTGTAGGTGCCCTTGTCCTCGGGCGTGAACTTCTTGCCGTCGAAGTCGCCGACGAAGTACTGGGCGGCCGAACCGCCCGCGATGCCACCGGGGTTGATGTTGACGACCAGCACCCACTTGATGTTGTTCTTGTCCCCGTCGACGGCGAGGGGGAAAAGGTCGGGGCACTCCCACACACCGCCCGTCGCACCGGCAGGCCCGAACTCACTGCGCAGCTCCCAGTCCTTGAGGTTCTTGGACGCGTAGAACCTCACTTTGTGCTCGGTGGACAGCGACACCGTCATCAGCCAGCTCTTGGTGGGCGCGTGCCACTGGACCTTGGGATCGCGGAAGTTGGCGGAGCCGATGTCGATCACGGGGTTGCCCTGGTACTTGGTCCAGGTGCGGCCGCGGTCGGTGCTGTAGGCGAGCGACTGGGCCTGCTTGCCGCCGTTCTTGTAGGCGCTGGTGTAGATCGCCACCATGGGCGGGTTCTTCTCGGTGCCGAACCCGGTGGTGTTGTTCCAGTCGACGACCGCGCTGCCGGAGAACACCATCTCCTCGTCGTCGTGCGACAGGGCGAGCGGGAGTTCCTTCCAGTGCACGAGATCCTTGCTCACCGCGTGCCCCCAGGACATGTCGCCCCAAGAGTCGCCGTTGGGGTTGTACTGGTAGAAGAGGTGGTACTCGCCCTCGTAATAGACCAGGCCGTTGGGGTCGTTCATCCAGTTCTTCTGCGGGGTGAAGTGGAACTGGGGCCTGTAGGTCTCCGCGTACGCCGGGGTGTTGGCAGCGACGGCCCGGGGGGCGAGCGGCGTGGCGGACAGGGCGCAGACCGTCGCCACCGCCGCCATCAACCGCATGCGGGCATACCGGGATGCGCGTCCAGAGCTCATGGATCGAGACCTCCTTGTCCCGCGGTCGTCCGCCCAGCGGCGAGTGGGGCTCCGGCGCGGACGGACCGCAAAGTGACACCCCGGGCCGACGCCGACGTCCGTGCGGCCGACCAGGAGTGTCATCGTTGACTTGTGTCATCGATGACATCGAGTGCTCGATTATGAGGCGCACTCCGGCCGGTGCGTCAACGGTGCGGGCGTGATTGCAGGGCCACGGCCGCCGCGAGGCCTACGCACCGGCCTCGCGGCGGGCCGGCGGCATCGGGACGCCGAACTCGGGCATCGGCTCGCCCGGCAACGGGATGGGTCGGGGCGGGTGGTTCGGCCGGTCGGGCACGCGCATCCTGCTGCCGAGGGCCACCCCCAACTGGAAGCGGTTGTCGACCCCCAGTCTGTCCATCAGCGAGCGGAGGATGTTCGTCACCGTGCGGGGACTGACGCCGAGCCGGCCGGCCGCGCTCGCGTCCGTATGCCCGGCGAGCAGCAGTACCACCAGCTTGCGCTGGCGCTCGTCCAGGGGCATGACGGCGGCGAGCCTCTCCTCCAGGGGCGGCCGTACCGGGACGGACCGTTGTTCGCCGCCGGGTATCCGGAGGCTGCTGCGGCGCACAGGTGTGGGGTTCGTTGGGCTACGCACGAGGCTCCCCTGGTCGGTGTGGTCGGATGGGGTGCAGCGGCCGGGCGCCGCCGTTTTTCCGGTGGGTGGGTTTCTGCTCAACGGAATGGCTCCCCGTGGGTCGTCGATTTGACTAAAATTGACTGACTGGTAATATTCGTCCAATATCCGTCCGTGCGGCCGAGGAGCAGGTGTGAAGAACTCGGGGGAAGTCGGTGCGCGCATCCGACGCATGCGCCGGGCAGCCGGAATGTCCCAGGCCGAAGTCGCCGGCGACGACCTGTCCGCCAGCTACATCTCGCTGCTGGAGGCCGGCAAGCGGGCGCCGTCGGCGGACGTACTCGCCCAACTGGCCAGGCGGCTGGGCTGTGACCCGTCCGACCTGACCGGCGCCCCCGCGGAGATCTCGGTCAACGAGCTCCAGTTGTCGCTGAACTATGCCGAGATGGCCCTGAACAGCGGGGACCCGGACGCTTCGTTCGAGGCGTACCGCACGCTTCAGGAGAAGGTGGGCTTCGTCGACCGGCCCGAGGTCTGGCACCAGGCGGAGTACGGCATGGCCCGGTCGCTGGAGCACGGCGGCCGGCTGGAGGAGGCGGCCGACCGGTTCGAATCCCTACTCACGGCGTCCCTGGACCGTCCCGACCTGGTGCCGCGTCTCCCCACCGCGATCGCGCTGTGCCGGTGCTACCGCAGGCTGGGCGACCTGTCCCGTGCCATCGAGGTGGCGGAGTCCACCCTGGCCGATCTGGAAAAGCTCCAGCTCGGACCGACCGTCATCGGCATCGAACTGCTCTGCACCCTGGTGGGCGTCTACATGGAGCGCGGCGACCTGCGCCGGGCGGCGCGCCTCGCCGCCCAGGTGATCGAACAGACCGGGACGGTCACGCACTCCCGGGCGCTCGGCGCCGCGTACTGGAACGCCAGCGTGGTCATGCACCGCAACGGCAACACCGCGGACGCCCTCACGCTGATCGAGAAGGCGCTGGCCATCTACGCGGAGGGCGAGGACCAGCGGGCTTTGGCGCGGCTGCGGAACGCCTACGCCATGCTTCTCCCCCCGTCGGAGACGGCGCAGCCGGAGGTCGCCCGCGACGTTCCCGACCAGAGCCTCACGAGCTTGCGCGGGGTCGGCAGCGGCGTGGACGTCGCCTACTGCCTCTCCGCCCTTGTGTCGGCAGAGCACGCGGTGCATGGGGCACCGGGAGACCTTCCTGACGGGCCAGAAGCCGACGTCGCGCACGGAGGGAAGGCGCGGGAGGAAAAGTGACCGCCGCGAAGGCGGTGGAAGAAGGAACGCCTCTGCCGCCTTCGCGCGTTGAGGCCCCATTGTCAGCAGCAGAGTGGGGTGTCGCCGACGACCGGGTACGCGTCGGGTGCGGGTGCGGGTGCGGGTGCGGGTGCGGGCGCGGGCGCGGCGGTGACGGCGGGCGATCCGGAACCGGCCGGCCGCTCGGCATGCGCGGCGGACGCCACCGGTGCGGCGAACAGCACGAGTGCGACGGTCGCCGAAAGGCACCTTAAGCGATTCATCTTCAGTCCTCACTCTATTCCTGCCGACAGTGGTAAGTGATTCCTTTTGTGACTCACTTGACTGCCTCGAGTCAAATGCTGGCACAGCATGACTCGGTGGTCAACACCGGAATTGCGTGAGACGAGAAAGGCGTTTCGTTGATTTTTGGGCGGTTTATGGGTCGCCGAGAGAGGGGTGAAAAGGTGCTGAATTTCGCATAATGGTAGCCAGGAAAAAGATGCGCTCCGCGGGTCATGACTAGGGTTTTGTGACAGCCAGTTAAGCCGTGCCCCTGCGAACGGAAACGGGGGCTGGGCTGGTCGTCAGGGCCGGGTCGGTGAGCGCCACCGGTGCCAGGACGGCGTCCACCGCGGCCTTGAGATCCTCATCGAGGACGACGTCGCACGCCGCGGCGTTGGCGGCGATCTGCTCGGGTCCGCTGGCCCCGAGCACCGCGGCCGCTACGTTCGGCTCCCGCAGCACCCAGGCCAGGGCCAGGACGGGCAGGGGCAGCCCCGCCTCCTCGGCCAGCGGCAGCAGCCGCTGCACGCGGACGAGGATGTCCTCGCGCAGCACCTTCTCCATGAAGTGCCCCCCGAACCCCTTGGTGTCGGTCGCGCGCGACCCGGCCGGCGGCGGCCGGCCGGGCAGGTACTTCCCGGTGAGGACACCCTGCGCCAGCGGGGAGAAGGCGAGCTGGCCGAGGCCCAGCTCCCGGCAGGCCGGAATCACCTCGGCCTCGATCACGCGGTGCAGGGCCGAATAGCGCGCCTGGTTGGACACCAGAGGCACCCGCAGCTCGCGGGCGAGGCCCTGCGCGGCGCGGATCTCCTCCGCCCGCCACTCCGACACGCCGATATAGAGGGCCTTGCCCGCGCGGACCACGTCGGCGAAGGCCGTCATGGTCTCCTCCAGCGGGGTGCCGTGATCGAAGCGGTGGGCCTGGTAGAGGTCGACGTGGTCGGTACCGAGCCGGCGCAGCGAGACGTCGATCGTCTCCATGATGTGCTTGCGGGACAGTCCGCGCTCGTTCGGCCCGGGGCCGACCGGCCAGTACACCTTGGTGAAGATCTCGACCCCCGACCGCCGTTCGCCCGCCAGCGCACGGCCCAGGATCTCCTCGCCCGCGCCGAAAGCGTAACCGTCGGCCGTGTCGAAACTGGTCACACCGCAGTCCAGCGCCGCCCTGACGCACGCGCGGGCGCGGTCCTCGTCGATCTGCCCGCCGTGGGTGATCCAGTTCCCGTACACCAACTCGCTGACCTGCAGACCGCTGCGGCCCAGCCGGCGGTGCCTCACCTCGTACCCCTCACGCCGCGCCGTCCGTCGCCGGATCGGTCCAGAAGTGCACGGCCACGGTCCTGCGCAGGACCGGTGCCGGGGCCCGCACCAGGGACACGCCGTGCAGCGAACGGGCCGTCGTCTCGATGAGAACGCTGCGGTTGAAGGAGGGCACGATCCGGGCCGGGGACGCGCCGTCGACCGGTTCGCCCAGCTCCAGCCAGCCGCCGTCCTCCGGGCACCAGCCTTCGGTGAGATACGTGAACAACGAGTACCGGCGCAGCCGCCCGGTCTCCGGGTGCCGGTTGGAGCCGACGTGCGCGTGGTGCACGGCGCCGTGACCGGCGAGCCGGTAGCTGCCCCAGTCGCCGTCCGGTTCCGTACGCAGCCCTTCCACCTCCGTCACCTTGCCGAGGAAGGCGGCGAGGTCGCCGCCGAGCAGGGCCTCGCACAGGTCCCGCAGGGCCGGCCCGGCCAGCTCCCGGTCCTGGGAGTGCCAGCGTGGAATGCCTGGCTTCGCCTTCATCAGGGCGGTGTCCGGGTAGGCGTCGGCGGCGGCGTGCAGGGCGTCGGCGGGAAGGATGCCGTCCCACACGTAGTGCGGGAAGGGGTCGGCGCGGAAGCAGGGCTCGTGCGCCGCGTTCAGCTGCCGTTCCATGGCCGCGTAGTCGATCACTGGTGTGCCTGCCTTTCTCGGGGACGCCGCGGGGCGTCCGTCGGGGTGTCCGCGGAGAGGCCGGTGGGAAGGTCCGCCGCCGCTCCGGCCGGCGAGACACCGAGCCGTGCCCGGCCGTTGGCGCAGGCGCCGTCCGGCAGGGCGAAGCGCCAGCCGTGCTGGGGACAGACGACCGCGTCCAGTTCCGGGTCGTAGTCCCCCGGGCCGAGCCGCGCGCCCAGGTGGGGGCAGACGTCGGGCACCCGGTACGTCCCCCTCGGCGTCTCCAGCGTGAACGTGCCGGCCGGGCGCTCGCCGCCCTGTGCCGTCCGCCGCAGGTACGCGGCGAGGTCGTCGGGATCGCTGCACCGCAGCACCGACATGAGCTCCTCGTTGTACGCGCCGATCCCGGGCCGCCAAGCGCTGAAACGGAACGAGAAGAGGAATTCCTCCCAGCTCATCCCGCCCTCCAGGATCTCCGGCAGGTACCGCGAGGACAGGGTGAAGCGGTAGTCGTACGCGTCGGTCTCCGGCCCGGTGCCCTCGCGCACCTCCAGCGAGTGGAAGTCGACGAGCCAGAAGCCGCCCCCGGCGCCGCGCACATCGAAGGCGGCGACGGCGTCGACGGCACGGCACAGGCTCTCCCCGGCCGCGAACAGCGCCGTGAAGTGGGCGGCGAAGCCGTCGTAAAGGCTGTGCCGCGGCTCCGGGTACCGGGCGGCCACCTCGGCGATGGCGGGGGCGCGTCTGCGGGCGTAGTCCGCGAGGTAGGGCGCGAGGTTCTCCCAGTCGAATCCCCGTCGGATCTCCGGGTCGGCGGTCAACCGTCCCGTGGCCACGTCGAGTTCGTCACCCGGCAGCGGTGCCACGGTGCGCTCCGCCAGGCCCGGGTGGTCGTGGCGGAGCCACGCGAGCAGTTCGGGCGGCGTGGTGAACACCGAGGACTCCGCAAAGAAGTGCGGGGCCAGCTCCGGGTCGAGCAGCGCCGGCGGCCCGGCGAACGCGACCGCGGTGCGCGGGGCCAGGGCCCGCATGTAACGGGTCCACCGGCGCATGGAGTTGACCCTCTTGCGCTGGGCCGCCTCCACCTGTTCCGCGGCGGGGAAGGAGTAGGCGAACGGGAACCAGGTGGCGCCGGAGAACTGCGCCAGGACGACGTCGATGCGGGGATGGAGCCGGCGGATGGTCCGCAATTGGTCCCGGTCCACCTGGCAGTCGTTCAGGTTGACGACGACCTGGCCGGTGCCGGTGTCCTCGATGACGAGGGCCGAGTCCTGGTGCCGGGGCGTGGGGGAGTGGATCAGGCGCAGCCGGAGCGGGCCGGCCTGGAACACCGTCTGGTCGCCGAGGAGGACGGGCGCTGGGCCGCGCAGCGTGCGGACCAGCCGCTTCCAGGTGGGCAGCGGGTAGTCGGGCATCAGCAGCGTGACCGACGGGTCGAGCGCGTCGAGCACGTCGGCGTCGAAGTGGTCCTGGTGGTCGTGCGACACGTACACATGGGTCGCCTCGTGCACGAGCGGGGCACAGGAACTGTTGTCGGGCAGCTGGTGCCAACCCGACAGGAAGGCCCCGCCCTCGGAGAACCACGGATCGCAGACCAGCTTCACGCCGTCGGCCTCCACGAGAACGCCGGCGTGCCCGAGGAACGTGATCTTCATGGCTGCCTCCACGGAGGGGTGCGGTGGGCGGTGCGCGGCTTGCGCGCCGCGACGAGGTGCCGCGCGAGATTGGGGTCGTCGGAGCCGGCGAAAGGGCGTCCCCGTACGCATACGTCGAGTCCGGCGGCCGTGAGCGCGGCGGTGAGCCGCGCGGCGGTCGGGACGTGCAGCACGGAGTGGAAGACCTCGGCCGGCCGGCCGCCGGGGCCGTCGTCCACCGCGACGATGCGGTGACCGAGCAGGGCCCCGTCCGCGGCGGTGAACCCCTCGCTGAGCAGCAGGTGCGGGCCGTCCCGGAACACCGAGCCGGTGCGGCGCCGGTGCACGCGCCGGCCTTCGTCGAACCCCGCGGTGCCGTCCTCGGCCAGCCTCAGGTCCAGGACGGCGGTGCCGCCCGGACGCAGCCCCCGCACCAACGAACCGAGCAGCTCCTGGAAGACGCGCGGCGCGAAGAAGTTGGTGGCGTCGTAGGTGAGCAGCATCGTGTCGCAGACCACCTCCCCGAGCCGGGCGGCGTCCGTCGCGTCGCCGCGGACGAAGCGGATGTGGTCCTGCCCGGCGAAGCGGCGGCGGGCGTGTTCGACCACCGCGGGGCCCGCGTCGACGCCGACGTACGCCGTCAGACCGTGACCGCCCAGCGCGGCCGCGTAGGCGCCGGGTCCGCACAGCGGATGGTACACACAGCCCGCTCGCCACCCGGGCAACTCGTCGCGCAGCCAAGCGAGTTGCTGCTCTATCACCGCCGGGGGGCGGGACGAGTCCGTCGTCGTGGTGTCGGTCTGCTCCCGTAGCAGCCGGGCGCTGAACTTCGGGTCGCCGTACGGCAGGGGAGGGAGAGCGGCGATACGATCCGGCGGCAGGCCGGCGAGGTCGGGCAGCTCCGGCCAGAGGAACGGGGCCCCGTGCTCAAGGAATTCCCGGGCTAATTCCCGCACCCCGTGGTGCGCCGCTGTGTCGACCAATTCCATACCGACTCCGTAGCCTGCGAAACATGCCCGCCCTGCACTCCATTTCGGATTCAGGTTCCGTGCGCCCGATCGGCGTGGTCAACTTTTTTGCGGATACCAGCTAATCCTTGGACTTCCGTCCGGCGGCCCGGGCATGATGCGCGCTATGTTCGCGAATTCATGCACCGTTGTGCTGGATCTGGTTCCGCACTGTTCCTCGTCGCCGCGCGAGGCGTGGAGCGGGGACGACGATCTGCGTCCGCTGAGCGACGAGGGAACACGGCAGGCGGAAGTCCTCGGCCACGTCTTCTCGGAGGGGGTCGACGCCGTCTACAGCAGCCCTTCACTGCGCTGCCGACAGTCCGTCGCCCCGCTGGCCGCCGTCGCCGGGGTCCCCGTGGTGGCCGACGACCGGCTGCGGGAGGCGCGCGGGTTCGCCGAGCCGGCAGCCTGGACCGAGGGGGTCTTCGCCCTCGTCGGCCCGTCGCTCGGCGGCGCGTGGGCGGCCGGCCGGGCCGTGGGCGCGCTGGTGGAGATCGCCGCCCGGCACGACGGCGGCCACGCGGTGGCCTGTTCGCACGGCGACGCCATCCCCGCCACACTGGCGTACCTGTCGGCGGCCCACGACTGCGCGCTGCCGCGGATCGTGAGCCGGGGCGCCTGGTACCGGCTGCGGGTGGAACGCGGCCGGCTCACCATGACCGGTATGCGCCCGTCGGGCCCTGCCTGAGGACCGGGCTCCGGAGGCTCCCGAGGGCTTGCGCCCGGCGGCCGATGGGCTCGGGCCGGCATGCGGAGGACCTCAAAGATCCCGCTGCGCCTCCTCCACCAGCGCCGTCATCACCTCCACCCGCCGTCGCGTGCCGGGATCGGCGGCTGTCTCTGCGCGGGACGCGGCGTCCCGCGCGAGCAGCCGGTCGGCGAACCGCACCACGGGCAGTCCGAAGTGGTAGGCGGCCACGAGACGGTAGGCGAGGACGACGTCCTCCGGGTCACACGGGCTCCCTTCTTCCGCCATCCCCATGGCGTGGCGCGTGGCGGCGGCGCCCCCGAGGGCGAGTGTGGCGGCGGCGTCCAGATCCGCGGCCACCGCCGACGACAGGACGAGGGTGGCCAGATCCTCACCGGCCGGTCCCAGCCCCGCCTGACCCCAGTCGATCGCCACCGTGCCCCGCGCCGTCCGGAACAGGTTGCGCGGTGTCAGGTCCCGGTGCACCAGCCCCGTCGGCAGGGACCGCACCGTCCGGACGGCCTCGGCGTGCCGGCGGGCCAGCGACCGCAGCGCCGTGGCGGTCCCCGGCCGGAACAGGCCGCGCACCGTCGGATCCGCACTCGTCTCCGCGTCGGCGACCCGTTCGATCAGGGCGAACCGCCCGCGCAGCGCGGCTTGTTCCAGGAAGGGCCTGCACCACCATTCCCGGGACGGCGGCGGCCGCCGCAGCGAGCGGGCGTGGAACCCGCCGAGGAACTCGGCGGAGTCGAGCAGCTCACGCGCTGTCCAGTCCCCGCCGGGCGTCCCGTCGACCCGCTCCAGCCACAGCCGGAGCCGGCCACCGGGACCCGGCACGATCCCCAGACAGCGGACGGCGGCGAACCGGCCGGTGAGGGCGTACGGGAGCGACGAGCCCAGTACCAGCGCCTCGCGCCGCCAGTAGGCCCAGTCCGCCGGACCGTCGCCGCCGTCGTCGATCTGCCGGGCCAGATCATGCGGGCCGGGCACCCAGGGGCGGTGCCGCACCTGTTTCAGCACCATCTCCCACGCGCGGTCGTCGCCGTCACCGTCGCCCGAGGCCGTGCCCCGCACCGCGTACAGCCCGTCGCTCCCCCTGCTCCAGCTCTCGTAGCCGATCGGCTCACCCGTCCAGCCGCTCACCTCGGCCATGGGATCGCCCAGCAGCGTCCGTACGGGCTCGCGCAGGTCCTCGGCGGTGAGGTCGGGCAGCGGCCCCTGGTGACGGTACGGCGGACCCGGCACCGGTGCCGCCGTCAGCCCGCGCGCCGCGCGTCGGCGACGGCGGCCCGCAGGTAGGTGCGCAGTGGTGCGCTGGGCACCTGGTCGAAGCAGGCGAGGGCCGAGGCGTGGCCGACCTCCAGCGACTCCAGTTCCACCTCGAGGCGGCGCCGCAGCACGGCGGCGAGCTGAGAGTCGTCGTCCGGCGCCGGCTGGATGCGGGAGAGGTAGTGGATGACGTTCGCGAAGGCGAGGGCCGCGTGCACGATCCCGAACACCGGACGGTCCTCGTTCTTCCACGGGGAGTGGAAGCGGGGGCCGTCGTCGGCGAAGGACACGCCCTCGGCGTCGAAGGACTCGTTCAGCCACGAGTGCGTGGCCTCGTGTACGAGGGTCTCGCCCAGGCGCAGCGGTTCGTCGGTCCAGTTCAGGACGACGGTGCCGGGCAGGAAGTCGAACGTGTGGCTGCGGCAGGTCGCCCCGAGCGGCACGGCCTCGGTCCAGACGACGACGGCGGTGGAGGAGCGCAGCACCTCGCCGCCTACGGCGAGCGCGGCGTCGACTGCCTCGTTCAGGGCCCGCGCGATGCGCGCCCGCTCCTGCGCGTCCTGCTCGGTCGAGCCGCCGAGCAGGTACATACGGCTGCCGAGGCGGTCGTCGTCCACGGCGTCGCAGTCCACCGCCCGCAGCACCAGGACCGGTCCGACGGCGGTCCGCACGGCCTCGGCCCGCAGCGCCGCCCGGTTCTGCCACAGGCGCACGGCCCGCCGAGCCCGGTCCTCGTCGCGGGTCCGCGCGGCGAGGCGCGCCTGCTGGAAGGCGTGGTGCAGGACGGCGTTGTCGAAGGCGTCCGGAGCGCCGTCCGGGCCGTCGAGCTCCGTGCCGGGCACGAGACTGCGCAGGCTGGCGAGCAGCGTGCGCGCCCGCTCGGCACGGTGTCGCACCAGCCGCGCGGTCAGCTCGGTCCGGAGCGAGGTGACGGACGCGGACGCCTCGAGGGTGTCGGATGCGGTCATGATGGTCTCCGGTCCTTTCGGGGCGGTGGTCATCGTACGGCGCTCGGGGCGGCCCACCGGTCGAGGTGTTCCGCCTTCTCGGCGTCCGTCAGCGGCCGGATCTCGCGGATGTAGTCGAAGGGGGACTTGACGGCGAACTGCCGCCGGTTCCAGCAGGGATAGGTGGTGCCGATCAGTTCGGCGACGATGCCCATGCCGACCGTCTCGCCGACCCGGCCCGGCAGTACGGGACGCAGCGCGCGAAGCCCGTCCAGGAGTTCCCGCCGACGGCGCGCGACGGGCTCCGGGGTCTCCCCGGGCCGGCGGGCGGCGAGCCGGTCGTACAGATGGAAGGCGAGGGATTCGGCGAAGACACCGGTCAGCCAGGCGCGGTCGGTCCCGGACAGCGGACCGCCGCGGGCGCCGACGGCCTCCTCGGTGCGCAGCCACTGGCCCATCCAGGACGCGGCGCCCCCGCGCAGCAACGCCTCGGCGCGGGACGGCGCGTCGGACCCGCCGGGGGAGAACCGGGCCACGTCGCACAGGTCGGCCGGTACGGCGGCGCCCGCCGCGTCGCCGAGGACGACCGCCCCCAGCGCGAGGTCGACGATGTACCGCAGGCCGACGCCGTCCAGCACCCGCACGGCGTCGCCCACCGCTGCCCGGTCCGGCGCGGTGGCCGGGGCGAGCCGCAGCCGGCCGCCGTCCTCGGGCATGCCCTGCAGGACCGCCAGACGGGGACCGTCCGGCAGGGCCGCCGGCGCGGTGCCCACCTCGGCGGGGTCGACGGCGATGTCCGGGGCGCCGGCGAGACCCACGAGGGCACGGGTGAGCGGGTCGGGCAGTTCCGTGGTGTCCGGCGTCCCGCTGCCGGCCACCACGGCGGCACGGCGGGCCCAGGCGGTGCTGTGCGGCTCGACCCACAGCAGGAACGAGTGGATGGCCCGGCCGTCCAGCGAGGCGTTCCAGTAGCGGTTCTGCGTCTCGTCGTCGTCGATGACGGGGAGGAGGAACATCGCGGTTTTCCCTTTCAGACCGCTGCCGGGAGGGCCGCGGCCACATGGTCGATGACCTTGCGCCGGTAGTCGCAGTACTGCTCCTCGAACCCGGTCCCCTCGAAGCGGAGCCGGTCGGGAAGGGCGCCGCCGCGGCACGAGGCCTCGTGCGAGCAGCCCGCGCACTTGTCGAGCAGCGCGGACAGGTCCCGGCGCAGCGCGGGGTTGGTGTCCAGGGTGAGCAGTTCGTCCATTCCGGTTGCCGTGTCCACGGAACCCAGCAGCGCGCCGGGCATGCTCAGTTCGTCCGAGCTGCCGATGCGCCCGTCGGGGTAGAGCGTCACGACGAAGGGTTCCTTGCGGTCACTGAAGCTCGTGTAGCTCGTGGGCAGCCCGGACAGCGACCGGATGACACTGAAGAAGGGCTCCAGCACGTACGCGCCGTAGGAGCGGGTCGCCGACCAGTGCTCGAACGCCTCGATCAGGAAGTCGGCGTACTCGTCGGGCGTCGTCGCCCAGCCGGGCATGCCGACGCCGTCGGGGTTGAGGATCTGGAGCGACTGGCGGTTCGGCGTCCGGTAGTCCTTGCTCTTCACGTTGAAGTCGAGGCACCCGGAGAGCTTGACGACCTTCACGGCCTCGAACGTGCTCAGCGAGTCCAGCACGTCCGCGGCCCGGCCGAGGATGCGGCGGGTGACGACGACGATGACACCGACGTTGCGGCCCCGGGCCGCCATCATGTCGAGCGCCTTGGTGACCTTGGGGTAGGTGGGGCGATCCCGGAAGTCGACGCGGTGCGCGTTGCCCTGCTCGTCGCCGTCGAGGCTGATGCCGATCTCGATGTCCGGCCATTCACTGTCGAAGAAGTCCAGCCACGCCTCGTTCAGGAGGATGCCGTTGGTCTGCATCGAGACCGTCACCGGGCCCTCGTAGGCGCGCAGTTCGGCGAACAAATCGCCCATTTTTCGGCGGCCGATCAACAGCGGTTCGCCGCCGTGCAGTTCGACCGCCAGCGGCCGTCCGCCGCACAGGGCGAGGAACTTGCGCAGAACCTCCGGCTTCAGCATGAGGGCGTTGGGGTACGGCTTGCGCCGCTCGTAGCAGTAATGGCAGTTGATATTGCACATTTCTCCGGGGAGTTTGAGCATCGCCAATATGGTTTCCCCGGGAGCCGGCAGCTGAAGTTTCATGGTGCAGCTCCTCCGTGCTGAATGTCTGGGAAAATGCTCTCGTGGTGGTGGAGACGCGTCAACGAAATGCTTTTCTTCTTGCGTGAACCCGCACGCGGCGAATTCGTCACCGGGCGGCGGTGAGCGCGTCGGCCCGCCGTGCCCGCGCCGTCTTGGACACCAGTGCGGCGGCGGACAGCCAGTCCGTCTCGCCGACGGCGGCGGTCAGCCGGTCCAGGCAGGGCACCCGGCCGGTCACGTCGGTGCGGCCGGGGAAGACCGACTCGTACGGCACGTGGACGGAGCCCGCCGTGCTGCCGGTGGCGTCGAGGACCAGGCGGGCGAGGCAGGCGATGGTCGTCTCGGTGCGGGAGCCGATGTTGAACACGTTGGAGCCGGGCCGCCACGCGCCCTCGGTGGCCGCGAGGTCGAGCAGGCGTCGGGTGAACTGGTCGATGTCGGTGAAGCAGCGACGCTGGCTGCCGTCGCCGTGGACGGTCAGCGGCTCCCCGGACTCGGCCTGCCGGAAGAATGTCGGCACCACCATGCCGTAGCGCCCCCGTTGGCCGGGGCCGACGACGTTGAAGGGCCGCACCGTGAGCACGGGCCGGTGCCGGGCGGCCTCGCGCCCGAGCCGTTCCATCTCCCACTTGCCGGTGGCGTAGCCCGGGCTGCCGCCGTCGTACGCCAGCGGGACGGCCCGGTCCACGGCCCGCTCCTCGCGCAGCTCGGCGGTGCTGTCGCTGAGACCGTAGACGGCGGAGCTGGACACCAGCACGACGGGTGTGTCCCCGGTGTGGGCCAGGACGTTCGCCGTTCCCTGGCGGCCCACCGCGTAGGCCAGTTCGGCCTGCTGTGCCGCGAGCCGCATGCCGACGACGCCCGCGAGGTGCAGCACCAGACCCGTGCCGCGCGCGATCTCGGCCACCGCGTCCGCGTCGAGCACGCTGCCGCGCACCAAGGTGGCACCCGGGACCGACGCGACGGACTCGGGCCGGCCCGTCGTGAGGTCGTCCAGGACCCGGACGGGATGGCCCGCCGCGGCCAGGGAACGGACGAGCCGGCTGCCGATGAAGCCGGCGCCGCCGGTGACGAGCACGGGTGTCGAGGGGGTGGACCACATGTCGGTGTCTCCTTCGGATGGGAAGCGGGGGAGGGGCGGCCGAGGGGATCGGGGGTTTCGCGCGGGGGCGGGAGCGGTGCCTCAGCAGCGTCCGGCGCGCTCCGCGGTCCGCAGCAGCGCCCGCGCCCACCCCAGCAGCCGTGGCGCCCAGCCCGAACGCTCGTGCGGTTCCGCCATGTCGGTGAAGTGCGCGTAGGTGACGAGCTGGTTGAACGCGGCGACCGGTTCGGCGAGCCGCCACACCTCCCGGCACTCGGCCGTCGGCATCAGCGGCGACCAGCTCGCGAAGTACCGGTCGAGGGCGCGGGATCGGACGCCGGGGTCCGGGCAGCTCCTGAGGGCCGCCGCGATGTCCAGGAACGGGTGGCCGACGGAGGCCTCCGCCCAGTCGAGGAACACCGTCCGGCCGGTCGCGGGGGTCATGCCCCAGTTGCCCGGGTGCAGGTCGCCGTGGACGAGGCTCTCGCCGGGCGGAGCCGTGGCCAGCGCCGCGCACAGTTCGGGCAGCCGGGCGCAGGCATCGGCCAGTCGGACGGACTCGGATGCACTCAGCGGGTCCGGCAGTCCCGAGTCCGGGCCGAACAGGTCGCCCCGCTCCGACAGCGGCGCCAGGCCGGCCAGTGCGCGCGGGGTGCGCACCCAGCAGCCGGCGGTGGTGAGGTCGGCGGTCCGGCCCAGCCAGTCGCGCTGCACCGCGCCGAGGACGGCCAGGGCCCGGCCCCGTGCCTCGTCGGGCAGTTCCGTGCCCGGCCGCAGGGCGACCCCGCGGGTGCACCAGCCCTCGTCCGGCGGCCCGGGTGGCAGGACCTCGGGCACCAGACCGGGGTGACGGCCCGCCAGCAGGGCCAGCACCCGGCCCTCGTGTGCGAGGGACGGCAGCGACTGCTTGTGGAACACCGCGCCCCCGCTGGTCGGGCAGCGCAGCACGGCCGACAGCGCCCAGCGTTTGACGTCCTCGACGGGCCCCGTGCGCCGCAGGCCCGCCGCGGACAGCCGGGCGTCGATGACGGCCACGGCACGCGGACGCCAGCCGGGCTGCCGCCAGGGGCGTTCGGCGGCGCCCGTGCCGAGGGGTCCCGTGCCGAGGGGTCCCGTGCCGAGGGGGCCGATGTCAGTGCCGGAAGAAGCGCTCACCGGTCACGATCCAGCTCATGCCGTGGGCCGCACAGGCGTCCCGCAGCGCGTCCGCCTCGGTCGATCCGGCAGGCGTGACCAGCTGGGTGACGCCCCGGCGGGCCGCGATCTCGACGACCTCGACGAACGGGAAGTGGTTGTCGGCCGCCAGGGTCACCCCGGACAGCGGCGGCATCGCGTTCCAGTCCGGTTCCCGGTCGGCGTCCCGGGGGTCCGCCAGCACCCCGGCGAACTCGGCGCGGACCGAGGGGGTCAGGTCGCCCTCGGCGAGCCGCGCCCGCCACACCGCGCGTTCCGCGGGCCCCACGCCCTCCCGGAATGTCAGGCCCAGGACGTCCGGATGCCGACGACGCTGCCAGGTCCGGGCGCGGGCCGCGGCCAGGCGGGTGCAGTCCAGACGGTTCTGCTGCCCCATGCCGATGCCGATCGTGCTGCCGTCCACGACGAAGGCCATGGCGTTCGACTGCGCGTGCCGGACGGCCTCGACGGCGACGGCCAGGTCGTCCGCGCTACCGGGCGTGCCGCACTCCGTACGCGTCCCGCCCGCGAACCCCGGCAGCGGTGCGGCCGAGCGCGTCAGCCGGAGTCCCGCCGTCTCGACCGACTCCCGCGCGGTCCCGCCGTGCCCGTTCGGCTCCTCGCCCTCGTGGGAGCGCAGCAGGATGAACCGGCCGTGGTTCGAGCGGGAGAGGCTGGCGAGCGCCTTGGGGGTGAAGTCCGGGGCGATGACCCCGATGGCGTTCGCGAACAGCGGCACGTGAGCCGCCGTGACCGGCTCGGACACCGCGACGAAGTCCCCGTAGGAGCACTTGGGCGCGGTGTTCCGGGCCCGTAGGACGGCCCGGCCGAGGGCGCCGTCCGGCAGCGGCCCCCGGTCGTGGAGGTCCTGCTCCTCCGGCCGGAAGGGCCCGCCGAGCGCGACGCCCGCGGGGGAGGTGTGCTTGAACGAGGCGCAGGCTGCCACGCCGGTCCGCTCGCGCAGGGCCAGGACCGCTTCCCGGGCGCCGAGCGCGTCGAGCACGTTGATGTACGAGGGGCTGCCGTGCAGGAGGGTGAAGGGGGGCCGGTCCGGGACGACCGGTTCCGCCCAGGCCGTCTCGTGCGGGTTCAGCCCCCGGGACAGGGCGATCATGAAGGCTCCGGCGCGGTGAGGGGGATGGGAGGCGTCTTTCGGGACCGGAGGACGTCCAGGACCCCCGTCTGCCAGCCGAGTTCCCACACCAGGGCGGACAGGGCGGCGGGGGCGCCCGCGCGGGCGGCCGTGACCGGCAGGCGTAGCCAGTCCGCCAGATGGCTTCGCCAGGTCACGGGATCGGTGCCGTGCGCGGCGAACTTGCGCCGCAGGGCCACGATGTCGTGCCCCTGGAACCTGCCCCTGCGGAACCTGCCGCGGTGTGTGGCGCGGATGCCGACCGACACGACGGTGTCCGCCACGCCGATGGTGCGGCCCGCCAACTGGGCACGCCAGGACAGGTCGACGTCGGCGAGCGCGGGCAACCGCTCGTCGAAGCCGCCCAGTTCCTCGAACAGGCCCCGGGAGATGCCCATCAGCCCGCCCAGCACGTGCGGTTTGAACAGGCTCGCGGTCAGGATGTCGGGGAGCTGATCGGGCGGTGTGCCGCGCAGTACCTCGGGCGGGTTGAGCCGCCGGTAGTCGATTCCGGCCGTGACCAGTTCGGCCCGGTCCAGCGCCGCCGCCATCGCCGCGACGTGGTCGTCGGCGATCTCGTCGTCGGCGTCCAGGAACAGAAGACGGTCGGCTCGTGTCGCGCGTGCACCCGTGTTGCGGGCGGCCCCGGTGCCCCCGCGCACGGGGCGGGTCACGATGCGGGTGTCCGCCGGCAGGTGGCCGCGGTGGTCGTCGACGACGGCCGCGAGGGCGTCGGTCGAGCCGTCGTCCACGATCACCAGACCCCAGTGGGCGTCGGTGCGCTGCCGGCCGAGCGCCGCGAGCTGCCGGCCCACGCAGTGCGCGCCGTTGTGGCAGGGGATCACGACGTCCAGGCGGCTCACGAGGTCTCCAGCAGCTCGCGTCCGGGCGCGGCCACGGCGTCGTCCACGGCCCGGTACAGGGCGCGCATCCGGCCGTCCTCGTGCGCACCGGCGGTGTTGCGGAACACGTGCACCGGCGGCAGGTAGGGGGGTGGGTCGTCGAGGAGCAGCGCGCGGTACACCGTGCTGACCTTGTCGAGGGTGTAGCTGTTCTCGTAGTGCCGCATGCTCTTGCCGCGGGAGACGACGCGGTCGGCGGCCAGTTCGACGGGGACGTCGAGGTAGACGATCAGGTCGGGCAGCAGGGTGCCGTGCGCGTGGTGGCGATCCAGCGTCTCGCGGGCAGGGATGCCGTACAGCACTTCCAGATAGGCGGCGTCGCTGAAGATGTAGCGGTCCGACAGCACGGTGCGGTCGCGGAGCAGGTCGTCGATCGCGCCGGCCTGCAACTGCTTGTCGCGGAAGTAGGCCTCGGTGATCCGCCGGTGGCTGTGCCGGTGCGTCCGGTCCTCGCGGACGTCGATGATGACGCGTGCCGCCTGCGGATCGAGCCACGAGTGCTGGCCGATGCGGGACAGCGGCCGTCCCTGCGCGCGGACGTGTTCGGCGATGAGCCGTGCGGTCGTCGTCTTCCCGGATCCGTCGACGCCCTCCAGCGCGAGGAATCCGTGGTGCGTGGTGCTGGGCAAGGGGATCTCCCTGTCTGCTGTCCGGGTCATGTCGTCGCCGGGGCCGAACGCCGCGCTGCCCAGGCGAAGGCGTCCTCCATGACCTGGGACATGGAGGAGTAGGTCCAGGTGCCGTAGCGGCCGAGCGGGGTGATGCCGAGGGAAGCGAGGTGGCTGATGGCCTCGTCGGCGGTCTCCCGGGCTTCGTCGGTGAAGACGACGTAGCCGGGGTCGCTCGTGAACACCCGGGTCCCGACGACCCGGCTGCCGGGACCGAGCAGCTCGACCGTCCCGACCGCGCGCAGGACATCGGCCACCAGTGCGTCGTCCGCCGCGCGCGGCCCCTCGGACGGTTCGAGTACCTCGGCGAGCACGCCCCAGCCGTCGGCGGGTGCCATGTCCGGGTCGAACTCCGTCATGAAGACGAGGCGGGTGAAGGGCACGTCCTCACGCGTGTAGTACCGCCAGTGCCCGGTGTCGCGCGGGCGCGGCCCCTGGACGGCGAGCGCCACCGACCGCACGCGGTTGCGGGGCAGCGCACGGCAGCGTTCGACGAGCGCCTCGGGCGTCCCGCGGCACAGCTCGACGGTGGCGGGCAGCGGGAGCGTGGAGACGCAGTCGTGCGTATAGCGGAAGTCGGTGACGCCCTCGGGCGAACGGGTGCGCACGGTACGGGACCCGGGGTCGACGGCGGTGACGGTGTGCCGCAGCCGCAGGTCCCGGACGCGGCCGGCCAGCGCCTGCGAGAGCACCTCCATGCCGCGCAGGCCGCCGGGGGCGGGCCGCGGGTACCAGCCCCGCGCGTTGTAACCGTCCGCCGGGCGTGCCGAGTCGGCGCCGCGCTCGATCTCCGCGACGCTGGGCCGGGTCAGGTTCCAGTGGAAGCCGGACGCCGACAGCGTGCCGAGCGGACGCCGCCACAGCTTGCGGTTGTACGGGAAGAAGAACAGCTCGCACAGGGTGCGGCCGAAGGCGCTCATCAGCAGTTCCTCGTAGTCGCCGGGAGCCGTGTTCCGCGCGTGCGCGGCCCGCAGGTCCGCCAGGCAGGCGGCGCGGACCTCGCGGGGCAGGCCGTGCAGGTTCAGCTGGACGGGGAAGCGGGTGGTGCCCCGGGCCGTCTCGACCCGGGCGTCCGGGGGGCACGGGCGCAGGACGTCACCGAGCAGCGCGCGGACGCGGGCCTCGACGTCGGGATGACTGAAGTAGAGCAGGTGGATGACGCGGTCGAACCAGTAGGTCCCGACGCGTTCGGTGCGCACCAGGCCACCGGGCCGGTCCGCTGCCTCCACCACCACCGCGCGGTCGCCGAGCAGGGAACCGGCCGCCAGTCCGGCCAGTCCGCCGCCGAGGATCAGCACCTCGGTCTCCACTTCACGGTCCGCAGGGTCCGCCCACGGGGACGGGTCGAGCATGTGCCACCTCGCAGGGCCGACGGGACGGGCGCCGGGCCGCTGGAGCGCGGCGGGCGCGGGGGTCCCGGCGGACGGCTGCGGACAGCCGCCCGCCGGTGTGGCGCAGCGGATCAGACGGCGTCCGAGGCCTGCTCCGTGACGTGCTCCCAGGGCTTCACCGAGACCGCCGACGAGTGGGCGGTGTCCTTGGCGCTGACGGACTCCAGGTCGTACGACTTCACGGCGTCGACGAACGCGTCGAAGGTGATCTCGTTCTTCTCGGGCATGATGTACCTCTTCCTTTTACGTCGAGGAACCCGTTGATTCCCTGGAACGAAATTAGCAGCGCCCGGACGGCCGGATCAACGAATTGCAGAGGCTTTGATTTCCGATATCCGCAGCGTTTTATTCCGGGAATGCGGAATGCGGAATGCGGAATGCCCGGCCGGCGTCCTTTTCGGAAGGAGGCCGGCCGGGTGGTCGTGCGACCGGGTCAAAGACGCGCCACGCGCGCGCCGACGGTACGTCCGGTGGTGTCGAACAGCAGCGGCGCGGTGTCGGCGAGGGCGGCCAGGTCGTAGTCCAGGTGCGCTTGCAGCAGCACGACGAGGTCGGCCTCGGCCACCGCAGCGTCCAGCGACTCGACCCCGGCGACGCTCCGCCCGTGCAGCCGCAGGGTGCGCAGATGGGGGTCGTGGAAGCGCACGAGGGCGCCCCGGTCCAGCAGGAGTTCGGCCACGGGCACCGCCGGTGAGCCGCGGCCGTCGGCGATGTCCGCCTTGTAGGTCGCCCCGAGCAGCAGCACACGGGTGCCGCGGACGCTGCGCCGCCGGTCGTCGAGGAGCCGGGCGATGCGGTCGACGACGTACGCCGGCATCCGGTCGTTCACCTTCTGCGCCAGCTCCGGCAGCCGTAGCGGGAACCCCGATTCCCGGCCGCTGAAGGTCAGGTAGCCGGGGTCCACCGGGATGCAGTGGCCGCCCACCCCCGGGCCCGGCCGGAACGGCTGGAAGCCGAACGGCTTGGTGGCCGCGGCGGCGATCACCTCCCACACGTCCACGCCGAGCCCGTCGCAGTACACGGCGAGTTCGTTGACGAGCGCGATGTTGACCTGCCGGTACGTGTTCTCCAGCAGCTTGGTGAGTTCGGCCGCCGCCGGCGTGCTCACCGTCACCACCTTCTGCACCATGCGCTCGTACAGCGCGGTGGCGGCCTCGGCGCAGCGGGCCGTCACGCCTCCGACCACCTTCGGGGTGTTGTGCAGTCCGAACGCCGGATTGCCGGGGTCGATCCGCTCGGGGGCGAAGGCCAGCAGGAAGTCCTCGCCGACCGTCCGCGAACCCTGCGCGAGGAGGGGCAGCACGACGTCGGCGGTGGTCCCCGGGTAGGTGGTCGACTCCAGCACCACCAGCCCCCCGGGGCACAGCCGGGGTGCCACCAGGCGCACGGCGTCCAGGACGGCGCTCAGGTCGGGCACGGAGTCCCGCAGCGGCGTCGGCACGCAGATGGCGACGGCGGCCGCGGCGGCGATCACCTCCGGATCGGAGGACGGGGTGAAGCCAGAGGCCAGCGCCTGGGCGATCTCCTGGTCGGAGATGTCGTCCACGTAGCTGGTCCCGCCGGCCAGGGCGGCGACGCGGCCGGCGTCGAGGTCGTAGCCCGCGACCCGCATGCCGTTGCGGGCAGCCGCGACGACCAGCGGAAGTCCGGCGTAACCGAGTCCGATGACGGCCAGGTCATACCTTTCAGCCACGGCCCCGACTCCTTCCAATATGGCGGAAGAGGATTCTGTGATCCGCCGTGGACGGCGGCACGTTCCAGCAGGATGACCGAGACGCCCGGCCCGCGGCCAAGGAATTGCGCAAATGCGAACGGAAGAAGGTGCCGGCCGTCTCCGGGCCCTGCGGGAATGCGCATTTTCCGGCCCTCCGCGAGAAGTGACGGGCCGTTTCGCCGCCTTTCGTCGTTAGGGTCGCCGGACAGCATTATGAATCCGTGGACCGTAAACCGGGAGGGAATCGTGACAGGCACCGAAGAGGGGACGGCGACGGTGACGGGCGGGGGCTGCCGCACGCTCGCGCACCGCCCCCGGTTTCCGAACGTCATGCCCGACGTCGACGAGTTCCTCGGCCGCTGGAACGCACCCGCCGCACCCCGCCGCCCCGCCCGGCTGCGCAGGAGCCGGGAGGGCAACATCAACACGGTCGGGCTCCCGGGCATCCACGAGGCGGACGACGTCGACCCCGGGCACCCCCAGTGGCGCGCCGCCATCGAGGACGGTGTCTGGCCCCTGGTGGCCGCGCTCACCACGGGCGCGTGGCGGCTCGCCACGTACGACAGCTGCGAGGGCCACGCCTACCGCTCCGAGTCCCTCGCGCCCGGCCGGCGCCGGGTCGGCGTACTGCCCCGCTCCCCGCGGGAGTTCACGCGGGCGGCGGCGGCCCTGTGCCGGAGCGTGCGCGCCGCCGCCCCGGCCGTCCCGGCGCCGGTCCGGATCACGCTCAGCACGTGCGACCTGACCTGCGGGCGCAGCGGGCGCCACCATCCCGTGCTCGATCTCGGCCTCGAACCCGCCCCGGGCGCCGGCGAGGAGGCCTACTTCGCGGCGCTCAGCACGGCCACCGAGGCGCTCGCCGCCGCCCTGCTCGCGCAGCGGCCGACGGCGGACCGGCCGTGCGGCTGCGCGGCCGGCGGCGGCGGTCAGTAGGGCAGGCCCAGGATGCCCGCCGCCGGGCGGGCACCGCGCAGTCCGGCCGCGTCCGACAGGATTCGACGGTGGGAGCAGCGGCTTCGCGATCTCCCACAGTCCGGAGCAGGACACGGTCCTCCATGCCCAAGGCGGCTCACCTCATCGGCTGTCCTTCTCCTGGTAGGCGGCGGCCTGGGTGATGTAAAGCTCTGCGTAGCGGCCGCCTGCGGCCATCAGCTCGACGTGGGTGCCCTGTTCGGTGACGCGGCCGCCGTCCAGGACCACGATGTGGTCGGCTCCCCGCACCGTGGAGAAGCGGTGAGAGACCAGCAGCGTGATCCGGCCCGGGTCTGCATCCGCCTGCCGCATGAACACCTCGTAAAGCTCGTGCTCGGCCAGCGGGTCGAGGGCGGCGGTGGGTTCGTCCAAGACGAGTAGCACGGGGCGCCGGCGCATCAGGGCGCGAGCCAGGGCGAGGCGCTGCCATTGCCCCTGGGAGAGTTCCGCTCCCCCGTAGACGGTGCCCAGTTGGGTGTCCAGGCCCTCGGGCAGCGCGGCGACGATCGGGCCGGCCCCCGCCTCACGCACCGCGCGGGCCACCTCTTCCCGGTCGTCCATCGCGTCCGGCTCGCCGATCCCCACCGTGTGACGGACGGGCAGCTGAAAGCGGACGAAGTCCTGGAAGGCGCCGGTGAGGCGGCGGCGCCAGGCCGTGATGTCCAGCTCGCCCAGCGGGATGCCGCCGGCCTCGATCTTCCCGGCGGTGGGTGCGTACATCCCGCTCAGCAACTTGACCAGGGTGGTTTTGCCTGCGCCGTTCACGCCGACCACGGCGACTGTGGATCCAGGCCACAGCGTAAGGTTCACTCCGGAAAGGACCGGTTCGTGCGAACCGGGGTAGGTGAAGGCAACGTCGCGCATCTGGATGCCGTGCTCCAGCCTGCGGGGTGCCTGGCGGGTGCCGGTGGGCCGCTGCCGACGGGCGTAGGCCGACAGCCACAGATAGTGGTCGGTGGCGTGGCCGGCCTCGGCGATGCGGGAGAAGCCGGAGACGGTGGCGTGGATCTGGAAACGCAGCTGCGTTCCCAGGGTGATGACCAGCATGAGATCCCCGAGCGAAGCCGCCCCCCGGGCGACGAGCGAGACGGTGAGGACCAGAGCGGCGATGAACCCGGCGGCGTAGCACACCCAGCCGGTGAGCTGCCAGCCGGTCGCTCCGAGTCGGGCCTTGAGGACAGCGGTGACCACGCGGGTGCGGGCGGCGTGTGCGGTCTCGTCCAGGACGGCGTCGGCTCCGGCCAGGTAGATTTCCTTGCCCGACTCCGGTGCCAGGAACATGCGGTGGACCCGATCCTCCAAGCGCTGGTCCTCGGCGGTGGCGGTACGGGCGCCGGCGAGGCCGCGCTGGGCGCGCTTAGCCGCCCACAGCGGGGGGAGTGCGAGTAACGCCAGGGCGGCGAGGGCGGGGTGGACGCCGATCAGGAGCCACAGTGACAGCCCGGCGCCCGTCACGGCGATCCCGGTGTCGGTCAGGGCCCAGCAGGAGCCGGCCAGCGCGCTGGTGTGGCGGCGCAGCAGCTCCAGACGATTGAGATAGTCGGGGCGTTCGAGGTGCTCAAGGGTCGGGATGGAGGCGGTGGCGGTGAGGATCTCCCGGTTGACTTCGAGATCGACACGGTCGGTGAGATCGTGCTGGTAGTTGTACCGGGTGCGGTTGCCGGCCGCGGAGGTCATGTGGGCAGCCACCCCGATCAGGACGGCCAGGGCCAAGGCACCGAGCGGTTGCCCGCCGGGGCTCCGCGTCGCGTCGACGACCCAGCGCTGGCTCAGTCCCGTGGCCGCGACCGCCCCCGCCTGGGCGAGAGAGAGGCCGATGATCGCGCTCACCACAGGGGGGTCGGCGCGCCAAGACAAGGCGAAGGTGTGGCGTGCGGTGACCAGGGTGCCGGATCCGGCCCTCCCCACGCCCATCGCGCTCTTCGTGCTCAACGTGCTGCTTCCTTCCCGCCGGTGTGCTGTTGGGTATCGGTGAAGCGGGCGGCCTGGAGCCGGAAGAGGCGGGCGTACACGCCGCCGCCCTCCAGTAGTTCGCGGTGACTGCCCTGCTCGGCGACCCGTCCGACTTCCAACATCACGATCCGGTCCGCCTGACGCACCGTGGACAACCGGTGTGAGATGAGCAGCACGGTCGTCCCGGCGACCTCTGCGACCACCTGGCGGTAGAAGCGGGCCTCCGCCTCGACGTCCAGGTGGGCCGTCGGCTCGTCCAGGACCAGCAGGTCGCGGCCGTGCTCGACGGCGAAGACGGCGCGCGCGATCGCGACGCGCTGCCACTGGCCGCCGGAAAGATCCGTGCCGCCGGTGCGATCGGCGCTCAACACGGTGTCATAGCCGTCGGGCCACTCCTCGGCGAGGGCGTCGATACCGGCGCGGCGGGCGGCGGCACGGATCCCCTCCCTGTCGTGGCGGTGTTCGGGCGCGGAGAGGGCGATGTTGTCGGCGAGCGTGAGCGGATAGCGGTTGAAATCCTGGAAGACGACCGCGACGCGCCTGCGCCACGCCGCCACGCGCGCCGCGTCCAGGGGCTGTCCGTCGACGAGCAGGCGTCCGGCGGTCGGGAGATAGAGACCTGCGAGCAGTTTGATCAGCGTGGTCTTGCCGACGCCGTTGTGCCCGACTAGCGCCAGAACCTCACCAGGACGGACGGTCAGGTCCAGACCGTCGATGACTCGATGCCGGCTGCCGGGGTAGGCGAAGACGAGCCCCTCGGTGCGCAGGGCCGCCGGGGCAACCTCCCCCGCGGTGGCCGACGGCTCACCGGACCGCTGGGCTCCGGTCCTGCCGGGCGGGGCGATCCCGCGGTAGGTGGTGTCCAGACGCTCCAGCGCCCGGACCGCGCCGAGCCCGTACTCGATGTCGAATGCTTCGCGCCCCATGGCGGCGATTTGGAAGACGCCCCATGCGGCCACGAGCACGGTCATCAAATCGCCGGCGGGGAGGCTGCCGCGCGCGGCGGCCAGCCCCGGCAGGAGAAGCGCGGAGCCGGCGGCGATCGCTGCCAGCAGGGCGATCCAGCCCTGCCGGCGCAGGATCCCTCGGCGCGCCGACCAGATCGTCTCTGCCCAGGCCAGCAGTTCGCGGGTGCGCCGCCGCACCACCCACTCTTGCAGGCCGAAGAGACGGATTTCCTTGGCAGCCAGCCCCGTCGAGGCGACCTCGCTCCAATACTCCGCGCGGCGCCGCATGCTCTCGCGCTCGTCCCGCACCTCGGCCAGATACACCCACCAGCGCCGTATCAGGGCCCGGTTGACCATGCAGACCACCAACAGGATGACGGCGAGCCACGGGGAGAAGGTCAGGGCGATCACGGCCGCGGATCCCAGCGCCCCCAGAAAACGGAAAACCAGACGGAGCTGACCGACCGCCGCGGTCCCCGGTGAGCGGACCCGGCCCTCACCGACATCCGATGCACGGGCGGCATCATCGGCGAAGGCCGGATCCTCCAGGTGCGCCATGCTCGACGGCGTCATGGCCAGGCGGCGCACCCGGCGCCGCATGCGCGCGTCGAGGCGTCCGGCGGTGTACTGCTCGAGTGTGCCACCCAGTGAGGTGAGGATCTCGTCGGCCACCAGCAGCGAGGACACGGCGACCAGCGGCCACGCCACTGCCGAGGCGGTCTCCCGCCCGGTGGCGGCGCCGGTGAGTCCGGTTACCAGCCGGCCGGTGGCCACTGCGGTAAGGGCGGGTACCGCCGCTGACCACAGGTGGACCAAGGCCAGGAGACCACCGGCGCGACGGTCGGCGACGGACAGTCGCACAAGGTGGAGACGGTCGGTCAGCAACGATCTGACGAGGGATATCCGTGAAGAGAGCACACGGAATTGCACCACCGATCTCCTTATGGTGAAGGCCACGGAACTATTGCCCCCAGGTCGTGGGGGTGTCTCACCTGCTTCTTGATCCTCCGACGGCCCGAAGGGCGGGTTCTCACGCAGCGGTCTTCGTCGACAGCAGGTCGACAATGGACGCAACGCTCTCGAAATGTTCAAATGCCAGCTCGTCATCCTCGAAGACCACGCCGAAACGATCCTCCAGGCGAAGGGTGAGTTCCACGCTGGCCAGCGAATCAAGACCCAGGGAATTCAATGATGTGCGTTCTTCCAACTCGGATATATCGGGGGCGATTTCGCGAACCACCTCTCGAACCGCGTCTGCGATCTCCGGTTGCTCCATGAAATCCTGCCTCTCGATTCTCTTTGGCGACTCGGAGGGCCGGCGGCCATTCCGGCGTAAGGGGGATATGGTGCTTCAGGGTTCGACCCGAACGGCGAGTGTTCACCTACATGCGAGAGCGGCAGAATACGCCGTTACCGAGCCGCCTCATTAGCCGACATGCTACAGCTGAGGAGTCTCCGTGCGGCTTGCGCCGGCGCCAATCTTTGCGCATATCAGCAAATCGAGAGACAGTCGGCTCACCAGTCGATCAATGTAAGCGTGGACCGGGAGATACACCTACCTGGTGCTGTTGCGCAAAACGACCGTGAGAAGAGTGGAGACCATGGGCGTTAGGGATTTCCGAGAGGTGACGCGATGACTGTCCCGCCACCCGCCGACGCCGTAACACTTCGCCCCGCTCCCCATGACTGCACCAACCTGGTCGGCCTCCTGGAGTTCGCGGCGCGAGCCCACGCCTCACGGATCGCGGTTCGCACCACTGACGAGGACTCGCTCACCTGGTCCGAGCTCGGCCTGGCCGGGCGGCGGCTGGCCGGAAAACTGGCTGCCTCCGGGGTCGGACGGAGCGACCGGGTGATGGTGTCCCTAGCACCCGGCCCCGGATTCGCCACCGTACTCTCGGCAGTCCTGCGACTCGGCGCGATCCTGGTCCCGGCCCGGCACAATGCGACCGCCTACGAGCTGGAATGGCTGATCCAGGACGCCGATCCGGTCGTTGTCGTCGCGGACGGGCTGTCAGCCGACGTGGTCGAGCAGGCCGGCGCAGCCGTCCTGAGACCCGCCGACCTGGACCGCGAGGACAGTCCCGCCCTCTTGGCAGCACAGATCGACGGGGCGGACCCGGCTCTGCTGCTCTACACCTCGGGCAGCACCAACCGCCCGAAGGGAATCGTGTGCCCGCATGCTGCGGTCCTGTTCGCCGTGCGAGCCATCGCCGAACAGGTGGGCTACCGCACTGGCGACGTGATATGGAACCGGCTCCCGGTCTCCTTCGACTATGGCCTCTACCAGCTCTTTCTATGCGCCTTGACAGGTGCCGAACTCGTCGTGCCAACCGGGGAGCTGTCCGCCCGTGAGCTGGCACATATGCGAGCCGCACGGGCAACGGTCGTCCCAGTCGTTCCCGCACTGGCCCAGACTCTCACTCGACTGGCCCGGCGCGACTCCAGACCGACCCATGTTCGACTGTTCACAAACACCGGCGCAGCGCTGACCCCGGCCCACACCGCGCGGCTGCGTACGGCGTTCCCCGAGGCCGGCATCGTCCTGATGTACGGCATGAGCGAGTGCAAGCGCATCACGGTGGCAGCCCCGGACGAGGACCTGGTCAGCCCCGAAAGCGTCGGACGCGCTCTGCCCGGCACGCGGCTGTTCATCGTGGACTCCGCGGCACTACCTCTGCCCCCGGGCAAGACGGGCGAGATTGTTTCGGCCGGGCCGCATGTGATGGACGGCTATTGGCGCGCACCGGCCGAGACCGCACGAAGGTTCCGGCCGTCACCGGACGGCCACGGCAAGGCGGTGTTCACCGGAGACCGCGGCAAGCTCGACGACGCCGGCAGGTTGTACTTCATGGGACGCGATGACGACATGTTCAAGCATCGCGGGTGGCGAATGAGCACCACAGAACTCGAGGTCGTCCTCACGGACATCCCCGGCGTCGAGGCCGCGGCAGCCCTACCGCCCGGCCCCGACGGTCGGCTGACCGTGTGGGCGGTCACCTCGCTCACACCGAGTCAAGTCCTCGATGGGGTACGGGCCCGACTCGGCCCCGAGCGAACCCCGGACCGCTGCATCGTGTGCGACAG
Source organism: Streptomyces sp. NPDC019937 (assembly GCF_040631655.1). Lineage (NCBI taxonomy): Bacteria > Bacillati > Actinomycetota > Actinomycetes > Kitasatosporales > Streptomycetaceae > Streptomyces > Streptomyces sp. NPDC019937. The sequence continues at coordinate 140,485 of NZ_JBEYAL010000001.1, forward strand.
CCTCCCCCTGACCGCGCACGGCAAGGTCGACGCATCGGAACTCCGCCGAACCACACGGGTGCAGCCATGACCGAGGCCTCCACCGGATCGGAATTCCCTGCGTCGACCAGGCGCCGTCTGGCGCGGATCGTCCAGAACGTCGGCACCCCCGCGTACGTCTACGACATGGCCGTCGTGCGCTCGTCCTTCGCCGCCCTCCGGGACGACCTGCCGGCCGGCTCGGAGTTGTTCTACTCCCTGAAGGCCAATCCGCATCCACGTTTGGTAGCTCAACTGGTCGCTCTGGGCGCACGGGCCGAGGTCAGCTCGATCGGCGAGCTGACGGTGGCACTGGCCGCCGGCTGCCCAGCGCACAACGTGCTGTACACCGGACCGGGCAAGACCCCGGAAGAAGTGGAGGAAGCACTCAACCGTGGGGTGCGGCTGTTCTCGGTCGAGTCCGTCACTGACCGGCAGCGCCTCGCCGAAGCATGCTCGCGCACCGGCACCGAGGCCGGCTACCTGATACGGATCAACAGCCCGCGGGGGAGCACCGGTGGATCCCTGCGCATGACCGGTCGCCCCAGCGCCTTCGGTGTCGATCACACCGATACCCAGGCTCTCGATCGGTTGCTGCGACCGCTCGAAAGAGTCCGGCCCATCGGTATGCACACCTTCTGTGCAACCAATATCGCAGACCCTGCGGCACTGGCTGCCGAGTTCGAGCAGTCCGTTCGCACGATTGCCGCACTAGCCGGGCCTGCCGGATTCACGCCTGACGTGCTCGACCTCGGCGGAGGATTCCCCGCCCCGTTCGCCCGCCCTGGAGCGCTGCCTCGCCATCCCCAGCTGCAGGCGGCCGTCGACGCGGTCCTGGACACAGTCTTCCCCGACCGGCGCCGCAATGGCACGCGTGTGGTCTTCGAATCCGGCCGGGCCCTGGTGGCGGCCGCCGGAACGCTGCTTACCACCGTTCTGGATGTCAAGCGAAGCGGTGATCGCACCTTCGCCGTGCTGGATTCCGGCGTCAACGTGATCGGCGGAATGTCGGGAATCGGCCGGCTCAGGCCGCCAAGCATCGTCCCCATACCCGTCGATGCAGGAACGCCCTCCCCTGAACTCAGCTCGACCACCCCGGTGACCCTGGTCGGCCCGTTGTGCACGCCACTCGACGTACTCGCTCCCGCCATCGACGCCCCGTACCTCTACCCCGGTCAGGTGCTAGCGGTTCCCAACACGGGCGCCTACGGCCCCACCGCAAGCCTCCTGGGTTTCCTCAGCCGTACTCCCCCCGCCGAAGTCGTGCTCGACGGCGACCGCGTAGTCGCCGCGGGCCGCCTCGAACTACGCACCCAGGAAGTGACCTTCCGTGACTGAAGCCGACAGCCTCGCACCCCCACCGACCGTCGCCCCTGCCTCGCTGATGGAGCTCATCGGCCGCCATGCCCGCGACGTCGACCGCGAGGCGCGTTTCCCAGTCGAGAGTGTGGCGGCACTGCGGACGAACGGCTATATGGGCTACCTCGTCCCGACGGAATACGGCGGCATGGGCGGCAACCTGAACGGGCTGGTCCGCATTGCCAAAGGTCTTGCCGGTGCCTGCATGTCCACAGCACTGATCTGGGCGATGCACTGCCAGCAAGTCGACTGCCTGGTCCGGCACGCCAGTTCGGACTTGAAGGCAGAAGTCCTGCCGCGGGTCGCCGCTGGTGAAATCTACCTTGCCTCAGTCACCACTGGCACCGCCGGCAGCCATCTGATGTCGGTCGACGAGACCCTGACCGGCGCGCCCGACGAAGAAGTCCTCGCCCTCGGCCGGACCGCCCCGGTGGTGACCGGCGGCGAGTACGCCGACGCGTTTCTGGTGACGATGCGCTGCGGTTCCGGCCACTCCGACCAGGGGGTCTCCCTGGTTTATGCCACCCGCGCGGACCTGACGATACGCAGGATCGGTGAGTGGAACCCACTAGGCATGCGGGCCACCGCCAGCGGAGCCTTGCGTTTGGACGGAACCGTCCGCCGAGACCGGCTGGTCGGACAGCCCGGACGCTTCCGCGAGATCTCCCACGACAGCATGATCCCGTTGGGCCACCTGGCCTGGAGCGCATGCTGGCTGGGCGCCGCCCAGCAGGCCTTTCTCGGTTTGCTGCAACAGATCGGCACTACCGTTCCGGTCGATCGCGGCTCACCACTGGTCCAGGAGCGCGTTGCCCGCATTCGAGTTGATCTGGAACTGGTCCACGCCTACCTGGAGCGGACCTGTAACGAGATCGAGTCCCTGCGCGAGCGGGGCCGCAGCCTCAATAGGCCAGATCTCCACATCCACGTGAACACGCTCAAACTCGCGGCCTCCGAGCTCACTTTCCGCGCGGTCGACCGCATGGTGCAACTGGCCGGACTGTCCGTCGGCTACAGCGCTGACGCCCCCATCCCCCTGGAACGGGTCTTCCGCGATCTGCGCTCGGCCGCGCTCAACTACTCCAACGACCGTCTCTGGACCGCCACCGGCGCCCTCAGCCTGGTGGACCGCTCCGTGGGGCTGCTGTGAGACGTCACCACAGTCGGCGAAGGTTCACAGGACCCCAGCGAAAGGAATCGCATTCACGATGAGCACGACCCTCGATGCGGGGCCGGCCCCGGTAAACATGTCCGACACGATCTGGGACGTGCTGATCACCGTCGCAGCGGCCCGCGCGATCCCCGACGGACGGGAGCGCGTCATGCCGCTCCTTGCCACCCCGGGCTTCGACTTCGAAGGACTGATCGGGAACGCGGTACGTCACCGCCTGCTGGCAGCCTTGGCCGACTTCCTGAAAGTCCACGGCTTGCGCCGTGCCGTTCCACATCGGCTGCTCGGCCAGTTGGACATCCACTGCAATGCGGGACGGCATCGCGCAGCGATCTTGACCGAAGAAGCACAGCGCCTCGGCGGGGTACTCCGTGACGCCAACGTCACCGGAGCCTGGACCAAGGGTGTGGTGGCCCACCACACCCTTCACGAAAGCTCCGGAGCCCGGCTGTTCGACGACATCGACCTCATGATTCACCCGCGGCACCGTAAGACGGTCGACGAGGTGCTCACCGCCTCTGGCTACAGCCGGCACTCCCGTTACGATGCCACCACCCGTACCCTGGTGCCGCAGTCGAAGGCAGCGTTGCGCGTCTATCAGCTTTCTCCGGATCACCTTCCGCACTACTACCGACTCGGCCCGGACCCGGTGGTCCCGTACATCGCCGTCGACGTCGCGAACAGCCTCACCTGGCACACCAGTTCCTGGCAGGTGCCAATGGAGGAGGTTCTGGCAGAACTGCGCAGCGTCGAAACCGGCCCTGGGCAGCAGCTATACGCTCTCCTCCCGCAGTACGCCTTCTTGTTCACCTGCCTCCACTTGTTCCGTGAGGGGTGGCTCACTCGCATCGCTTCTCGCAAGCCGTTGACGCTGTCCCAGTTCGGTGATGTGGTCACCGAATGGCATCGGCTTCGCCCTGCCGAGCGCGCCGAAACCAGCCACACGATTGAACGATTCGACTTGGCTCAGCCGACGGCTTGGGTAGTTGCCCACACTGACGCGCTGTTTGGCTCCGAGATTACCGCCGAGCTGGACCTGCAATCCGAGGCTACCCCGGAGTGGCTCGCCACCTCCATGATTCCGGATGGCACATCCGGCGTTTTGCCGGGCACTATGGCGCAACGCCTGCGTCGCCCACTGAGCCTGTAGTGCGGCACACTGGCCAGTCGGAATCTGGAGGAAGAATGCCTTTGGCTGGAGAACTGTCGCCGGCGATTCTCGTGTTGAACGACAGATATCTTCCAGGGCGTCGCGATGAGCCGGCTGCGGTGGGTGCGACGTCTTTCGCTATCGAAGCAATGGAATGCTTCAGGGCGGCTGGCATTTTCGTAGGGATGATTCTCTACCGCAGGAAGGAGGGGCTGGAGGAGCCCTCGTTGTGTTCAACAACGAGGGGCGGAATAGATTGCGTGATAATGCGGTTCCAGTTTGAAATGCGAGAAGAGGTGATCCGCTCGCTCCTTGCTCGGGCAGTGGTGGAGTTGACCTCCCGGAGAGACGTGAAGCGACCATATCCCGCTCTCTATTATCAGACGGACGTCATGGCAAGATTTCACCCCAGTTACCTTGCGGGTGCGTCACGCACCACGGTCCATTTTTCGATGACTTCGCGGAACAATTCTCGGTCGGCGCCGCTCTGGAGGCTTTTGGCGGAATGGAGAAAGCACTGCACATCAGGAAGCAGCAGAGGGAGGGGATCGGGGCGGTCAGGACCGCGGCCGGCATGCGCGTCAGACAGCACTCCAGGCTCCAGCGTGGATACCTCGTAAAGCAGGGTGTGGACTGCGCGAAGATCGTGGAGGTGACCCCGCCGGTCAATCCGGACAAAAATCCGGGCGGCCCGATTCCTCGACAGCTGTGTTCCTTCCTCGAATCGGCCGGTCTTGTCTTGTTTACGGCCGTGGCGCGACTGGATGTGTTCAGGGATGTCGACCTGCTTCTGCAGGCTGGTGTGCGATTGATGGATAGCGGCGTTCCGGTGAAGTTGCTTATCGTTGGAGGCGGGGAATTCGACGATATCTCGCGAAAAGAGCTCGGGGGAAGGGTGTCTGTCCGGTATGCCGAAAGCTTCATGATTACGGAAAGGGTTGCGAAGAGCGAGCTGTATTCCCTTTTTCTTTCACTGCGGAGACAAGCTATTTTTGCATGTACTTCCAGGTACGAAACCTTGGGCATCACTCCGCTTGAGGCGGCGTTGAGCGGAGTGGTCACTGTCATTCCTGATTCGCCCTTCGTGGAGGCCGCAAGACTTCCCCGAGAAACTGCGCTTCAATCGAACGGCTGATGGACTCGCCGATGTGGTGCGGCGTCTCGCCCGTGTCGATGTACGTCAAGAAGGTGAGGAGCTGGCAGAGACCGTCGGTCGGCAGATCTCTGTTTCTTTGTTCAGGGAGGACCTTCTGCGAGCCTGGCGGCGTCTCTCAACCGCGGGGTGATGGGTAGTGACCAGTGCAACAGAAAAAACCGGTCTTGCTTTGGATTGGGTGTATCCGAAAGCCGCCGGCCGAAACTCTCTTCGTCACCAGGAGCGCAAGTAATGAGGTTTTTGGTAATCACCGGCACGCGGCCCTGGGCGGCCACGGGAGGGGCCCGTCGCATCAGGGCCGCTTCCGAAGCTCTTGCCAGGCTCGGGACGGTCGATTTGGTCGTGTTCCGCTTCAAGGGGGCGCCACCGGTGGAGACCGACCCACCGGTTGGCCCGTTCCGCAAGGTCCTCTTCCTGGAGGACGCCTACGACACTCCCCGGAATAGAGCATTGCTCGCGGAAGCCTTGCCGCAGTGGGCAGGCGACGAGCTGTACGACGTGGTTTGGTACGACAGGGAACGCTTGTGGCACATCGCCGGCGGCCTGACGAATGGAAAAGCCGTGGTGGATGTGGATGACCTGGAGGACGTGCTTCTGGAACGCTGGTTGCGTCTCGGGAAGAGTCCGACACGAAGCACATTGGGCACTGCTGAGTTCGAGGCGCAACAGTCCGAAGTCAATCGCCTCAGGGCCGCACACGCCGAGGTTGCCGCAGGAGCCGACATGCTGGTGTTCACCAGCGAGCTGGACGCAGCCAAGTTGGCCTTCGATAACAGTACCGTGATTCCTAACACCTATCTGCCTGATGAGGGAGCCGGCCAAGAAAGGAGGAATCGAACCTACGGTGCGGGCGACACTATTATGTTCCAGGGGTGGCACGAATGGCCGCCTAATGAGGACGCGGCGATCTGGTTCGTCCGAGATATTCTGCCGCGCGTCCGTGATAGGCACCCACAAGCTCGATTGCTGCTGGTCGGAAAGCCCTCGCAGGCCGTGAGAGATCTCGGATCGACACCTGGTGTAGAAGTCGTCGGTGAAGTGCCGCGCATGAGACCTTATCTTGACCGGGCGCACGTGATGATCGCTCCGTTGCGTGTGGGCGGCGGCACCCGGATCAAGATCCTTGAGGGGTTTGCCAGCGGCGTCCCTGTCGTCTCGACAAGTGTCGGGTGTGAGGGGTTGGCGGCCGAGAACGGAGTGCATCTTCGGATTGAGGACGATGTCGAGGCATTCGCTCACGCGGTAGCTCAGTTACTCGTGGACGGAAACCAGCGTCGCTCCCTCGCGGAGCATGCCAGAAGCCTGTATGAGGAGCGATACACTCCACGCAAAGTGGACGAGGCAGTACGCCGGCTCATCGAGCGGATTACCACGTGACGCCGAATGTGGAACTGGTTGCGCACTCGGTCGCGCAGCAATTCAAGCGCAGGCCCGTTGCGTGGATCGGGGAAGGATTGCGATGACGTCACGGCAAATCTGTGTGGAAACCAAAAAAACTACGCCGCCGCCAGGCGCCGGTCTCCGGGGGCCACTGATGTGGTCTCAAGAGATGTACTGGTATCAATATCACCTGCCACTTCCCATCGTGGACAGTGCGAAGATTCGACTGATCCTGCGAATGCCGGATCCGGGGGTTCCGGAAGAACTGGTTATTGCCGCTGTCCGGAATCTGATGTACCGGCACGAGGCATTGCGTACGATCTACCCGACAGACCAGTCCGGTGCGCCTTTTCAGTTGGTGCTCGATCAGTTCGAGACTCCCACCCCGTTCTGTCGAGACGGTAATGAAATCGAAGACATTGATGCCGTCTTCCATGCTCTTTTTGCCCCGCCCATGGATCAGGCCGTGGAACTTCCTTTGAGGGTAGGTCTCACCTTTAAGGATCGGCGCGTGGCCACGGTCATCCTGGTGCTGAACCACATCGCCGTGGACGGAACCAGTGTGGATCGGATCGCGGCGGAACTGACAGGATATCTGAGTGTTTCGCACGAGAAAATTTCATCCTCGACAGATGATCAAAAAGTGAACATGCAGCCGCTCGCCGTCGCGCGCCGGCAATCGACTGGACGCGCCCCCGCGCATGAGCGGGCGATGCGGTATTGCGAGAATGTCCTGTCATCTTCCCCGGCTGCTCAATTCCCCCGATTTCGCTTCGCCGCGACTGTTGATCCGCGGCAGGATGTCGAGAGTTGCTATCATAGGGTAGTTCTCCAGTCGCCCGCTCTTTTTTCGGCACTGCGGAAACTTTCCAAAAATTCAGGTTTCAGTGTCACGAATTATCTGTCCGCTGTATTTACTGTGGCGATTTCCGCTCTGTCTGGAAATTCAAGAGCTACCCTCAGGATGAATTTCTCAAATCGCTTCCAGGAGGTACGTCAGTCTGTTGGCTGCTTCTTCCAGGAGGCGCTGCTGTCGGTACACATACTCTCGCAAGTAACGATGAGTGAAGTGATGGCCGAAACCAAGCAGCGCATTCTCGTTGCAACTCGGCACGCGCAATACTCCTACCTTTCCTTTCGGGACCGTAAGGCAAGAATCGAGGCAGATCGTGGTCTGTCGATCCGGTTGGGCACGGTTCTCAACTGTGGTGGCCGGTTTGAGCGGAATCTGCGTGGCCCAGTCTCCACGGAGCGGACGGCAGGAGAGCGGCCGAGCAGCACGATGAAGCGCCTTGAGTGCCTGTGGCGCGACGAGTACACCGACCTTTGCCTCAGAAGCTCCGCGCTGAACGGAGAGGTACACCTGGATCTCATCGCTCACCGGTCCGTGATTGAGCAAGATCAGATCGAGAAGATGCTGACAGCGATGGAGCAGTTCCTCGTTGCCTGGGCGGATGAGCCGGATCTGGCGACTGCCACCGTCGCGGATGTGGTCGACCGATTCGGGCTACCGGCCTCGTCCTACGACGAGAGGTGGGCCCATGTCGATCACAGTTGGGTCAATACAGCCAAGTTGGCGAACATCGTCAGTTCGGTGGACGGAATCGAGGCTGCCCTGGTCAGCGTCGTGGAGCGCCCATCGGAGGGTCGGACCCTCGTGGCTCGACTCGTCGGGGACCCGAGCAGGCAGGACCAGGTGCGCGCACACGTCCTGGCCTCGCTGCGTGAGAACGCGGACCTGATGTGTCCGCACGAGTTCGTGTGGTGCGATGAGTTGCCGGAGTCCGGTTCTCTGACAGGTGTTGGGACCACGGCGTCCGGCAACGCCGCAGGTGCAGCGGATGTCCCCGTTGGACCGGAGAAGCAGGCCGGGGGAGCGGGCTACGAAGCGCTTGCGGCAGCTCTGGAGATCGCTCGGGGTGATGCCTCGGTAGACATGGACTGCTCGTACATCCAGCAGGGAGGAAGCGCCGTCATGGCGCCGGCAGTGATGAAGCAGCTGAACCAGTTGGGATTCGAGGGCCCCACCCCGGACGATCTGATGGGGCCGTGGCCGCTGCGAGCGGTGGCGGAGCTCTGCGTGAAGCGCGTGAGCAACGAATGCTGACATGTGCCGGCTGCGCTTGCTCCATTACGGCCGACCGGAGCGCATGACGGTGCTGTCGCCCCGCTCTCAACCTTCCGCAGGTCGCGATTCGAACGTGAAATACATACTCAGGCAGTGAGGCTCGACCTCACCGTCAAGGAAGTCCCAGGACAGATCCGCAATGCGGACATCGTTCTCACTCACCCAGGTGTGTGCTGCTGAGAAGACCTGAGCGGGGCTGGATCCGAGGAAGAGTTTTCGGGCCACCGCGTGCACCCCGGTCTCTGCCTCCGAGTCGTCGAAGCCGTCCGGGACGTCCAGACAGAAGGAAGGGTTCAGCATGACAGCACCGCCTTTCACGATTCTTGCTGGCCGCACGCCCGGAGGTAGCCTCCGAGCGTGACACTGTGCAGGACGCCGTGCGGCGGGAAAGGTTGCTTCCCGAACGCGCTGCGATGAGGGGAATGACGCCGGCGTCCTCGGACACCCTGTGGTTTCGCTCTGCCATCCGGTCGCTGCCGCCCCGACCCTCGTATCCGGGCGAACGGATGCCGGGCGCGGGGCGAATAGCGCGAGCGCGGTTCGGAACATCCTCGCCGGATGTCAGGTACAAGAAGGCCGGCGCCACGTGAGGGCCGCGACTCCGGCCCACGGGGCGATGGAACGCTTCAGCTCGATTCGCAGGATGCGCAGGTTCACCAAGATCCTCCGAGCTTGCCGGGGCCCTGTAGCAGCGCCGAGTAGCCACGCTCCAGAGGACTGGCACCGGCGTGCTCGGGGCCGCCCGCCGCGGCCAGCTCGTCCGGGGTGCCCTGGAAGACCAGTCGGCCCTCGGCGAGGAGCACCACGTGGGTGCAGGCGGCGGCGACGTCCTCCACCAGGTGGGTCGAGACGACCACGCAGGTGTCCGTGCCCAGTTCCTGCAGCAGCTCGCGGAAGCGCAGCCGCTGCGCCGAGTCCAGGCCGACCGTCGGTTCGTCAAGCAGCAGGATGACCGGATCGTTGACGATGGCCTGGGCGATCCCGGCCCGCCGCACCATGCCGCCCGACAGGGCCTTCATCCTCTCCTCGCCATGGTCGGCCAGGCCCACCCGTTCCACGGCGCGCTGCACGGCCCCGGGGATGTCCGCTCCGGGAACCCCCTTCAGCCACGCCATGTACTCGACGGACTCGCGCACCGTGAAGCGCCTGTAGTAGCCGAACTCCTGCGGGAGGTAGCCGATCCGGCGGCGCAGAGCGCGGTGCTCGCTCAGGTCGCCGACGGACTCGCCGAGCAGTTCCAGGGTGCCCTCGGCGGGGCGCAGTACGGTGGCCAGCGCCCGGATGAGGGTGGTCTTGCCCGCCCCGCCGGGGCCGAGCAGACCGTGTACGCCGGTGCCCAGCGACAGGTCGAGCCCGTCGACGGCCATGTGGTTCCTGCCGACTCTGACCTTCAGTCCGGTGGCCCGGATCTCCCAGGCGTAGGTCGTCGGTGCGATGTCGGCCGCGCTCGCCCCGGGCATCATGTGGTTTTCCTTTCACGTGGTCAACGATGGGTTCCCAGCACGGAGTAGGCGCCCCTGCGGGCGATCACGACACCGATGCCGAGCGCGAGAATCAGCCCCCACACAGGCAGACCGTCCGTCGCCAGGGCGAAGGTCGTACGGCCGGCAGCCAGTGTCGGTGCCACGACCACAGCGGCCCATCCGGCCACCAGCCAGGCGGCGGCGCGGGTCACACCGACGACACCGCCGAGCGCCAGGGTCGTCGAGGTGAAGGCCAGACAGGGCAGCAGCCATTGCGCGACCATCACCCCCGTCACGCATCCGCCCAGCAGCAAGGCGGGGACGACCACGGCGAGCACGGACGTGGTACGCCGCAGCACCAGGTACAGTCCCGCCCTCGGCGCGGAGGCCGTCAGCTCGTACGCCGGGTCCAGACCGCGCGACCACGACGCCGCGACGCCGAGCACGGGCAGGACCGGGGAGAACAGCAGCACCAGCGACACCTCGCCGGAGTCGGTGTCGGCCAGGTCGAGCAGCAACGCGAGCAGCGTCACCCCCACGACCATGGCCAACCACGGCACCATCACGGGCGTCATCCACGTGGACAGCCGCGCCGACCAGCGCCGTCGATGCGGTACCGGGGCGGTGCCGGCGAGCTGGGGTTCGAGGCCGGACCACACCGTGCCGACCAGCGCCTCGACGGCGGGCGCCTGTGCCGTGACGGAGGCCGCCAGCCGGTCACGGCACACCCGGCACGCCTCCAGGTGGGCCTCCAGGGCCCACACCTCGTCGGCGGCGAGGTCCGTGTCGCCGCGCGTGTAACCGTCGATGATCCGAATCGACGCGTGTTCCACACTCATGCCAGCGCCTTCCGCATCTCGATCCGGGCCCGGCGGGCACGGGTCTTGACTGTGCCCTCGGGCAATCCCAGCAAGACGGAGGTCTCCCGGACGGACAGCCCGTCGAGCACCATGGCCTGCAGTACTTGTCGGAGTTCCGGAGCGAGGCGCCGCAGCGCGTCGCCGACCTCACCACCGACGGTCGCCGCGAGCGCCTCCTCCTCGGCGGCGGGCGCCACGGACCGCGGGGCAGCCGTGGGCGGTGGCTCCGCGTGGTGGGCCCGGCGCCGGAACGCGTCGACGAGCCGGTGCGCCGCGATCGTCCACAGCCAGCCGACGGCGGTTCCCCCGGCCGCGGTCCCGATGAACGCACCCGCCGCGCGCCACACCGCCAGATACGTCTCCTGCATGACCTCGGCGACGATCTGCTCGTCCGCGCAGCGGCGCCGCAGCCGCACCGCCATCCACGGCGACGTACGCCGGTACAGTTCCTCGAACGCGGCGCGGTCACCTCTGGCCACCAGCCGGACGAGATGCTCCTCGTCCGGTTCGCCCGATGTCTTCCTGACTGATCTCACATCCGGAAGACGTCGAGCACGGGCGCCAGGTTTTCCCTCCGCCGTGACCCCCGTCACATGCCGGGTCCCCACAAGCCCCGCGCCGACGGCGAAGTCCGGACCCTCACAGTCCACCGCGCCGCGACATGAGCCGCCGTGGCCCTTCTAGCCGAGGGAGCCGAGGGAGCCGAGGGAGCCCGGGAGGAGGTACTTCTCCGGCGGGACGGTGGTGCCGTGTGCCCAGGCGTCGAAGAAACCGGTGAGGTCTTTGCCGGACACCTCCTGGGCGAGCGCCTCGAACTGCGGCCAGGAGGCGTTGCCGTAGCGGTGGTCGCGCTGCCAGCGCTTGAAGGTGCCGAAGAACGCCTGGTCACCGACCGTCCGGCGCAGGGCGTGCAGCATCATGGGACCCTTGCTGTACAGGACATGGTGCAGTTCGCGGCCCTTGCCGGGGTCGTAGAGCCTGGTCGACCAGAAGCCGGGGTCCGCCTCGCTCTCCTCCAGCATCGCGCGGTAGAAACCGTTGTCCAGGTCGGCCCCGGTCTTCTCCTCCCACAGCTGGTTGGCGTACTGGGCGAAGCACTCGGCCAGACAGGCGTTGCGCCAATCGGCGAGGGAGACGCTGTTCCCGAACCACTGGTGGGCGTTCTCGTGGACCATGGAGTTGTCGGAGAACGCCCCCTGATACGTCGGGCGGCTCTGCGTCTCCAGCGCCAGCGGGCCCTCGTCATCGTTGCCGGTGATGACGATCCCCCCGGCCGAGGAGAAGGGGTACGGGCCGAACTTCGAGGCCAGGAAATCGACGACCTCCGGCAGCAGCGCCTCCGACTCCGGGTTGACGACGGCCCCGGGGCTGTAGGCATGGACGACGGGCGTGCCGTCGGAGAGCTTCGAGGTGTGCACGGTGAACTTGTCGATGGCGATGGTGCTGAGGTACGTGGCCATCGGCCGGTCCTCGTACCAGCGGAAGGTGGTCGTGCCACCGCCGCTGGTGGTGTCGCCCTGCCTGCCGTTGCCCACCACCGTCCAGCCCTCGGGGACGGTGGCCGTGAGTCGGAAGGTGGCCTTGTCCGAGGGGTGGTCGTTGGCCGGGTACCAGGCCGTGGCGGCGTGCGGTTCACCGGCCGCGCTCGCGCCGCCGTCGGCGAGGGTGTGCCAGCCCTCGCCGACCGGTTCGCCGGAGTAGCGGACGCGGACGGAGAAGCGCGTGTGCTTCGCCAGCGGCTGGGCGGGGGTGACGACGAGTTCGTGGGCGCCCTCGCGGGTGACGGCGCGGGCGGGCGTGCCGTCCACGGTGACGGAGCTGACCTGGAAGCCCACCAGGTCGAGGTGGAACCGGTCCAGGTCCTGTGTGGCGACGGCCTGGACCGTGGTGTCGCCCGCCAAGTGGCGGGGGCGGGCCGGGTCGTAGTCCACCTGCACGTCGTACTGGCTGACGTCGTAACCGGAGTTGCCGTCGTCGGGGTAGTACGGGTCCCCGGCGCCGGGGCCGCCCGGGGCGGCGGAGGCGGGCAGGGCGGTGAACACGATGCCGGCGGCCACGGCGGTGGCGAGGGTGGTGGCGCGGCGACGGCGGGTCCGGCGTGCGGGCATGCGGTTGTTCCTTCGGAGTGGAGGTGTCCAGGGCATGGCCCGGGGACGGGGTCAGTGGCGCGCGGCGAGTTGCCAGACCGCGTTGATGAGGGCGTTGGTGCTGAGGGTCTCGGTGCGCGGATTCACGTTCTCGACGCGGTCACACGCTTCGTGTATGCAGTCGTCGACCCCCGTGGCGAAACCGCCCACCGGGATGCCGGCCTCATCGAACGAGACGTGGTCGCTGCCGCCGATGCCGATGTCGAACGTGGGCAGGTCCCGGGCCGCGAACCAGTCCTTGAACGCCGCGGTCGCCGCGGGATCGTCATCGACGACGAGCCACAGCTGTTTCTCCCTGGTGGTTCCGGCCATGTCCACGTTCAGGTAGACGTCGATCCGTTCGCGGTCGGCGGCCGACAGATCCTTCACATAGGCGCGGGATCCCACCAAGCCCCCCTCCTCGGCGCCCCACCAGGCGAACCGCAGATGGCGGTCGGGCGTGAGACCTGCCTTGGACACTTGTAGGGCGGTGGCGAGCAGGGCGGCGGAGCCGGAGCCGTTGTCGTTGATACCGGGCCCCATCGGCACGCTGTCCAGGTGCGCTCCGGCGAACACGACGTGCTCGGGGTCGCCGCCGGGCCAGTCCGCGATGAGGTTGTAGCCGGTGACGCCGTCACGGGTGAAGCGGTGCAAGGCGGTACGGAATCCGGCCCGGTCCAGCGCGGCCTTCACGTAGGCCACCGAGTCGCGGTAGCCGGGGGTGCCATGGGCGCGGTTGCCCCCGTTACGGTCCGCGATCTGCTGCAGGGCGTCGAGATGCGGCATGACCTGGTCCGCGGTGATGACGGGTGGGGCCGGGGCGGCGGGTTCGGCTGCGGCGGCGGGTGCGCCCACGAGGGCGGCGCACAGCGCGAGCACCACGCTCGAGCGGTACAGACGGGACGTTGGGTGCATCGGTACGGATCTCCTTGCGGGCGGCAACAGGGGAGAGCCCGGGTCTCCGGGGGCCGGAGATCACGATGGATGCGGAATGTGAGGTTGTTGTCAGCTTTGAATGACAGGAAGGAGACGTAAAGGTCCGAGCGGACGAAGCGGCGGCCGCATCAGCTGTCCGGGGTGAACCGACGTCGCCATCGCCCGCGCCCTGGTGAAGACTGGAGTTTCTCGGTCCGTTTGCCGCCCGAGTTTCTACACTCGCCGCCATGTGCGCATACGTGGTCGTCGCCGAGGACGACCGGAAGCAGGCCGAACTGGTCCGTCGTTATCTGGAGAACGAGGGCCACCGGGTGACGGTCGCCCACGACGGGCGGGCCGCGCTGGCGGAGGTCCGGCGGCAGCCGCCCGATCTGCTCGTCCTGGACGTGATGATGCCCCACGTGGACGGCCTCGACTTATGCCGCGTGCTGCGCGCGGAATCGACCCTGCCGGTGCTGATGCTGACCGCCCGCGCCACCGAGGACGATCTGCTGCTGGGCCTGGGCATCGGCGCCGACGACTACATGACCAAGCCGTTCAGCCCCCGCGAGCTGATGGCCCGGATCCACTCGTTGCTGCGGCGCAGCTCCGCCGTCACGGCCGCGACGGGCACGGAGCCGGTGCTCACCGTCGGGCCCCTGACCGTCGACCCCGCCCGGTACGAGGTGTCGATGCACGGCCGGCCGGTGGACTGCACACCCGGTGAGTTCCGGTTGCTGCAGATGCTGGCCGCCCGCCCCGGCCACGTCTTCACCCGCCCGCAGATCCTGGAGCGGCTGCACGGCTTCGACCGGTACGTCACCACACGGTCCGTCGACGTGCATGTGATGAACCTTCGCAAGAAGCTGGAGGTCGATCCGCGCCGGGCCCGTTTCCTGGTCACCGTTTACGGCGTCGGCTACAAGATCGTCGACGTCACGGCACGTCGGACCGCGGACATGGCGGCACATGCGGCCGCGGACGCGGCGGCCGATGTGATCACGGATGCCGCCGACGACGGAGAAGCCCATCGTGCGCCGTGACGTACCGCTGCGCCGCAGCCTGCTGCTGCGCCTGCTCGCCGTATCCGTGCTGGTCTCCGTGTGTTCGATCGCCACGACCGCATGGCTGGCCGTGCGGACGACCGTCGTGGCCATCGACGAGGAACGGGGCCAGGCCCTCGCGGACGACACCCGGATCTACTACCGCCTGCTCGGCTACGCGGCCCGCCATCCGCGCTGGGACGGCGTGGGCCCGACCGTACGCGCCCTGGCCCGGGAGACCGGGCACCGTATCGTCATCACCGAGGACGGTCGGCGGATCGCCGACTCCGAACCCGCCCCGGACCTCCCCTACCGGCCGCCCGACAAGGCGACGGCCGCCATCGACCCGCTGGCGGCGAGCCCCGAGCTGCTCTCGGACTCCGCCTCCGCCCGGATCGATCCGCGCGCCGTCGGGCCGTTCCGGCTCAGCGAGGAAGAACGCACGAGGCTGCGCCGGGCGGCACGACGCCAGGCCGAGTGCCTGCGGACCGCCCTCGGCCAGGAGATGACCGTGGTCGAGGCCCCGAGCGGGCGGTCGCGCGTGGAGAGCGGCGCCTCCCGGATGCCGGAGGTCCCGCATTGTGACTCCACGACGCTCGAGTCCCTCACCCCGACCGAGGCCAGGGCGCTGGTCGCGCTCAACGCCCTCGTCAACACCTGCCTGTCCCGGCGCCACGCGGCCGAGGTGAAGCTCGCCCTGGACGACCAGGGGACACCACGTGCCGTGCCGCGGCCGGGGTTGCGTCCCGGCCTCCCGGAGAAGACGCCTTCCGAGTCGCGTGGTGCCGGGAACGCAGATGGCTCACTGGTCACCTCATGCCTGGCCAGTGGCCGCGCCCAGCAGCTCGCACCGTATGTCGCCCCCACGGCGGCGCTGTATGTCACCAGCCCCGGCCGGAGCGCCACGACGTTCTTCGACCTGTCCGCGGGCAACCGCGCCCGTATCGCCGGCGGCGCCGTCCTCGTGCTGCTCGTCACCGTCACCGCCACCACGCTCGCCGGGTTACGGCTGGTCAGGCCGCTGCACGCGCTGACCGATGCGGCGCGACGCATGGAGGAGGGGGAGCCCGGCGCGCGGGTGGCGGTCACCAGCAACGACGAACTGGGCCGCCTCACCTCGGCGTTCAACGCGATGTCCAGACGGCGTGACCAGCTGGAGGCGGTGCGCAAGGACATGGTCAGCGATGTGGCACATGAGCTGCGCACCCCGCTGAGCAATATTCGCGGCTGGCTGGAGGGCGCGCAGGACGGTGTCGTGCCGCAGGGCGACCTGCTGGTGTCCTCGCTGCTGGAAGAGGCGTTGCACCTCCAGCACCTCATCGACGACCTGCGGGATCTGTCCGCGGCCGACGCGGGAGAGCTGCGGCTGAACCTCGCTGAGGTCGACATCGCGGACCTGCTGGCCCATACGGCGATGGCCCATCGCTCGAGGGCGGAGAACGCGGGTGTCACCCTCCGCTCGGAAATCCCCGGCGACGGCCTGGTCATCGAGGCCGATCAGGTACGGCTGTACCAGGCGGTCGGCAACCTGGTGGCGAACGCCCTCCGGCACACCCCGTCCGGCGGTGCCGTGTTTCTGCGCGCCCACCAGGCCGGTGACGAGGTGCTGATCGAGGTCGCGGACACCGGCTCCGGAATCGCCGCCGAGGACCTGCCCCATGTCTTCGACCGCTTCTGGCGCGCCGACAAGTCGCGCTGCCGTCGGACCGGCGGCGGCGGTCTGGGCCTGTCCATTGCGCGCAAGCTGGTACAGGCACACGGGGGCACGGTGACGGCGAGCAGCACCCTCGGCGAGGGCTCGGTGTTCACCATCCGCCTGCCCCGGGTGCCGCCTCCGGCACCGCCGACAGCACCGGCACGCCGGTGAAAGGCGTCATGCCCCCGGCCGGGCGATGCTCAGGCCGGTGCGGCCAGAGGCGGGAGAACAGGCCCATCAGGTGCTGGCGCGAGTGACCAGGCGGGTGGGCAGGATCAGCGGGGTGGGGTCCTGTCCGCTGATGAGCGCGACGAGCATACGCGCCATCTCCCGGCCCAAAGCCGCTATGGGCTGATGGACGGTGGTGAGGGGCGGATCGGCGATCTGGGCGACGGCCAGGTCATCGAAGCCGACCACCGCGACGTCCGCGGGGACCCGTCGGCCTGCCTCGCGCACGGCGCGCAGCGCTCCCACGCCCATGTTGTCGTTGGCGGCGAACACCCCGTCCACGTCGGGGTGGCTCGCCAGCAGTGCGGCCATGACGGCGGCCCCGCTGGGCTCGGTGAAGTCCCCCTCCTGCGGCGGGAACGGACCAAGGCCGGCCGCCAGCATGGCGTCCCGGTAGCCGCGGTACCGGGCGCGTCCGACCTCGGTGTCCAGACGCCCGCAGATCGCGGCTACCCGGGTCCGGCCGCGCGAGACCAGGTACTCGGTTGCCTCGCGCGCTCCACCGACGTTGTCGACGTCCACGTACCACCGGGGAGCCGTACCGACCGGGCGTCCGCCGAACACCACGGGCATCTCCGCCTCCTCGGCCATACGAGCCACCGGATCGCCCTCACGCAGCGCCATCAGCATCACGCCGTCAGCACCCTTGGACCGAAGGAGTTCCCGCACCCGCTTGCGGCTCCGGTCGGAAGCGGCCAGGCACAGCATCAGATGCAGGTCGGCCTCCTCCAGGGCAGCCGACGCTCCCACGATCACCTGGGCGAAGAACGGATCCGCGAAGATCGACGGATCCTCTCCCGAGACGACCAGGGCGGCCGACCCTGTCTGGCGGGTGGCCAGGGCACGGGCGGTCGGATTGGGTACGTAACCGAGTTGCCGGACGGCCCGCTCGACCGCCTCGCGTTTGGCGCGGCTGACGTGCGGCGCGTTGTTGATCGCGCGGGACGCCACGGAGCGGGAGACGCCGGCGAGTTCGGTCACCTCGTCGAGCGTCGGCTGCCGGCGCGGCGCGTCTTCGGTCATGAGTCATGAGCCCTTCCCTCTCGATCGGACGGGATGCGTCTCACTTCCGGCTCATGCCGCTGCCACCCGCCCAGTGGGCGACGGGGGACGGGTACGGAGCCCTCAGAGACCGGAAGGTTGGGAGCGCTTCCAATTGTGGGACTGTAGGGCCTTGCTTCCGCTCTGTGAAGGGCGAGTTGTACGTCGGCCCTTGACAGCTTGACCAGCCCGCAACACGATACGGGCCGCACCTCAAGTGCTCTCAGTGCCGTTGGGAGCGCTCCCAATCGGAGTGCCCTCACTGCTCGCTGCCGACCTTCGGCCCTGTCGTCCTTGCCGGAGAGTCGCCGGCGCAAGGGGGCGTTGTACCACCGCACTTCCTCAGCGCGTCGCTCGCTCGTGACCGAGAGCGTGCGACACATCCCTGTCAGGAAACCGAGGTACAGTCATGCGCCACGGACTCCGCGCCCTGATGGCAGCGCTCTTCGCTCTGCCGCTGGCGCTGGCCATCGCACCGTCCGCCCACGCGGCCGACCCGACCACCATGACCAGCGGGTTCTACGTGGACCCCGACTCCAGCGCGAAGCGTTGGGCCGCCGCCAACCCCGGCGACGGCCGGGCGTCGGCGATCAACGCCTCCATCGCCAACACCCCGATGGCCCGCTGGTTCGGCTCCTGGAGCGGCACCATCGGCACCGCTGCCGGCGCCTACGCGGGCGCCGCGGACTCCAGGGACAAACTGCCCCTCCTCGTCGCCTACAACATCTACAACCGCGACTACTGCGGCGGGCACTCCGCGGGTGGGGCCGCTTCGCCGTCCGCCTACGCGTCCTGGATCGCCCAGTTCGCCGGCGGGATCGCCAACCGACCGGCGGTCGTCATCCTCGAACCGGACTCCCTCGGGGACTACGGCTGCATGACCCAGGCTCAGATCGACGAACGCGAGGGCATGCTCACCGGCGCCCTCGCCCAGTTCAACCGCCAGGCCCCCAACACCTGGGTCTACCTCGACGCCGGCAACCCGGGCTGGGCGGACCCGGCAACCATGGCCCGGCGCCTCCACGAAGCCGGCCTCCGGCAGGCCCACGGCTTCTCCCTCAACGTCTCCAACTACTTCACCACGAACGAGAACACCGCCTACGGCAACGCCGTCAACAATGAACTCAAAGCCCGCTACGGCTACACCAAGCCGTTCGTGGTGGACACCAGCCGCAACGGCAACGGCTCCAACGGTCAGTGGTGCAACCCCTCAGGCCGCCGTATCGGCACCCCCACCCAGCTGGGCGGAGGCGCCGAGATGCTCTTGTGGATCAAGACCCCGGGCGAATCCGACGGCAACTGCGGCGTCGGAGCCGGCTCCTCGGCCGGACAGTTCCTCCCCGAGGCCGCCTACAAGATGATCTACGGCTACTGATCCACGAGCCGAACACCTCGGCCCGATCGCGATCTGTCCGGGGGCGGCTGTCCATCCGCCCAGCCCGGCCATTCGATCGGCTTGCGAGAGGTATTGACGCCGCCCACCGATCCCCTACTATCCGGATTGCTCGACACTTCGACACCTGTTCGATATCGCGAACAGAGCACAGTGCTCCACTCGCTCAGCAGGACACCTCCGGGCCACGCCCGCATTCTCCGCTGCTCGACGAACCCGTCCGGACGGCCTCTGACGAGGCCCACCGGAATCGCTTACTCGAGAATCAAGAGGTCCTCATGCGCAGAGGAAGTTTCAGCCGCAAACGTCTGTCTGTGATGCTCGGCGCCTCGGTCGCGGCCCTGGCCTCGTTGGCGGCGACGCTGGTCGCCGGCCCGGCCCAGGCGGCCACCAGCGCGTGTTCTCTTCCGTCGACGTACCGGTGGACGTCGACGGGTGTGTTGGCGCAGCCGTCGAACGGGTGGGTCTCGCTCAAGGACTTCACCAACGTGGTGTACAACGGCAAGCACCTGGTCTACGCGTCGAACGTGTCGGGATCGTCCTACGGCTCGATGGGGTTCCGTCCCTTCACGAACTGGTCGGACATGGCGTCGGCCGGCCAGACCGGGATGGGCCAGTCCGCGGTGGCGCCCACGCTGTTCTACTTCGCACCCAAGAAGATCTGGGTGCTGGCGTACCAGTGGGGTGCGTGGCCCTTCATCTACCGCACGTCGAGCGACCCCACCAACCCCAATGGCTGGTCCTCTCCGCAGCCGCTGTTCACCGGTAGCATCTCCGGCTCCGGCACCGGCCCCATCGACCAGACTCTGATCGGTGACGGCCAGAACATGTACCTGTTCTTCGCCGGTGACAACGGCAAGATCTACCGGGCGAGCATGCCGATCGGGAACTTCCCGGGCAACTTCGGCTCGTCGTACACGACGGTCATGAGCGACTCGACGAACAACCTGTTCGAGGGGGTTCAGGTCTACAAGGTTCAGGACCAGAACCAGTACCTCATGATCGTGGAGGCGATGGGTGCGCGTGGGCGCTACTTCCGCTCGTTCACGGCCTCCAGCCTGAGCGGTTCGTGGACTCCGCAGGCCAGCAGCGAAAGCAACCCCTTCGCGGGCAAGGCCAACAGTGGTGCCACGTGGACCAACGACATCAGCCACGGTGACCTGGTCCGCAACAACCCCGACCAGACCATGACCATCGACCCCTGCAACCTGCAGTTCCTCTACCAGGGCAAATCCCCCTCCGCGAGCGGCCCCTACGACCAACTGCCCTGGCGGCCGGGCGTCCTTACCCTGCAGCGCTGACCTCGCGCTTTCATCGGGTGAGCTGCCCCGAGGCTTGATCGCCGACGCGAGAAGTGCTTCTGCCCCCGCAACGACAGGGGTTGTCGAGAATCCTGTTGGTCGCGGGGAAAGAAGCACTTCTCAAGGCCGGGCGTTCAACGACTTCTCCCGCTGGCTAGCGTTCGGCAACCGCGGCGTCATCCAGGCTGGTCCTCCCGCATAATTGGCGATCTCCGGTGAGGGGTATTGATGCGTACCAGTCATTTATTTATCCTCCCGCTCGGCAAAGGAATCGCTTCACGGTAGATGCCGCGGAGCCTACGGTGTGGGCGCACTGCGTTTCCCGGAATGCACCTGCGCGTTCTACCGGAGGTAACCTGATGCGCTCACCCCGTTGTCCGTCCTGCGCGACGTGGCCTTTAGGGACCAGATCCCGTGCCATGATGCTGTTGATCACCCTGGCCACCACCATCGCCCTGGCCCTGCTGACCGTCTCTACATCGCCGACGGCCACTGCCCTGCCGTTGTCCCAAGGCAAGACCGCGCAGGCGGCCGAGTTGCTGTCGCAGGGCAAACCCGCGACCGCCTCGTCCACCGAGAACACGTCAACCCCGGCGTCCGCGGCGGTGGACGGCAGCACCGCGACCCGCTGGTCGAGCCAGTTCAGCGACCCTCAGTGGCTGGGTGTCGATCTGGGCACCACCGCCACCATCAGCCGAATCGTCCTGCGCTGGGAAGCCGCGTACGCCCGGGCATTCCAGATCCGGACCTCGGACGACGGCACCACATGGACCGCCATCCACTCGACCACCACCGGCACCGGCGGTGTGCAGACCCTCGACGTCAACGGAAGTGGCCGGTACGTCCGCGTCTACGGCACACAGCGCGGCACCCCCTATGGCTACTCGCTGTGGGAGTTCCAGGTATACGGATCCAGCGGCGGCACGTCCCCCGGAGACGGGATACCGAACCCGACAACCGCTTCGCTGGAGGCCACGAACGGGCCGCTGTCCACCGCTGCCTACACCGTTCCCAACCCGAGCGGATACGGGT
Source organism: Streptomyces sp. NPDC019937 (assembly GCF_040631655.1). Classification (NCBI taxonomy): domain Bacteria; kingdom Bacillati; phylum Actinomycetota; class Actinomycetes; order Kitasatosporales; family Streptomycetaceae; genus Streptomyces; species Streptomyces sp. NPDC019937. The sequence goes on from NZ_JBEYAL010000001.1 coordinate 161,945, forward strand.
CCGGCACCATCACCTACCCCACGGCCACGGGCTCATATCCGGGCGTCGTGCTGATGCCCGGCTATCAGGGCACCCAGCAGAACCTGCAATGGCTCGCACCCCGCCTCGCCTCCTGGGGCTTCGTCGTGATCAACGTCGGCACCAACACGCTGACCGACGATCCTGAATCGCGCGGCCGCCAGATCAGCGCTGCCGGCACCCAGTTGCTCGCGCTCGGCAACGCCACCGGCAACCCGGTCTCCGGCAAGCTCAACGGCACCCTCGGCGCGGTCGGTCACTCGATGGGCGGCGGCGGTGTCATGGCGGCCCTCCGCGACGATCCCCGCTTCAAGGCCGGCGTACCCACGGCCCCGTACCACACGAGCCCCAACTTCTCCGGGGTGACCGAGCCCACCTTCTTCCTCACCTGTCAAAGCGATGTCGCCGCGCCCGGCAGCAGGTATGCGCTGCCCTGGTACAACTCCATGACCCAGGCCGAGAAACTCTACATCGAGGTTCCCGGCGACCACCTCTGCCCGATGACCGGGTACGGCAACAAGGACAAGCAGGGCAAGTGGATCGTGTCGTTCCTCAGCCGCTGGCTACGCGCCGACACCCGCTTCAGCTCGTTCCTGTGCGATGCCGTGCGTGACGCCGACAAGAACAACACCTCCCTGGTCACGCGCTGGATGGACACCTGCCCGTTCTGAACCAGGTCACCCGGAGCGCTCCGCGGCCCGCTGCTGGAGCGCTCCGTCGATGGACGTCGAAGCCGGTGAGCCGAGGCCATTGTGTGCGGCCCGTGGATGACCTGGTCGGTCGCGTTACCGGAGTGACGGAGATCACAGCCGACCGAAAACCCGCTGCCACCACCCGGCGTCTAGAGGGTGTGAGACCAGTGAGGAAGGCACCGGCCGAGCCGGACGAGGAAGGTCCGGCGCCTCGCGCCGGAGCTGAGACACGTACTGCACCTGCCGGGTCTGCCCGGCGGGCGCGGTCAAGGCCTCGTGGCCGGCCACGGCCGATGACGCTCGCGGCGAGCGCGGCCGACATCGCACCGACGGCCTACGCCTGGGAGATCCGGGCCACCGGGCTGAAGGTCGGAGTCGGCAGGAACCACATGGCCGTCGACGGGCTCGACCTGTCGCTGGGCACCGGCGTACACGGTCTCCTGGGTCCCAACGGGGCGGGCAAGACCACCCTCATCCGGGCGCTGGCCACCGTACTGCGCCCCGCCGAGGGCACCCTGGAGCTGCTCGGCAAGTCCGCGGGCGGCAGAGGCGAGTACCGCGCGCTGCGCCGCCGGATCGGCTACCTGCCGCAGGAGTTCGGCTACTACAAGCGCTTCACGGTCCGTGAGTTCGTCGAGTACATGGCGTGGCTGAAGGAAGTGCCCAAGGCGGACATCCCCGCTGCGGTGCAGCGCGCCGTGGAGCGGGTGGGCCTGGCCGACCGTGCCGACGAGAGGATGAAGACCCTGTCCGGTGGCATGGTGCGGCGGGTGGGCATCGCCCAGGCCATCGTCAACGACCCGTCGATCCTGCTGCTGGACGAGCCCACGGCCGGCCTGGACCCCGCGCAGCGGCTGCGCTTCCGCGAGCTGCTGCAGGAACTGGGCACGGACACCTGCGTGGTCGTCTCGACCCACCTGGTGGAGGACGTCGCCGCCGCCTGCACCCACGTGGTGCTCCTCGCCGAGGGCCGACTGGTCTTCCAGGGCACCCCGGACGAGCTGGCCGCGGCGGGCGGCCCCGAGCACGTGGGCGACAGCCCGTTGGAGCGCGGCTACTCGGCGCTGCTGGAGGGCCCGGGCCGGGGAAGGGGCGCCTGGTGAATGCGCGTGTCCTGCGAACCGAGCTGAAGCGCTCCGTCGCCCCCTGGGCAGGAGCCGTGGTCCTGACGAGCGCGCTGGCGTTGCTGTACCTGCTGGACGGAGAGTGGTGGAAAGGCACCACGGCGTGGACGGCCCAGTGGACGCCCCTGGCCCTGTGGACCCGCACCTTGCTGTTCTGCCTGTGGCCCTTGGCCGTGGGGCTCGGCGCGTTGCAGGGGCTGCGCGATCACCGCTCGAAGACATCCGAGCTGCTGACGACCACATCGCGTCCCGCCTGGCACCGCGCCGCCACACAGGCGGGCACGATGGCGATCACCCTGGCCTCGGCGTTCGTGGTGCTCGTCCTCGTGGGCGCGGTCCAGATACTCGCCAACACCGAGTACACCCACCTCGGATGGCTGCCGATCTCGTTGGTGGGGGCACTCTCACTCGTCGCGGGAGCCGTGCTGGGCATGGGGGCCGGGCGCGCCCTGCCGTCCGCCCTCACCCCGCCACTGCTGACCATGAGCGCCTTCGCGTTCACGGCCCTCATGCGCATGTCGCTGGGCCGGACGCGGACGGAGACGGCGGAGGGTTTCCCGATCTCGGAGCCGAACCGGGTCTCGCTGCTGTCACCGGAGGTGGAAGAGGTGCGCCACGCGCTCGTCACGCTCTCCGCCGCCGTGCACGTCGGGCAGACGATCTGGCTGCTCGGCCTGGCCGCGACGGGCTTCGCGCTGCTGGTCGCCGCGACACCGCGCACCCGGCTGCTCGCCCTGACGCCCGCCCTGGCGGGCGCGGCCGTCGCCCTGCTCGTCCTCCCCTCCGACCCGCGCCGGATGTATGTCCTCGACAAGGACGCCGCGGAGTTGGTGTGCGATGGTCCGGTATGCGTGTCCAGGATGCACCAGGAACGACTCACCGACCTCACGCGTCACGGCACAAAGGCGCTGCGCCTGCTGCACGGCGTCCTGGGGAGCCAGGCGCCGGTCTCGGTCCGGGAGAACACCGCCGTACAGCCCGAGGGTTCCACGCCGCGGTGGTCCCGCGAGGACGTGCTCTTCGACTTCGACGACGACATCATCGCCGCCGCGAAGGGCGAGGAGCTGACCTGGGCTTTGATCGCCAAAGGCATGGTGCCAGGGTGTGTCCCCGTCGGCTTCGGCGGCGCGGGGGGAGAGGACATCGCGCGAACCGTCGCGGTGGGCTGGGTCCTCGGCCACCTCAATACGATGCCCGGTCAGGGACCACCGAAATCGCGGCGCGAGATCGACTCCCAGGCCCGCGCGGTGTGGCAGGACCTCGAAGTACTGCCACGGGCCGAGCAGCTCTCGCGGATCAACGCGATGCGCGCCGCCGCGATCTCCTGCGAGGGAGACGCACTCGACGCGCTGACCGGGGGTGCACACAGGTGAGATGGCTGATGCTGTACGCGCGCTCGCGTCAGGTGTCCGCGTCACTGGCCGCGGTGGTGATCAGCACGGTGACCGTGTGGGCACTCGTTCGGGACGGCAGCGAGGGGCCGGGCGATCCGCGTCTGCCCGCGCTCGTCCTCGCCGTGGGAGCGATGGCGCTGTCGATCGGGCTCAGCGGGCAGGACCTCGCGCTGGACCGGACGGCCGCGATCCGCTGGGTGCCCCGCAGGGCGGTGCACGTGCTGCTCGCCGGCGCGGTCGTCGCCGTGGTGCCGCTGGCGGTGCAGGCGGCGGGAAATGACCTGGCCACCGCCGCGTTCGTGGTGCGCGACAGCGCGGGCTTGATGGGGCTCGCCGCCGTCGGGGCGGCGGTGTGCGGGGGACAGTACGCGTGGACGCTGCCGTTCGTCTGGCTCTCGTTCTCGTTCTTCGCCCCGCCTCCGACGAGTGTGCCGACGCAGGTGGCGTCCTGGATGCTGCTGCCACCCGGCACGGCGGCGGGCACCTGGACAGCCCTGGTCCTCACGATCGTCGGCACCACGGCCTACGCCGTCGCGGGACCGAGACGGTAGCCGGTCCGGGCGAACTCACCGTCGTGGTGCGCGACGTGCTCTCGCCGGGATACTAAAACGATTCAATCAGTGTGTCGGTTATAGCAGCGCCAGTCGGGCGCGGCCAGCGCGTCAACAGGCCTCTCGACCGGGGCAGGCCGTTGCCTCTCGAGCCCACCGCGCCCTGACCGCCGGCCGTCTCATTGGCTCCCGCGGACTGCTCCATGTTCCCAGGCCCAGGCCGCTACCTCGACCCGGTTGCGGGCGTTGAGCTTGGCCTGGACGCGTCCCAGGTACGTTTTCACCGTCGACAACGACAGGAACAACTCATCGCCGATCTCCTGGTTCGTGCGCCCTACGGCCACCAGTCGGACGATGTCCCGCTCCCGTTCGCTGAGGCCGGCGTCATCGGACGCCGCGGGGGCCGGTGCCATCCCGCGTTCCGTCGCTTCCAGCCTCCGCAGGAGCCGCACGGTGACCGCGGGGGAGACGAGGGCGTCTCCCCGCGCTGCCGCCTGGACCGCTTCCACCAGAAGGGCGGGAGAGGCGTCCTTGAGCAGAAAACCGCATGCACCGTTGCGTAGTGCGGTTCGCACATAGTCGTCCTGGTCGAATGTGGTGATCACGACGATGTTCATCGGATCGGCCACGCCGGGACCGGCCAGCTGTCGTACAACCTCAAGCCCATCCAGCCGCGGCATACGAATGTCGGCCAGCACGACCCGGGGACGCAGCCGACGCGCGAGTTCGACGCACTCCACACCGTCCGCCGCCTCACCGACCACCGTGATCCCTGGCTGCACACCAAGAATCAGGCTGAATCCCCTCCGCACCAGTTCCTGGTCGTCGGCGATGACGACGTCAATCCGGGGTTCGGGCACTGACCGTTCCTCTCGGGGCCGGGGTCATGACTGTGCGAGCGGAAGGGAGGCCGAGACTTCCCAGTCGCCGCCGGGCAGCGGCCCGGCGCGCAGGGTGCCGTCGAGGGCCTCGATGCGCTCTTGGAGCCCGAGCAGGCCGAAGCCGCCCCGGCCCCCGGCCGGGGTGAGCGCCCTGCGGTGCGGCGGAGTGTTGGTGACGGTCACGTGAAGATACTCCGTGTCGGCGTCGAGGCGGACGGTGGTGTGCGCGTCCGGTGCGTGGCGGCGCACGTTGGCCAGGGCCTCTTGGACCAGTCGGTGGGCGGAGGTCTCCACTTCGGGGCGCAGTCGGGCCACCCGCGCTGCCGCTGTGGCTTCGAGACGTGCCGTATCGGCTTCGATGGGCCCGGAGCCGGGCGACGCGGCGGCGCAGTGGGCGGACACGAGTTCACCCAGATCGGCGAGCAAGTCGCCGGGCCGCAAGGGCGTGTTGTTCTCCTCGCGCAGGACGCGGACCAGACGGCGCGTGGATTCCAGGGTCTCGGCACCGGCCTGGGCGATGTCGCGCAGGATGGGTTCGATCTTGTCCGGAGCGGCGGCCTGGATGGACAAAGCGGCGTTGGCCTGCACGATGATGCCGGTCATGTGATGGGCGATGAGATCGTGCAGATCGCGGGCCAGGGCGAGGCGCTCCTCGTAGCGGACCTCCCGTGCCGTGCGCTCTCTGCGTGCTTCCAGGGCTCGGATGGTACAGCCGAGGGTGATGAAGATGGCGAGCCCGACGGTCAGCACATAGCCGCCGCCGGTGAACGCCTGCCACGACCCGGCCCGCAGGGGCAGCAGAAGTACGGTCGCGCTGATCAGGACGGTTTCCACCACCGCGGCGGCCGTTCGGCCGGATTGGGCCGTGGTGCGCAGGGCCATGTGCAGCAGCCCCAATGTCTCCAGTGCTCCCCACCACGCCATGGTGCTCGGCGCGATCAGGCTCCAAGCGGTCAGGGCCAAGGACAGTGACACCACGGCGGCGACGCACGCCCCCAGCGGCGGCGACCAGGGGGTCTCGACGGAAGCCAGGGCGATCAGGGGGCCGGTAGCCACAACGGGCAGCCAGGCGGTTCCGCACGTCATGGAATCGCTCATGACCATGGTGATGTCCGCGAGCCAGGTGAAAGCGAACACGAACAGACCGCTGACGGTGATCATCCGTCTGACGTCCGGAGTGCGCGGAAGAATTCGATCCACGCTCCTCAGCGTAGGAGCGCGGTGGGCGCGCGGTCGTCGGCCGAACGACCGACAGCCGCGCGCCCACCCGGTACGTACGGCTGACGTGACGCCCCGCGCCCCGGGCCGACGATGGTGACCGCGGGCGGCGGGCCTTCCCGAGGTTCGGCCTCCGACCGGCGCGCCGCCCCAGGAGGCGGCGTGTACCGCGCTTCCCCGTCCCAACCTCACGTCCCGAGTCGCAAGAGCAGAAAGTTTCCGCATCCTCATGGCCACCTTCTTGCACTGGATCGGCCGGACCGCTTTCGAGCGGCGCTGGCTGGTGCTTCTCTTCTGGGTCATCGTCCTTGCCGTTGTGGGCGCCACCGCCGCGCAGACCACCAGCAGTTCGACGTCCTCCATCACCCTGCCCGGCACTGAGGCGCAGCGCGCCAACGACCTGCTGAGCAAGAAATTCCCCGCGGCCGACGCGGGCGGCGCCACCGCCCGCGTGGTGCTGCGGGCCCCGCGCGGGGAAGAGATCACCAGTACGGGCAACCGGGCCTCGGTGGCCACGACCCTGAAGAACCTGGCGGCCTCCTCTTCCCGGGTCGGTGCCGTCAGTAACCCCTTCAGGGGCGGAACCGTCAGCAAGGACGGCGCGACCGCCTACACCACGGTCACTTACCGGACCGCGGCCGCGGAGCTCACCGATCGTGACCACGAGCGGTTCGACGACGCTCTGAACGAGGGCAGGAAGACCGGGCTGACGGTCGAAGCCTCCGGCAACGCGGTCGCCACAGAGGAGGAAGGCACCCCGGCAGAGGCCATCGGCTTCGCTCTGGCGGCGGTCATCCTCCTCATCACCCTCGGCTCATTGATCGCCGCGGGTCTTCCGCTGCTGACGGCCCTGATCGGAGTGGGCATCAGCCTCGCCGCGATCACGGCGCTGGGCTCGGTCTTCGATCTGAACAGCAGCACGTCGCTCGCCTCGATGCTGGGCATCGCGGTCGGGATCGACTACGCGCTGTTCATCGTCTCCCGCTACCGCTCCGAACGTGCCGCGGGCCACGATGCCCGCGAGGCAGCGGGCCGGGCGAACGCCACCGCGGGGTCGGCCGTCGTCTTCGCCGGCCTCACCGTCATGATCGCTCTCGTCGGCCTGGCCGTGGTCAACCTCCCGGTGCTGACCGCCATGGGCGTCACCGCCGCCGGGGCCGTCGCCGTCGTCGTCCTCGTCGCCATCACGCTGGTCCCGGCCATGCTCGCCTTCGGCCCCGAACGCGTCCGCGGACGTTCCCGCGACCGCGCGGAGGGCGGCGAGCGCCGTGAGGCCAAGGCGCAGTTCGGCCGACGGTGGGCCGCGGCGGTGGTGCGCCGACCGGTGCGGGTTCTCGTCCCCGCCGTGGCAGCACTGATCGTGGTGGCGCTGCCGGTCACCGGGCTGGAGCTCGGACTGCCCGACGACGGCTCCAAGCCGCCGTCCACCACCCAGCGCAAGGCATACGACATGCTCGCGCGGTCCTTCGGAGAGGGCTTCAACGGCCCCCTGACCGTGGTCGTCACCGACGAAGCCATGGCCACCGCCCACGAAGCCGCCGCCATCATGGGCTCGAAGATCCGTGATCTGGACGACGTGGCCGTGGCGAGCCCTGCCGTGTTCAACACCTCCGGTGACACGGCCCTCATCACCGTCATCCCCGACAGCGCGCCGTCCGACGACGCGACCAAGAACCTCGTCACCGACATCCGCTCCCTGGCGACCACGACGGAGAGCTCCATCGGCGCACGGAGCATGGTCACCGGCAGCACCGCGCTGAACATCGACGTCTCCGACAAGTTCAGCGCCGCCCTGATGCCCTACCTCCTCGTCGTCGTCGGACTGGCCTTCCTGGTCCTGATCCTCGTCTTCCGCTCCCTGCTCGTGCCGTTGAAGGCGGCACTGGGCTTCCTTCTGTCCGTCCTGGCCTCGCTCGGAGCCGTGGTAGCCGTCTTCCAGTGGGGGTGGCTGAAGGACCTGTTCGGCGTCGAACAGGCCGGGCCGATCATGAGCCTGATGCCCATCCTCACCGTCGGCATCGTCTTCGGCCTGGCCATGGACTACCAGGTCTTCCTGGTCACCCGTATCCGCGAAGCATTTGTCCACGGCGCCGATCCGCGTCAGGCCGTCGTCACGGGCTTCGAGCACAGCGCCAAGGTCGTCACGGCCGCGGCCCTCATCATGATCTGTGTGTTCGCGGGCTTCATGAGCTCCACCGACTCCGTCATCGCGGCCCTCGGACTCGGTCTCGCGATCGCTGTCGCCCTCGACGCCTTCATCGTCCGCATGACCATCGTGCCGGCGGTCCTGGCTCTCCTCGGCCGCCGGGCGTGGTCCCTGCCCGTCCGGATCGACCGCGTCCTGCCCAACGTCGACATAGAAGGTGAGCGGTTGACCAAGTCCCCAGCGGCCGGTGCGCGCCCGGAACCCGCGCCCGGTTCGATGGGTCGCTGACCGTGCCGAACACTTCCTCGTGCTCGCAGCGCCGCTCGGCCCACCCCGGTTCACGTTGATGTCGGCCCCGACGGCGTACGGATCCGGGAGACGTACGGCGTGGGGCCGACGAGCTGGCGGAGCTACTCGGCATCACCGTCGACGGTTACGCGCTCGGTGCCGCTGTGGGTGTGCCGAACTGCACGGTGGCCTCCGGTGCGAACACCGTCCCGAGCGCTTCCGGCTCGTGCACCGCACGGTCAACGAGTGTGATGTAGCGATCGACCACCGTCTCGGTCGTCCGGGTCATCGCATGTCCTCGTTCTCGTTGAGGTGTCAGCTCATCAGGGCTTTGCCGAGCTTGGCGCCGACCGGGGTGGAGGCGGCGCGGATCAGGGTGCTGCGGGCGATGCGCCCGAAGCGGTTCGCGGGCATGAAGAAGTGCCGCATGCGCAGGGCTTCCCTTTGGTAGCGGGTGACGAGCGGGCGCAGTTGCTGTTCCCAGGTGCCCAGGGCGGTGGGCAGATCGTCGTGTTCGGTGAGCAGGCGGGCCAGGAGTTCGGCGCCGGCGATGCCCATGCCGGAGCCCTGGCCGGAGTGGAGGGTCATGCACCAGGCGGAGTCGCCGAGCAGGGCCACCCGGCCCTGGCTCCAGCGGCCCAGGTGAATCTGGCTGACCTGGTCGAACAGGACGGACTCGGAGCGGTCCATCGCCTCCAGCATGGCGGGCACGATGTCCCCGCCGAAGCCGGCGAACGCCTGACGCAGGGCGTGGGAGGGCTTCTTGCGGATCTCGGCGGCGGGCCAGTCGGTGCGGTAGAGAAGGAAGGCCACCGGGGGGTGGTCGCGGTAGCTGTTGATCCAGGCGGAGCGGCCGGGGGCGGTGGCCACCGCGCCGTCACCCTCGCGCATGCCCGGCAGCGGCCCGTCCATGACGCAGGCGGCCACCACGTGGTCGAAGTCCTTGCGGTAGAGGTCCTCGGGGCCGAAGACCAGCGAGCGGACGGTGGAGTGGACGCCGTCGGCTCCGATGAGCAGGTCCGCGCCTTCCACTGATCCGTCGGTGAGGCTCACGGTCACCTGGTCGCGGTTCTGCGTGACGGCGGCGGGGCCGGTGCCGTAGCGGATCTCGACCAGGTCGTGGACAGCCTCGTACAGGACGCGCTCCAGATCGCTGCGCAGCAGCATCCGCAGCGGGGTGCCGTTGACCTGTGCGGGGAAGGTCAGGCCGGGTGCGAGGCGACCGCGGGAGTCGACTTCGAACATGCGGCCCCGGGGGTCGCGGCGGTCCGGGAGCGAGTCCAGGATGCCCAGGCGTTCGGCCGCGGCGTAGCCGGGACCGTTGAAGCGCACGAAGTAGCCACCGGTGCGGCGTTCGGGCGCCCGCTCGACGATCAGGGGCTGCCAGCCGGCCCGGTGCAGGCTCAGGGCCGCGGCGAGACCGGAGATGCCGGACCCGACGATGAGGGCACGGCGGGCGCCGGGTGGGGGGAGCGACGGAGAGGTCATGCCCCGACCCTACCCCTGGCCGATACTGAATGACCAGTTTCGAAATTTGGTCACACGATGCGCGGGGTGGATGCTGTGCTCATGACCCCGGATCGCCTGGCCGCTTCCCCGCAGAACGACGACGAACGCACCGAGCGCATCCTGGCCGCCGCGCGCGAACTGCTGTTGGCGTGGGGCTACAAGCGGGTCACCGTCGATGAGATCGCCCGCCGCGCCCGTATCGGCAAGGGCACCGTCTACCTGCACTGGAAGACGAAACAGTCGCTGTTCACCGAGCTGCTGCGGCGCGAACTCGACAAGGTGCTCGGCACCGTCGCCGCCGGAATCGAGCGGGACCCGTCCGCCGCCCTGCCCAGCAGGCTGGTCCGCGAGGTGTTCCTGGAGCAGGCCCGTGACCCCGTGGCCCGGGCCATCCATGCCGGTGACAGCGAAGTCCTCGGCGCGCTCGCCACCACCGCGAACGGCGTTCCCGTCATCCAGGAACTGGGCTTCCACGCCCTGCTCGCCCGCCTCGTCGACGTATGGCGCGCGCACGGGCTGATGACCGTGACAGCCTCTGCGGCGGAGCAGATCTACACGATCGACGCGGTGCTGACCGGGTTCATCATGGGGGGTATCGCCGTCCCCCCGGGCGAGGACTTCCCCCCGGCCCACCGGGCGAACCTGCTCGGCCACACGATCGAAGCAGCCCTCGAGATCTCTGCCAGGCCGGACGGGACCGCCCTCCGCGCCGCCGCTCAGGACGTTCTCGTCACCCTGGCAGCCGCCCGGAGCGAGCTCGCCGAGACCCGCTCGCGCTCGGCGCTCCGCTGAGGTGGTACGTGGTGCGTCCGGACCGCCGGGCCGGGCGCCCCTGCGCTCTCCGCGTGCCCGGCCCGGCGTGTGTCGGTGGGGGTCGCGCGCCAGCCGATTAGATGGCGAGAGTCTTCGCCGGATGGGTTGACAGCACCTCATTGCCGCCGCAGCATCTCTTTCGGTGTCGACTGTCAACAGACAACAGGCAACAGTCGGTATCGTCCGGGACACATGACCCGCTTACGATCGAGGAGGATCGGCATGGCTGAGTCCAGGGCGCCCCAACAGGCGGCGCACGGGTCGCCCGAGCGGCTGAGGGTCGCCGTCGGATGCGGGGTCGGCGCGACCATCGAGACATACGACTTCATCGGCTTCGGAACGGCCGCGGCGCTCTATTTCGGCGACGTGTTCTTCCCCGACTCCGACCCGCTGTCGGCGACCCTGCTGTCCTTCGCGACGCTGGGGATCGGCTTCGCCGCCCGGCCCCTGGGCGGTATCGTCGCCGGTCACCTCGGGGACCGCGTCGGCCGCAAGCCCGTGCTGGTCGGATCCCTGCTGCTGATGGGCATCGCGACCGTGCTGATCGGCTGTTTGCCCACCTACCAGATGGTCGGCGTCTGGGCTCCGGTCCTGCTGGTGGCCGTCCGCGTGATCCAGGGCCTCGCCTTCGGCGCCGAATGGGGCGGCGCCATCCTGATGACCTTCGAGCATGCTCCGTGGCGACGGCGCGGCCTGTACACGGGCATCACACAAGCCGGCTTCCCGGTGGGACTACTGCTCGCCAACCTCGCGTTCCTGTTGAGCCGGCACACACTGGACGACAACTGGGCCTGGCGCGTGCCGTTCCTGCTCAGCGCCGTCCTGATCGCCGTGGGCATCTTCATCCGGCTCAAGATCGACGAATCGCCCCAGTTCGAGGAGGCCAAGGAGTCCGGCGAACTCGTCAAGAACCCGCTGCTCACAGTGATCCGCGAGGACTGGCGCAACCTTCTGCGGGCCTTTTGCCTGCGGACCACGGAGACCGCGGGATACGCCGTATCGGTCACCTTCGTCCTGTCCTACCTGGACGACGGCGACGCCCCCGACGTCTCGAGTACCACCACCCTCACCGCGCTGGTGTCGGCCGCGGCCCTCGGGATCGCGGCCACCATGCTCTGGGGCCGTCTGTCGGACCGGGTCGGTCGCCGCCCGGTCTACCTGTTCGGCTGCGCGGTGAGCGCCGTCTGGGGCATTCCGCTCTTCCTGTTCGTCAACACCGGGGCCACGGCACTGGTCATGGCGGCCTTCCTGATCAGTTACACCGTCTGCCAGAACTGCCTGGCCGGTGTCCAGGGGGCCTGGTTCTGCGAGCTGTTCGCCACCAAGACCCGCACCGCCGGAACGTCCCTGGCCTATCAACTGTCCGCGGTGGTCTCCGGTTTCACGCCCATGATCGCCACCGCGCTGTACTCCGGCACCGGGTGGATCGGTCCCGCGGTGCTGTTCACCTGCTACGGCCTGCTGGGCTTCGTGGCGACGCTGATGACGCGCGAGACATGGGGCGAGTCGGAGCGCCGGGAGACCGACCGGTTCGTGACGGCGTCCGCCGAACCCGCGCTCAAGGCTGCCCACTGAGCCCTCAAGGGCGTCCACCGAGAGAAGAGATGAGGATGACTGCGATGACCACTCAGGCCACTCCCGCGGCGGGGGTGTCACCCGCCGAGCGGGTGCGTGCCGTGAAGGAATCCGCCTACCGCATCCGTATGCACGCGCTGGACATGGGGGAGACTCAGGGGCAGGGCTACATCGGACAGGCCCTGGGTGTGGCCGATGTCCTGGCCGTTGTCTACCAGGACGTTCTCAACCACCGTCCCCACGACCCGGAATGGCCGCAGCGCGACAGGTTCCTGCTGTCGATCGGGCACTACGCGATCGCGCTGTACGCGGCACTCGCCGAGGCAGACGTGCTGGACGTCGGCGAACTCGCCACCTACGGCGGTGACGACTCGCGTCTGCCCATGTCGGGCATGGCCTCGTACACCCCCGGCATGGAGATCTCCGGTGGCTCCTTGGGGCACGGTCTGGGCGTGGCCACCGGCATGGCCCTCGGCCTGCGCCACCAGGGCAGCGACGCCCGCGTGTACAACCTGCTCTCCGACGGCGAACTCGACGAGGGCTCCACCTGGGAGGCGGCGCTGGCCTGTGCCCATCACGGGCTGGACAACCTCACCGCCATCGTGGACGTCAACGCCCTTCAGGCGGACGGTCCGACCAAGGGCGTGTTGCGCACCGAGCCGGTCAGGGCCAAGTGGGAGGCGTTCGGCTGGCATGCGATCCGCGTGGACGGCAACGACATCGACGCGCTCCTCGCGGCCTTCGACAGCTTGCGCGAACACCGCGGATCACCCGCTGTGCTCATCTGCGACACCAGGATCGGGTGCGGTGTGCCGATGCTGGAGACCCGGGAGAAGGCGCACTTCATGCGCGTGGAGGAGCACGAATGGCAAGCCGCCCGCGACGAGTTGACGGAGCATCACCGAAGCCGGGCTGACTCCGGCCGCGCAACCACCCACGGAGAGGGACTCGCTCGATGAACACCCCCGCGCCGACTCAGGCCGCACCCACGCCGACCGAGGCCCCCAAGCGGAGGCTCACCACTTCCGCGATGATCGCCTCGATCGCGGAAGAGGGACAGCGCACCACGAAGGCCCCCTTCGGGCACGCCCTGGCACGGCTCGCCGAGGAACGCCCCGACGTGGTCGGTCTCTCGGCGGACCTGGCGAAGTACACCGACATGCATATCTTCCGCGAGGCCCACCCCGACCGCTTCTTCCAGATGGGCATGGCGGAACAGGTGATGCTGGGCGCGGCGGCGGGGCTGGCCGAGGTGGGCCTGACCCCGTTCGCCTCCACCTACTCCGTCTTCGCCACCCGCCGCGCCTACGACTTCCTGTGCCTGGACATCGCCGAGCCGTGGCTCAACGTCAACGTCGTCGGCGCGCTCCCCGGACTGACCACCGGCTACGGGCCCAGCCACCAGGCGACCGAGGACCTGGCCATCCTGCGCGGCATGCCCGGCCTGACGATCGTGGACCCCGCGGACTCCGTCGACATCGAACAGGCCGTCCCGGCACTGGCCGCGCACTCCGGCCCCACCTACACGCGACTGCTGCGTGGGGCGGTGCCCACCGTCCTGGACGAGTACGACTACCGGTTCGAACTCGGCAAGGCGGCGCGGCTGCGTGGTGGCCGTGATGTGCTGTTCATCTCCACCGGCCTGATGACGGTACGGGCCCTGAGCGCGGCGGCGGAACTCGAAGCCGACCATGTCGACGTCGCCGTCCTGCACGTGCCGACGATCAAGCCGTTCGACCGCGAGACGGTGCTGCGCGAGGCCGGCACGGGGCGCCTCGTGGTGACCCTCGAAAACCACAGCCTCGTCGGAGGTCTCGCCGAGTCCGTGGCTTCCAGCCTGGCCTTCGCCCAGCAGACGGCCCGCATCGTCCCCATCGGGCTGCCCGACGAGTTCCTCGCCGCGGGCGCGCTGCCCACCCTCCACGATCGCTACGGCCTCTCCGTCGCGGCGATCAAGGAACGCGTCCGCCGCGAACTCTGACCCGCGCGGGGCATACGCGCTCATTCCCTTCTCCACTCCCGATTCCACCCCTCAGGAGCACCGCATGGCCAGCGATCACACCCCCCGCACCGCCGTCGTCACCGGGGCGGGCTCCCGTCGCGGCATCGGACGCGCCACCGCGCACGCGCTGGCCGCCGCCGGCTACCACATCGCCGTCCTCGACCTGGACAAGGAGGCCGCCGAGGACACTGCCCGGGAGGTCGCCGCCCGGCATGGCGTACAGGCGTCGGGCCTTGCGGCGGACGTCACCGACGCCGACGCGGTCGATGCGGCGATCACGCGGACCGAGGCGGGACTCCCGCCGATCGGCGCCCTCGTGAACAACGCGGGCATCACCTCGCCGACCCGTTTCCTCGATGTCACGCCCACCGAGTGGGACAAGATCTTCGAGGTGAACGTCCGCGGCAGCTACCTGGTCACCCACCGGGTGGCCGCGGGTATGGCCGAGCGCGGGTTCGGCCGCATCGTCTTCCTCTCCTCCGTGTCGGCCGAGCGCGGCGGCGGCGTCTTCGGGGGAGTGGCCTACTCGGCCGCCAAGGCCGCCCTGCTCGGTTTCGCCAAGGCGCTTGCCCGCGAACTCGGGCCCGCCGGGGTCACCGTCAACTCGGTCGCCCCCGGCCTGATCGACACCGACATCACCCAGGGCAAGCTGGGCGAGGACCGCAAGGCAGCCATGATCGCGGACATCCCCGTGCGCCGTATCGGCAGCGTCGACGACGTGGCCGATGTCATCGCCTTCCTGTCCCGGCCCGAATCCGGCTACCTCACCGGCGTCACCTACGACGTCAACGGCGGATCCCACCTGCACTGAGGACACTTCGAGGTCGTTCGCTCACCACTGGGACCCGCTGCGCAACAGGATCCGCAGCGGGTCACCGCCGACGAGATCGCGCGCCGCGTCCGACCCGGTGGCGCGTCCATGTGCGCAGCCGCGAAGGATGTTGGTTCCGCACCGGCCGATGCCCGCAGCGGGCTGCCGGGAACCGCCTCCCTCGCGTCCCTGACCTGGCCGAGTGCGCCTCGGCGTGAAACACGGCACCTCAGCGCGTGGTGGTCAGGCGGTCTCGCGAGTGCTTTCGCGTTCGATGCCCAGCTGCTCGATCGCCGAGGCCATGTGCGTGTGGAGGATCTCCTGGGCCGCCGCGGCGTCTCCGCGGGCGATCGCGTCGGCGATGGGCTCGTGGGCTGTCGCGGACATGGCCACGTCGCGGCGTTCACTGGCGGCGCTCATGATCACCACGCGCATCGGCCCCTCGAGCTGCCGCCAGGTCTTGAGAAGTACCGAGTTACCGGACAGCTCGCACAACAGGAGGTGGAAGCCGAGATCGGCCTCGACCTTCGAGGCCAGATCCGCGCCTGACGCGAAAGCCTCCTGGAGCTTCCCCAAAGCCTTCCGCAGGGCCTCGGCCGCGTCCTGCTTGCGCGGCGACGCGATGATCTGTGCCACCGCGAGTCCCTCCAGCGCTTCCCGGACCTGGAAGAGTTCCCGGACCTCGGTCGGAGTCAGCCGGGACACGCGCAGCATGCCACGTGCTCCCGCCGTGACGAGGCCTTCCTGCTGGAGGTGGCGCAGGGCTTCGCGCACCGTGCCGCGGCTCACCGACAGGTGCTCGGCGATCTCCACTTCTCCGAGGTGGTCGCCGGGCTGGTACTGGCCGGTGGTGATGGCCGTCCGCAGCGCCACGAGCGCGCGCTCCCGAAGGGTTGTCGAGCGGGTGAGACTGGAAAGCGCCTGACCAGACACGGCTTAACCCTCCTTCAACTCCTTGAGTGATCATAGTAGCCCGGAATGCTGTCGTCTGTTGACACTCGGCATGAGTGGGACCAGCTGGGGAGGCAAGGGGGCGCAGGTTCACATCCTGTCGTCCCGACCAGCGTTTCCGTAGGTCGGAGGCCGTTTCCGCCGGAAGGCGGGGGCGGCCTTTTTCGCATCGAACTGGACCAACCAATCCGTAATCCGAAGGAGGTTTCGCCGTGTCCCCCCGCAGGCCGCCCCCGCGCCTTCGACGAGGAACTCGTGCTCGAAGCAGTCATGCTGCTTTTCTGGCGGCAGGGATACGAGGGAACAGGGCTGTCGTCTGCGAGTCTTTACGGGGCCTTCGGCTCGAAGGAGGGACTGTTCACACCCTCGGGACGGTTACCGCCAAGAAGAAAACATGCCGAGAGTGCCTCAGGCTCGCGCGCTCGCTCATGCCCCCATCGGCGCGGTTGGCTGGAGCACCGACTCCACCAGCGCATCGCTGCGCAGATGAGCGACCGCCTGGTATGCGGGGTCCCGGATCATGCTCACGAACGCCCTCCGGTCCGGATAGCGCACCAACGCGACCATGTCCCACGCCTGTCCGTCCTCCGCGACCAAGGCGCGTCCGCCCTCGCCCATGTACTCCACCTGCGCGCCGTACCGAGCGCTGATCCCGCCGCGGAGCGCTTCCGCGTAGCGCTGGTAGCTCTCGCGGCCGCCGTCCGGGCGGAAGCGAAGCAGGTTCAGCATCACCACCGGGCCGCCCGGATCCTCGGCAAGCATCGTGTCCATGGCGCGGTCATCGATCTCGATCATCCCAACCTCCTGGGTCGTCGGAGCCGCCACCCTCACATACTTGTTAACTGACACGCAAGTTTGTTTGCTAGGCTGCGCCGCATGGCCAACACTCGCCGAACCCAGCAAGAACGCCGCGAACACGCCGAAGCGGCCCTGCTCAACGCCGCCGCGGAACTGGTCGTCGAGCAGGGGGTGCGCTCGCTCACTCTGGCGCGGGTCGGCGAACGCGCGGGATACAGCCGCGGGATCGTCACCCACCATTTCGGCGCCAAAGGGGCGCTGCTGGAGAGGCTGGCCCGAACCACCCAGACCGGTTTCGTGCCCGGACTCACCGGCCTGCCACCGGGCCTCGACCGTCTCCTCCGGCTCATCGACGGCTACATCGGCGCCCTCGGTGAAGTCGGCGTGATGAACCGGGCGTTCCTGTTGCTGTGGGCGGAAGCCGCCACGGCGTCGGACCTGGCTCCCGTCTTCCGTGACCGCGACGAAGCCTTCCGCGCCGACCTGCGTGACGACGTCGCCGCCGGTATCGCCGACGGCGACGTCCACCCGGATGCCGATCCCGCCGAAGTGGCCGTCGCCGTCCTCGGACAGCTGCGCGGCATCGGCCTGCAACGCCTGCTGACCCCCGAAGCCGTCGACGTCGACGCGCTGCGCCACAGCGTCACCGACCAGTGGCGCCGAGCCCTGCGCGCCCCGTGAGCCGGTTCGGCGCCGCCCTGACACCGCCGTCTGACAGGAGGTATGGCGGCAGTCCCGGGGAAGTGGCTCGCCCAGCGCGCGGGCGACGAGAGGATTTGCGCGAAGTGGCGACCGCCGGCCGCGTGGCGTGTCCGGGCCATCCGATCACGGCCAGGGGACGGCGTCAGCGCAGGACGACCAGTGGCTGGTCGCGTGCGGTGTGCAGCCGCCACATTTCCCGGGCCACCGCGTCCGGTTCATGCCGGGCGCCGCGCCCGATGGGGCCAACGACCGTGAGCTGCGCGGCGTGTACGCCCTCGACGGCAAGCGCGTCGTGGAGCATGCGCACGTAGGCCGACTCGGCCGCGTAGGCGATTCCCGAGACCGCGCGGTCCCGGTGTGGTTCGACGGCGGCGCCGCCGGTGGTGAACAGCAGGGTTCCGTGTCCCCGGCGGCGCATGTCCGGCACGACCGCGCGAACGGCCGCGGCGGCGGCGACGACGCTGAGCGCCAGTGCGCTCTCGACGTCCGACGGTCCGGTGTCGAGTACTGGCTTGATCCACCCGAGACTCGGCCGCGGGCTGAACAGCACCGCCTCGATCGGCCCGAGCCGCGCGCGTAGTGCGCCGAGTGCCGCCGCGAGCGCCTGCGCGTCGGTGGCGTCCGCGGTTTCGGTTGCTGTCGTCAGGCCCTCCGAGGCCAGGTCAGCCGCCATCGAATCCAGGCGTTCGGCGCTGCGAGCGATCAGCCCGACAGGATGCCCTTCACGCCCGAACCGGCGGGCCGCCGCCGCGCCCAGCCCGGGACCGGCGCCGACCACGACGAACGCACTCCGGCTGCTCACACGTCCTCCAGGTCCGCGCTCTTGGTCAGTGCCTCGTTGGCGTCGATCTCGCCTCGCATCCGATCCAAGCGGGCGCGTGCTCCGGCGAGCGCGTCGGAACCGAGCAGCAGCCGAAGCGGCGGTGCGTCGGCATCCACGATGGCCGCGATCGCCGCGGCGGCCCGAGCCGGGTCACCCGGCTGGCGGCCGGACACGGCCAGCGTGGCGTCACGGCGCTTGCCCGCGGTCCGCTCGTAGTCCTCCAAGCGAGTCGGAGACTGCCGCATCGACGCCCCCGCCCACTGAGTGCGCAAGCCACCCGGCTCGACGATCGTCACCGCGATGCCCAGCGGCGCGAGTTCCGCGGCCAGCGACTCCGACAGGCCCTCCAGCGCGAACTTCGTGGCGTGGTAGTAGCCGGTCGCGGCGAAGGCGGCCAGACCACCGAAGGATGAGATATTGACGATGCGCCCCGAGCGGCGGGCACGCATGCCGGGCAGCACCGCCTTGAGGACCGTCACCACGCCGTGCACGTTGGTGTCATACAGGGCACGGACCGCGCTCTCCTCGCCCTCTTCGATGGCGGCCAAGTAGCCGTATCCGGCGTTGTTGACCAGGACGTCGATGCGCCCGAAGGCCGCCTCGCACGCTTGGACCGCCGCGGTCACCGATGCGGGGTCGGTGACATCCAGCTCCAGAGCCAGCGCACGGTCGCCGTATTCGGCGGCGAGGCCGGTCACGGTTGCGCGGTTGCGGGCGGTGACGGCTACCCGGTCACCCCGCTCAAGGGCGTGCTCGGCCAGGGCGCGGCCCAGTCCGCTGGAGCATCCGGTGATCAGCCAGACCGGCGATTCATTCATTTCGTTCGACATGCCTCCATGGCAACAGCAAGCCGGCGAAGGTGCCACGCCCCTTTGAGGGGGGCTCCCGCAGGGCCACCTTCGTGTGGGGCGCGGTCGCGGTCGGGGCTGTGAGCAGCGGTAAAGTGGCGCTGGATGCCACGTGACGACAACCAGCTCGGTTCCTTCCTGCGCAGTCGCCGGGAGAAGATCGACGCTGCCTCCGCCGGTGTCGTCGACAACACGCGGCGGCGGGTGAAGGGGCTCAGGCGCGAGGAGTTGGCGCTGCTCGCCGGACTCAGCCCCTCCTACTACGCCAGGATCGAGCAGGGACGCGACCGGCGTCCCTCCCGCGAGATCCTGGAGGCCCTGGCTCGCGTGCTGCGTCTGGACGACACCGAGCGGGCCTACTTGTGGTCCCTCGCGATGCCGTCGCCGGCCCCGGCCGACAACGACGGCATTCCTGCCCACACTGTGCGGCCGGGGGTGCTGCACCTGCTGGAGCGGTGGGGCGACCTGCCCGCGTTCGTCGTCGGTCCCCGTCGCGACGTGCTGGCCGGTACCGCGCCGGCCGCCCGGGTCAATCCGGCCTGGAGCCCCGGGCACAACCTGGTCGAGTTCACCTTCCTCGACCCGCGTGCGCGATCGGTCTATCCCGACTGGGACGAGATCACCCTGCAAACCGTCGCGGGCCTGCGCGCCACCGCGGCCACGCGCCGCACGGAGCTCGACGATTTCGTGGCGAGCATGCGCGAGCGCAGTGAAACCTTTCGTGCGCTGTGGGACTCCCACGACGTGTACGAGCGCGTGATGGGCGAAAAGCGGATACGTGTCGACGGCGTCGGCATCCTCCGCCTCAGCTTCGAAACCTTCGCGCTCGCCGGCCCCGAAGGCCACGTGCTGTATGTGTACTTCCCCCAACCTGGCAGCGCGGACGGCGAAGCACTACGCGACCTCGCGTGAGAAGACCGGCCGGCAACGACGGGAGTGCGCCCCGATGACCACAACGCGCCCGACTCCGGTGCGCGAGCGAGCACACCCGCCGTTCCCCCTGCCGGCGCTGGTGGCGATGGCGTGCACCGGATTCACTGTGATCACGACCGAGACGCTGCCGGCGGGGCTGCTCCCGCAGCTCGCTGCCGGACTCGGAGTCTCAGAAGGCGGGGCCGCCTTCTCCGGACTGCTGTGGGGCATGCTCGCCGGATACGCCCGGTGCATCGTGGCCCCCGAGTACGCCGGGCGTGCCTTCGCCGTCGCCATGACCGGAACCCCGGTCGCGCTCTCCGCCGGAACACCTCTCGGCGCCTGGCTGGCCTCGGCAGTCGGCTGCGGGGCGCGCAGCTTTTCCCGCGCGGTGGCCGATCACCGCACTGAACCCTTGCCGTGATCTTGACCTTGTAGTTACTGGAGGGGCGAACCTGGTGTCATGTTGTCCATCAGCGATTTCAGCGAAATGTGCCACCTGTCGCCGCAGACGCTGCGGTTCTACCACTCCGAGGGACTGCTCGTCCCAGCCGACGTCAACCAGCAGACCGGCTACCGCTCGTACACCTTCGACCAAGTCGAACAGGCGATGCTCATCACCGTGCTGCGCGGCACGGGGATGAGTGTCAAGCACGTCCGGCGTGCTCTCCACGAGCCGGACACGGCAGCTGCCCTCTTGCAGGGGCACACCGAGGAGGTCCGCCATCAGCGGCAGGTCCAGGACGAGGCGATACGTGACGCACGGGAACTCTTCACGGCGTGGCCGGAGGTGCGCCTGCGCCACGTACCCGAGATGACCGTGGCGTCGAAGCGGGTGGCCGGCCCCTCGGCTGCGCACGACCAGTACGAATGGGCCCAGGCCGACGCCGCCTTCATCGCCACCGTCCAGGAGGTGGTCAAGAGCGTGGGGTCGTGCGGAGCCGTCGTATCGGGAACCCCTTGGCGAGCTCCGGCGATCGAGACCCTGGAACAGAAGAAGCAGAACCTCACCGCTGAGGGGCCGCACTGGCTGGTGAAGATCCCCGTCACGGCGGACGAGGAAGAGGCCGCTGCCCTGCCCGACGGCATCGAGATGCAGACCTTTGAGGCCCGGGACGAACTGTCGATCTTCATCCCGGGCAAGAGCTCGATGGCCAAGTACGGCACCGCGCTCTCGCGGCTGCTCACACACCCCCTCGACGCCGCCTACGCCGACCTCTCGCGCATCCGCCAACTACTGCACGACGACGGCGTCGAAACCGCCGTGGCCATCTCGGGCGGCGACGGCTGATCGCCGACCGACCTCGGCCCGCCTCGTCTTACAGCCCCCGCGTCAGCCGAGGTCAGGACGGCGGTGACGGATGGGGCTGATCGTCTCCAAAGCCGCGCCCAAGCGCAGAACGGTCGCCTCGTCGTACCAGCGCGAGACGAGCTGAACACCGATCGGCAGACCGTCGGTGGTGGTCCCGAACGGCAACGACAGGGCGGGCAGGCCGGTGAGATTGAACGGAACGGTCGCGCGCATGATGCCGCGCGCCGGAACGGTCACGTCCCCGACGCGGAACGTCGACTGGGCATGCGGTGGGGCGGGGACGGGGCACACCGGGCACAGCAGCACGTCGTAGCGCTCGAAGTATGCGGCGAACAGCGAGCTGAGCGCGTCGACCTGCTGCTGTGCGGTGATGTAGTCGGCGGGTGTCACCTCCGGGGCGCTGATCGTCCGCCGGATGACGGGGTGTACTTCGGACGCGCGGTCGGCAACCACCTGCCGGAAGTACGGCGCCACCTCGGCGGTGTACAGCACCGCGCTCACCTCGGTCGCGTCGATCGCCTCCAGCCCGGCCGGCGGGGCGGGGTCGACCGCACAGCCCAGCTCCCGCAACGCGTCGGCGGCGGCCGTGACGGTGGCCATCACCTCGTGGTCCACCGGGCCGAACGCGGGCTCGCCCGCCCAGCCCACCCGCAACCCGGCCAGGGCCCGCGGCCCCTCCGCGTGTGGCGGCGAGTGCCATACGTGACCGTCGACACCGTCGGGCCCGGCGAGAATCCGAAACGCGGTGGCGATGTCCCGCACACTGCGCGCCATCGGCCCGACGTGCCAGTAACGGCTGGGAACCTGGGGCCAGTGCCCCGTGATCGGTACCCGGCCCCTGGTCGCCTTGAGGGCGAGAATGCCGGTGTCGTGGGCCGGGCCGCGCACGGAGATGGCCACGTCGCTGCCCAGTCCCAGCGGCGACATCCCGGCGGCGATGGCGGCCGACTCACCGCCACTGGAGCCCCCCGGAGTCCGCTCGCCGTTCCACGGATTGCGGGACCTGCCGACGATCAGGTTGTCGGTCTCGGTCCAGTAGGAGAACTCGGGCAGGTTCGTCTTGGCCAGAGGAATGCCACCGGCCGCCCGTAGCCGGGCCACCGCGGTGGCGTCCGCCACCGGGACATGGTCCCGGAACAGTGCCGAGCCGCGCGTGGTCACCGCTTCCGCCACGTCCAGCGAGTCCTTGACGGTGAACGGCACACCGTGCAACGGACCTACCGCGTCGTCGGCCGCCATAGCCTCGTCCGCGGCGCGTGCCGCGGCGAGCCCCTGCTCGCCGAGCACCGTCACCACGGCGTTGACCTGTGGATTGACCGCCTCCAGGCGATCCAGGAAGGCCCGCACCACCTCCACCGCCGATACCTGCCGGGTGGCAATCAGCTCCGCCAACGCGGTCGCGTCCAGATAACAGATGTCGCTTTCGGACATCTCCATGCCCCTTCCACCAGCCGCCAAGATCAAGGTACCCGCAGGATGGCCGGTCGCGGCCGTTTTGGCACCGGTCGGGGAGTCAGCTCTCCCGGCGGGCGACTCGGGCTTTCAGGTCCTCCGCGAAACCATCCCTGGCGGGTCCGAAAGAGAACAGGTCCGTCGCCTCGCGCAGAGGTTCGGGGTCGTCCGGGCGCTGCGGATGGGACAGTCGATACGCGAGATTCCGAGCCCAGACGGGCATGGCGTCCGCACAGCACATCCAGCTGGTGACAGAGCTCCTCCGACAGTTGGGTAAGCGGCGCCGAGAGCTGCCGCTCTGTCGAAGCCAGACTCCAAGGAGCGACAGCCCCTTCCTCACAGAAGCCATCCGTTGACCGCTGGGCAGCTTGATCAGTCGGACACGGTTCCTGCTGGGGTGATCTCTTTGTGGTCAGGGCATGACGGCGGGGCTACTGCCTTCACGAGGCCGAGGCCGAGGTCGCCGTCGATCGTCTGTCGACTACATCCGGAATCCTGCGGGGCCGCGTACTGCGTCCGCGGCGAGTTCCGTGATGCGGGTGGCGGGGACGGGGATGCCGGTGCAGCGGCAGTGCGGTGCGGTCGTCGGCTCCGGCGGGGCGGAACATCTCCAGCACCTGCTTGGGCCGTAGTTGTGCAGGGCCTTCACCATTCGGCTGTCCGCGAGGTGACGCTGCACCAGTTCACTGGAGGTCAGCTCGTTGCTGTCGAGTTCCGGAATCGAGAAGCCGGGATACAGCGCGTAGTTCATCGGGTCGATCACGGTCTTGCCGGAAAGCTCCGCTCGCGGCAGACGCTCATGCGATGCCAGCGGCACGGCGGCGAGGCCCAGATCACCGGCGCTCGCCGCTTCGGCCGGGGTGGCCGCGCGGGCCCGGTCGCCGAGTTCTGCGACCAGATCGGCCAGCGTCCCGGGACCGTGGGAGTTGCACAGGACGACGTACAGACCGGGTTCGGTCGCGCGGCGGGCCACCGCGCGGCCGAGCATGCCGGTGCCGGTGACCGTCTGCCCGTCGATGTCGGTCCCCTTCGGCTCGAAGAGTGCCGAGGTGGGGGCGCCGGTGGTGTAGTAGGTGTCGTTGGTCTTCACGACACGGCCGGAGCCGTCGTAGTACGTGTCCGCGATGAGACGACCGTCCTTGGCACCTTCCGTCTGCACCTGGCGCGGGCGGAGCAGGCCGTCGTACAGCGTGTACTCGGTGCCGTACGTGGTGCCGCCGTTCTCGATCTTTTCGGTGCGGATGTAGTTGGGGGCGGTGGTGCGGATGCCGTAGGTGTACTTGATCGAGGGGGAGAAGCCGGAGGCCTTGAGGCGGTCCGGGAGCCACACCGAGGTCAGGCGGCCCAGGCCGTCGTAGGAGAGGTCGGTGCGTTTGCCGTTGACGTCGACCTGGGCGGTCGGGCGGAGAGCGTGAAGCTGTCCTCCTCGGCCAGGAGACCGGGCGCGCGGGTGGCGTAAGCGTCGGTGCCGTTGAGGGCCAGGTGTCCGTCGCCCCACAGCGGTTCGGCGGGAGGAACGCAGTCCGGATCTGTCTCCGGATCGCAGGAGTCATCCGGCTGGAAGACCGCCGCGCCGCCGCCGAGCGTCAGACCAGTGCCACCCGCCGTCTCCGGCGCAAGGCCGTCGGTGGCGCTGTCAACCTGCCAGTAGGCGAGTTGGCTGGCGGAGACACCGCCGAGTTCCGCTCCCTCGGCCTCCGGTACTACGCGGTCGTGGACCTTGACATCGGCGACTCTGCCCTTGAAATGGCCGGTGTAGCCATCCAGTGAGAGCTTGCGGCCGATCTGGAGACCGCCCGTGGCGTTGCAGGTGGTGCGGCGCTTCTCGACGTCCTTCTCGATCAGGTCACCGTTGACGAACAGGCTGAGGGTGCCGAGCTCGCCGTTGTACACCCCGATGAGGTGGGTCCAGCTGCCCGGAACGCTGGTTGCGCCGGACACCTTCCACGTGTCCATCGTTTCCAGGTCGCTGACGGGTGTGCGGAAGGTCCAGGACCGGGTGTCCACGTCGTATCCCAGGTCGAATCCGGGTTCGGCGGTGCCGTCCTGGCTGACGACGGTGACGTCGTCGGTGGGGCGCTCGGGCAGGTTCACCCAGGCGCTCACCTCCGGCTCGTGTCCACCGCGGGCTTTCCGGCGTCGAGGTAGGCGTTGTCCGAACCGTCGAGGCTGGCCGCGGTGTCCGCGGGGCCGAGCGGGCCCTCGGCACCGAAGGCCACGCCGGAGCCTGGAACCGCCTCCGGCGCCCCGCTCATGCCGGCCGCGGACGCCGATCCCTTGGCGTCGCCAAGGGTCCAGCCCGCTGCCGGGGCCCGCCCGGCACGTCCTCGTACGGGGCGCTCACCACCAGGTCGGTACACGGACCAGGCCGGCTCGTTCCGCACCGTTCACCGTGGCCAGGGGGTCGGCGATGACCGTGTCGGCCGTGCCGTCCCCGTTGAAATCCGCACTGGTTCCGCCGGTGCAGTCGGTGGCCACCGCCACTGACTGCACCGGCGAACCCAACCCTCCCACTGCTGCGATCACCGCGGCGGCAACCGCCGTCAGCCCGACCGTCCTCATGCCATGGCGCACGTAGCCCCCACCCAAGCCACCCGTCGCGTTCTCTGGAGAGCCCGGCCGGCCGGGTGCAGCGCGAGGCTGCGGCGTCCGAGGCGCGGCAGGGCCAAACGGCGGCAAACCTACTGTGAGTAGTGGCGCATATGTCAACACCATGCTCACTTTAGCCAGGGGAAACATCGTCAAAGCAGATTAAAGCCTGCATCTCCTTCTTCTCGCCTGATATCGGTCAAGTCGGACCAGCGTGCTGTGAGTAGTTGACGAAGCCTCAGCAAATCCTCCATAGTTTCTTTCCTTCGTACTCGCAGGCTGTTCGTCTTTTCGTTGCGCCGACGACCCGGGGACGTGTCTCGAAACGGGACGAGTTGGGTCGCTTCGGCGCCACAGGCCTGCGCATGGCAGGAAACGAGGACGGAAACCTGTGAATCGCCTTTGGGCATGCCTTGCGGTCTGCGCTGTCCTGATCGCGAGCCTTCTGACGTGGGGCAGCCAGGAGAGCGTGGCTGTCGGGCGCAGTGAGTCAAGCTACTCCTACGGGGCGCACGCTCGGCAGAAAATCGACGCCTACTGGAACGCCTCACGCACCCCGCAACCCGGCGTCGTCATCCTGCACGGCGGCTACTGGTACGAGGACTCCGGATGGGCGACCTGGTCCCGGTTCTTCGCGGATAAGGGATACGCCGTGTTTTCAGTCGACTATCGGCTGAATTTCGACGCGGCATGGCCCGCCCAGCGCGACGATGCCATTTCAGCCCTTGACTGGATCAAGTCGAATGCGTCGAAATTCGACCTCGATCCCGACCGCGTCGTGGTCCTCGGTTCTTCCGCGGGCGGACAGATCGCCACCGCGCTCGCCACCTACGGCTCGGGCGCCGAACGGGTCAACGGAGTCGTGGCGCTTTCCCCCGTCGCGTCGCCCTACCGTGCTTGGAACGACGGCAACCACGACGACAGCATGGCCAAGGAACGCAAGGTTCGTGACAACGCGACGATTCTGGCCCGCTGCTTCCCCGACTCCGCGGACACCGATATGTCCCTGCACGCGAGCTGCTGGGACACCTGGAAGGACATGGTCGTCAGGAACCGCGCGTCCGGTGCCAACGACGCCCCCATGTACCTGATCCACTCCGAGGGAGACTTCATCCCCGTCCAGCACTCCCTCGACCTCGAAGAGGCTGAGGAGGCCGCCCACGACATGCCGACGGATGGCGTCACTGTGGAGAACGTGGCGAACAGCAGTGCTCATGGGGGCGCCCTCCTCGACATCGACGGCATGCCGCAAAAGATCCTCACCTGGATCGCGGCTCACAACTGAAAGAGGACCGCACATGCCGTCACGCATCCAGGCGCTGCGGGAACGCATGCTGCCCGCGCGATTACGTGAAGAACGCGCGGAGCAACGCAGAGTGGCCGAAGCCGAAGCGGAGCGACGAAGCCGCCGGGAGCGCATCGAGGCGCGTCGCCGGGCCCTTGTCGAGTCCGACGCCGAGTTGCGGGCGGTGATCGTTGAGGGGCGGACGTACTACGGCCGGCGCGTGAAGCACTTCCGTGCCGACGAGGCATCGGCCCGCAACCTCGCCCTGATCGGCGATGCTCTCGAACACTCCGCCATCCCGTACTTCCTGGTCCCCGGCCGCTCCCCCACCCGCCACGTCATCGGCATGCGCCTCACCGACCGCAAGCGTCTGCTGGAGACGCTGCGCGAGCTCTACGGCTCCACCGCGCTGTACGCCATGGAACCGGGCAGCGACCCGATGCCGGCCGCCGCCGTCCTGTACGCGGACGGCGCGCTGCCCACCTCGCTCAAACGCCAGGACACCATACGATTCGGTGAGATCCTGGTCGGCCCCGCGGGGCAGATACTCGCGGACCTCTCCTACGGGTGCGACGTCGAATTCTGGCGCGACGGAGAGAAGTTGCCCGACGACGGCGAGCGGGGCGCCGAACGTATCGCCGCTCTGCGGAGCCAGACACCCGCAGCCGTGCTCGCCGCCGGCGCCCTGGTCGCGCCTCGCCCCAACGCCGTCACCGACGCCCTGCCGGCGGAGGCGCGCATCCCGGCTTCCCGCACCATCGGTGGCCGCGCCTACCCCACCTACGCGGATCTCTTCCAGCCCCGTATCGACACCGTCGACTTCCCCATCGACGTCGTCTACACCTGGGTCAACGGCGCGGACCCCGAACTCGGAGCCAGACGTGAGGCACACCGAGGCGAAAGCGCCGGGGCGTCGGGCATCCATCCCCGCGAGACCGGTGTCTCCCGCTACACCAGCCACGACGAGCTGAAGTATTCCCTGCGCTCCCTGGAGATGTACGCCCCGTTCATACGGAACATCCACATCGTCACCGACGGCCAGACCCCCGCCTGGCTGAACACCGACGCTCCCGGCATCCAGGTCGTGGATCACAAAGACATCTTCTCCGACCCCGCCGTGCTGCCGGTCTTCAACTCCCACGCCATCGAGACGCAGCTGCACCACATATCCGGTCTGTCGGAGCACTACCTCTACCTCAACGACGATGTCTTCCTCGGCCGCCCTGTGACCGCCGGGCACTTCTTCCACGGCAACGGCATCGCCAAGCTCCCCTTCTCACCCTTCCAGCTCGGCCTGGGAGCACCACACCCCGACGACCCCGCGCCGAACTCCGCGGGCAAGAACGTCCGCGCACTGCTGCGGAACACCCATGCCCGGTTCACCGTCAACAAGTTCATGCACACCCCACACCCCCAGCGGCGCACGGTCATGCGGGAGCTGGAGGAACGCTTCGCCGAGGACATCGCCCGCACCAGCCGCTCACGCTTCCGCTCGGTCACCGACATCGCGATGGCCACATCCCTGCACCACCACTACGCCTACCTCACCGGCCGGGCCGTGCCCGCCAAGTACAAGCTGCGCTACATCGACGTGGCCCGGCCGAACATCACCGACGCTCTCGCCGGACTCACCTCACGCAGCCACGACTTCTTCTGCCTGAACGATGTCAACACACCGGAGACCGAACAGGAGCGCGTCACCGCCGAACTCCACACGTTCCTGGAGAACTACTTCCCCTTCCCCAGCCGCTACGAGCGCTGACGAGAGGGCCCTGTCCAGCAATGGGCCTTTATCGCCGGCCCGGTGTCCAGGACGAGCAGCTGCCGTCCGACACCCGCAGGCCCTTGTCGGCGCCGGCTGTCCGGCTCACGATGTCCGGCACGCAGCCTGCCGTGTCGAGGCTGTAGGAGTAGGGGATGCTGACCGTGGTGTTGGACTGCGGGTCGGGGCCGGCCGGGTGGTTCTCGCTGCCGGGCCGGGACCAGGTCACGTTGTCGAAGACGTTGCCGCCGACCTGCCAGTAACCGGCCACGTCGGTGTAGAAGGTGCCCAGGACGTCCTTGGAGTCCTCGAAGTAGTTGTTGTCCACCTTGGCGCGGGCTCCGGCGCGGGAGTTGATGCCGGATTCGTTGAGGCTCAGGTAGTGGTTGTTGTACATGTGGGCGATTCCGCCGCGCAGCAGGGGCACGCGGGAGTCGATGTTCTCGTACCGGTTGTGGTGGTACGTGATGAAGCCGTTCGAGCGGTCGCTCTCGCTGTTGCCGACGAGACCGCCGCGGCCGGAGTTGCGCAGGATGCTGTAGGAGAGGGTCACGTACTGGGTGTTGTCCTTGATGTCGAAGAGGCCGTCGTACCCCTGCGCCTCCCCGCCGGAGGCTTCCAGGGTGGTGTGGTCGACCCAGACGTTGTGGACGTTGCGCTCCATGCCGATGGCGTCACCGCCGTTGGACGTGGGGGAGCCCGACTTCTTGACGTTCCGGACGGTCACGTTCTGGACGATGATGTTGCCGGCCTCGCGGAGGTGGATGCCCACCTGGTCGAAGACGGCGCCGGTGCCGACTCCGATGATCGTGACGTTGCTGACCTTCTTGAGCTCGATCACTCCGTCGGCGGTGTCGCAGCTGGTGCCGGAGACCTTCTTGGTGTTGGCGTGGTTGATGGTCCCCTGGACTTCGATGGTGATCGGCGTGCTGCTGCTGGCGCGGTTGCACAGGGCCGTGTGGATCGCCGTTCCCGTGGTGGCCCGGACCGTCTGCCCGCCCGCTCCGCCGGTTGTTCCGCCGTTCTGGGTGGCGTAGCCGGTGGCGCCGCCGGCCGCCGCCGATGCCCCGGGCACCGGCAGAAGCGCACCGGCCGCGGCTGCGAGGGCCATCGTGGCGAGCGTCGCACGGAGTCGCACTGCGCGTGGCCTCTTCATCTCGCGCCCGCTCACGGTGTCACCACCTTGCCGCCGAAGGTCACCACGAGGTGGCCGTCCCCGGCGAAGGACCAGCCCAGGGCACCGGCGTAGGAGGAGCAGCGCGATCCGTTCGAGCCGAGCCAGAACTGGTTCGAGCTGTCGGCGTCACCGGCGAC
The DNA here is from genome assembly GCF_040631655.1 of Streptomyces sp. NPDC019937. Classification (NCBI taxonomy): domain Bacteria; kingdom Bacillati; phylum Actinomycetota; class Actinomycetes; order Kitasatosporales; family Streptomycetaceae; genus Streptomyces; species Streptomyces sp. NPDC019937. Next base: position 191,715 of record NZ_JBEYAL010000001.1, read on the forward strand.
CTTGTCGTTCGAGCCGCTGCCGCTGCGGCACGAGGCGTTGTTGCGGAACACCGAACTTCCCTTGTCGAAGGAGAAGTTGCGCTGGACGTTGTCGATGCCGACGTTGTCGGAGACGGCCATCGTGCCGGTGTTGCTGTTGTAGGTGAAACCGTGGTGGCCGTTCTTGTAGGCGACGTTGTGCCGGACCGTGTGATTGACCTTGATGTCCGAGCCACCGAGCTTGTAACCGTTGCGGTCACCGTTGTTGTTCTGGGTGCCGTCGCTGAGGGTGCCGTTGCCGTAGGCGAGGGAGTACTCGATGGTCACCGGTCCGATGGCGCCGGTGTCGGTCTTGGTGTAGAGGTCCCAGCCGTCGTCGATGTTGTTGTGGGCCACGTCGTAGCGGAAGACGTTCCCGGTGCCGGTGGTGAGCTTCGCGGCGAAGCCGTCGGCGTTCTCACCGCCGGAGTCCTTGTTGTCGTGTGACTCCGAGCTCACGATGAGGTTGTTGGACGGCCACTGGGACGCGGGGGTGCTGCTGGCGATCCGGCCGAGTTGCAGCCCGGTGTCGCGGTTGTACGCCGTCACCGTGCGCTCGACGACGTTGTTGCTGCCGCCGACGTAGATGCCGTTGTCCCCGGCGTGCTGGACGGTGAGGCCGTACAGGCGCCAGTAGTCGGCGTTCAGCTGGAGGCCCCGGTTGGACGAACTCTCGCTCTGCGCCGAGAAGTCCAGCACCGGCTTCTCGCCCGGGTAGGCGGACAGGGTGGTGCGGGCGCCGGAGGTTCCGTTGTTGCCGACGGGGATCGTGACGGTGGAGGAGTACGCGTACGTCCCGCCGCGCAGGTAGATCGTCCCGCCGGACGAGATGCGGCTGATCGCCGAGGTGAGCGTGGTCGGGGCGGACTGCGTTCCGGACGCGCCGTCCTTGCCGTCCGGCGCGACGTAGAGGACGGCGCTCGCCGCCCGTGCGGCGCTCGCGGTCGCGGTCGCGGGCGTGGTGCCGGACAGCGTGATGAGCGCGCCTGCCAGCAGGCCGACCGATGCTGTTGCGGCTCTCGAGTGCATCGCCTGTCTCCAGATTCTTCGGTTGTGGAGGTGGGAGGTGGCCGTGGTCCGTGTCCCGCCGGGCGGGGCGGTGGGCCTTCCGGCCGGGCGGTGCTGTTCGGATTACTGAACTGATCAGGCTGACGCAGCCCGGGGTAAGCGCTTTCTGAGACCCTAAGAACGTGTCGTGTCTGCGTCAACAGGTCGGTCATCTGAAATCCGTTCAGAAAGCGGAATCATGGCTCGGCGGTAGGAGGTGCGTCTACTGAGCGGTCTGTGCCGTGGCGGCCCGCGCCAGGATGCCTCGGGCCCGTTCGAGCACCGGCCTGTCGACCATGTGGCCGTCCACGGTGGTGACGGATTCTCCGGCGTCCAGGACCGCCCGTGCCCAGCGGAGTTCGCTCGCGGAGGGGCCGAAGCCGTCGGCGACGGGGCCGATCTGTGCCGGGTGGACGCAGAGCTTTCCCGCGAAGCCCAGCCGGCGGGCGTGGGCCGTGTCGGTGGCGAGCGCCTGTGGGTCTCGTAGGGCGGTGGTGACGCCGTCCACGGGCGGATGGATGCCCGCTGCCGCCGAGGCGAGGACGAGCCGGGAGCGGGCGTGGGTCAGGGCGAGGGTGTCGTCGTGTGCGATGCCGAGCTGCGCGGCGAGGTCCACGTTGCCGAACGCGGCGCGTACGACGCCGGGCACGGAACACACCTCAAAGGCCCGTTCGACGCCGAGGGCCGTCTCGATGAGCGCGATCACGGGGCAGCGTCCGGCGGTACGGGCGGCGATGCCCGCGAGGACGGCGGGGTCCTCGGCCTTCGGCACCAGCACCGGGCAGCCGCGGTCGGCGGCCAGGCGCAGGTCCGCCTCGAACCACGGGGTGCCGGGCGCGTTGACGCGTACGACGGTCCGGTCGCCGATGCCGGGCCAGTCGGCGGCGGCCTGCCGGGCCCGCTCCTTGTCGTCGGCGGCGACGGCGTCCTCCAGGTCGACGATGACGAGGTCGGCGCCGGAGCGGGCGGCCTTGTCGAAGCGGTCCGGGCGGTGCCCCGGCACGAAGAGCAGTGTCCGGGCGGCCGCCACGCCGTCGTCGACGTGTGCCGTCATGCGAAGGTCACCTCGGCGGTGGCGTGCTGTGCGTCGCGGTGGGTGGCGGTCCGCAGGTGGGCGCCGGTGCCGGAGGGGGTGCCCTGGGCGAGGAGGTGTTCGCCCGCGAACGCCGGCCGTCGCAGCCGGAAGGACAGTGCGCCCACCCGGCGCCCGGGAGCGTTGCGGCGCACCAGGTCGAGCATGAGCAGGGCGAGCAGGGGGCCGTGGACGACGAGGCCCGGGTAGCCCTCCGTATCGCGGCAGTACGGGGCGTCGTAGTGGATGCGGTGGGCGTTGGCGGTGAGGGCGCTGAGGCGGAACAGCAGGGTCGGGTCGGGCTGGAGGCGCAGGTGCCAGGGGTCCTCGGGGTGGGGGGCGGAGCGGTCGTCGATGGTGGGTGGGTGCGGTCCGCCGCCGCTGTGGCCGGAGCGGTAGACGATGTCCTGTTCCTCCACCATGCGGACCCGGTCCGACTGGCGGAACTCATGGCGCTCGGTGACGAAGAGCAGCGCGCCGGTGCGACCGTGTTTCGGTGTCACCGCGGCCAGGCTGCTGACCCGCTCGGCCGGTTCGCCCAGGCACAGCGGCTCGGTGATCTCGCAGCGTCCGCCCGCGAACATGCGCCGGCGGTCGGGGATGGGCGGCAGGAAGCGGGCGTCGCGCAGATGGCCGTCGGGGCCCAGCTCGTGCTGGGCGGGCCAGTGCAGGAAGTGGAACCACTGCCACAGCGGAGGGAGCGGGTCACCGGCCCGCGCGGCGGGTTCGGGCAGGTCCAGGAGGGCGGACACGGCGGCGGCCGGGCCCGGGTCCATGGGGTCGTGAGCGGTGACCGGCTCGGGGTGCCACGTTTCGACGTAGGAGCTGAGGGGCGTGGTGGCGGGCTGCATGGTGGGGTGACCTCGTGGTTCAGGTGCGGGGTGCGGTCTTCGGTGGCGCGGCCCGGGTGGCCCTTCAGCGCAGGACGAAAGGGTTGCCGGTGGGCGCGCCGGTGTTGATCCAGACGCTCTTGTCCTCCAGGTAGGCGGTGATGGCGCCGATGCCGTTCTCACGGCCGATGCCGGAGTCCTTGACGCCGCCGAAGGGGGCCAGGTAGCTCACCGCGCGGTAGGTGTTGACCCAGAGGGTGCCGGAGTGGACGCGTTCGGCCATGCGGAAGGCGCGGCCGATGTCGCGTGTCCACACGCCCGCGCCCAGGCCGTAGCGGCTGTCGTTGGCCAGGGCGACGGCCTCCTCCTCGTCGTGGAAGGGGATGACCGCCAGGACGGGGCCGAAGACCTCCTCCTGGGCGATGCGCATGCTGTTGCGCACGCCTGTGAAGACGGTCGGCTCCACGAACCAGCCGTCGCCGCACTCCGGCCGGGCGGCGGCTTTGCCGCCCAGGGCGAGTTCGGCGCCCTCCTCCCGGGCGATACGGATGTAGTCGAGCACCTTGGCGTACTGGGCCGGGGTGGTGATCGGGCCTACCTGGGTGTCCTCGTCCATGGGATCGCCCATGCGGGCGGTGCCCGCCAGCGACAGGAGCCGGTCGACCACCTCGTCGTGCACGCTGTCCTGGACCAGGAGCCGGGAGCCGGCGATACAGGTCTGCCCGGTGGCGGCGAAGATGCCGGACACGGCGCCGTTGGCGGCCGCTTCCAGGTCCGCGTCGGCGAAGACGATGTTGGGCGACTTGCCGCCGAGTTCGAGGCTGACGTGCTTGAAGTCGCGGGCGGCGGCCTGGTTGATGCGGCGGCCGGTGGCGTCGGAGCCCGTGAAGCTGACCTTGCGGACCAGCGGGTGTTCCACGAGGGCGGCGCCGGCGTCCTGTCCGAAGCCGGTGACGACGTTGAACACGCCGGGCGGCAGACCGGTCTCGTGGAAGAGGCGGGCTAGCTCCAGGGTGGAGGCGGAGGTGAACTCCGACGGCTTGACCACGACCGTGCACCCGGCGGCCAGCGCCGGTGCGACCTTCCAGGCCAGGAGCAGCAGCGGGGAGTTCCAGGGAGTGATGACGGCGACGACACCGACGGGCTCCTTCCGCGTGTAGGCGAAGTAGCCCTTCTTGTCGAGCGGGGGAACGGTCCCCTCGATCTTGTCGGCGAGACCGCCGTAGTAGTGGAACCACTGGGCCAGGTAGCTCACCTGCCCGTACATCTCGGTGAAGAGCTTGCCGTTGTCCCGGACCTCGGTCTCGGCCAGGGCCCGGGCATGGGCGGTGACCGCGTCGCCGAGGCGGTGGAGCAGGGCGCCTCGGGCACTGGCCGTCAAGTCGGCCCACGGGCCGGTACGCAGGGCGCGGTGGGCGGCTCGCACCGCGGTGTCGACGTCCTGCGGTCCGCCCTCGGCGATCTCGGCCCACGGAGTGCCCAGGTAGGGGTTGTCGGTGGGGAACCAGTTCTCCGTGGCGGGCGGATGGCTCGCCCCGTCGATGAACATGTCGTAGCGCAGCATGGGGACTCCCGGTTCGGCGGCCGTCGCGCTGGGCGGCTCAGAAGGTGTTCAGGCCGAGCGCGGCACGGAAGGAGTTCTTGTTGGCGGCGCCGTCGCGCGGCGGAAGGGCGCGCGGCGGTTCGTCGGTGGTGATGAGCACCTGGGCGTACGTCGTCGCCGCGCGCGCCCGGATGCGGGCGGCGAGGTCGTCGGCCTGGGCGGGGTCGGTGATCCGCAGGGCCTCGCGGATGCCGAAGCCGCGGGCGACGGCGACGAGATCGGTGCCGAGCCCGGTGTGGCTGGGCTGCATGCCGGTCTCGCCGAAGTGGGCGTTGTCCAGCACCACCACCGTGAGGTTGGGTGGCAGTTGGGCGCCGATGGTGGCCAGTGTGCCGATGCCCATGAGGTGTTCGCCGTCCCCGGTGACGGCGAGGACCGGACGGTCCGGCTGGGCGAGGGCGACTCCCAGGGCGAGCGGCGCGGCGGCGCCCATCGCGCCCCACAGGTAGAAGGTGCCCGGCCGGTCGCCGGCCGCGAAGACGTCGTAGCTGGGCGCGCCGAGGCCGGTGACGACGAGGGCGTCCTCGGGAAGGCGGGCGACCAGGTCGGCGATGAAGCGCCGCCGGTCGAGGCGGGGTTCCGGCGCGGTGTGCGATGCGGTGGCGGTCATCGGTTACGCTCCCACTTCTTGCGGCCGATCAGCTTCTGCCCGAGGAGCACGGCGACGCGTTCACCGGCCCCGAAGGCCGACTCCAGGGCGGCCTCGACGGTCTCTCCGACGTCTTCGGGGACGTCGGCGCGCAGGACGGTGATGCCCATGAGCTCCAGTGCCCGTTGGGTGTTCCGTCCCATGGGGTTCTGCCAGGGGTTGAACTCGGCGTACTCCCCGCGCATCGTCACCAGCGTGAGGAAGGGGAACTGGCCCATCTGGAGCAGCGAGAACATGTTGACGCAGTTGCCGACGCCGCTGCTCTGCATCAGCAGCACGGCGCGCTGCCCGCCGAGCCACGCGCCGCTGACGACGGCGACGCCCTCCTCCTCGGTGGTGAGCACGACGTCGCGGATGGCGGGATCCCGCCGGGCCTCCTGGATGGCGTACGAGTGACCGGTGTCCGGGACGTAGGCGATCTGCTGGATGCCGTGTTTCTTCAGGGCTGTGAACACGTCCTCCTGCCAGGAGGGTGGTGCGGCTGCTCCGGACCGGCGGGGCTGGCTCATCCGTGCAACTCCCTCTCATCGGGGCTGAGGTGCCCCACATCATGGGCGCTGATGGAGCCGGAAGAACAATAGAATTGCGTGATGTCAGCATGACGCCACCGCATGGCCGACGCCGGCCCGCCCCGCCTCGGGCCGGATGGAGGCGCGCTTCGCTGTGCGCCGGCCCCGGCGCCTCGGTCCTCAGCCCAGGAACTCGCGGACCAGGGCGCCGGCCTGGTCCCGGCACTCCTCGAAGTAGGCGTGCCGGGCTCCGGGGAAGAGGTGGGTCCGGGCGTCGGGGATGCGGGCCGCGAGCAGCGGGACGTTCTCGGGTGGGGTGAGCCGGTCCTGGTCGCCGTGGAGGATGAGCGTGGGGGCGGCGATGGAGGGGAGCGCGTCCCAGGCGTCGTGCCCGTTGCTGGCGGTCAGGTGGCCGCGTCGGGCATGCGCGGGCATGTGGGGGTCGCCGAGGGTGCGGTACGGGCCGGGGTGCCCGGCGAGCCATGCGGGGCTGTACATCAGGTCGAGCAGGGCCTGCCGCGCGGCGTCCGGGTCGGGCTGGGCCAGCGCCCGCCGCACCGAGGCGTCCCGTTCGACGGCTCGGGGCCCGCCGGGCGAGGTGCACCCCAGGACGAGGCGCCGGACGCGCTCCGGGTGGCGGGCCGCGACCCACTGGGCGATCCGGCCGCCCATGGAGGTGCCGTACACATCGGCTCGCTCGATGCCCAGGGCGTCGAGGACGGCCACCACGTCCTCCGCGAAACGCGGGGTGGAGTAGCCCGATCGCGGTGTGCCGCTCGCGCCGGTGCCGCGGCAGTCCAGCGTGATCGTGCTGTGGGTGTCGTGGAAGTCCTCGCGTATGCCGTCCCACCAGTGGTGGTTGTTCGCCTGCCCTGCCAGCAGGACGAGCGGTCGGCCGGAGCCGCGGCGCTGGTACGCCACCGCGACCCCGTCGTCGGTATGGGCGAAGGCATCGAATCGTTCAGCGGTGTGCGTCACAGGAGTCCTCGCGGAGGGAGCGGGATGGTATCCGGTTCGTCCGTCGTGTGCGGCTGGGCGGACGGCCATCGGCCCCGGGGCACGGCCGCGTCGATCCGGCGGACCAGCTCCTGGGCGACGACCTCGACGGCCGGCGGTACGCGTCCGTAGCGCGGGGTCGCCAGGACGATCGACCGCCACACGTCGGGCTCGCACACGGGAGCCGCGCTGAGGGTGCCGTTGGCGATGTCGTCGGCGATGCCGAGACCGGGCAGCACGGTCCAGCCGTGTCCGGCCAGGACGAGCTGCTTCTGCACACGCATGGAATTGGTCTGCACCCTGACGTCCATCGCGATCCCGGACCGCGTCGCCGCGGCGTCGATCAGGGCACGCAGGGCGTGGCCGGAGGCGGGCATCACCAGGGGGTGCGCCGCCATCTCCGCGAAGGCCACCGGGTGGTCGGCGCGCAGCCGGGCCGCCGGTGGGGCCACCGCCCACAGCCGCTCGCGCACCAGGGGGCGGGCGTTGAGGGACGGGGTGCTGTCCAGGTTGTACAGCAACGACAGGTCCAGGTCGCCGTCGTCGAGCCACTGCTGGAGATGGCCGGAGTAGCCGGTCATCAGACGCAGCTCCACACCCGGATGGGCTTCTCCGAGAGCCGACACCAGCGGTTCGGCGAGCAGGTCGCTGGTGCTCTCCAGCAGGCCGAGGGTGACGATGCCGGTCACCTCCCCGGGCCTGGGCTGCACCTCGGCGCGCGCCCGCTCCAGTTCGTTCAGGGCCCGGCGCGCCCGGTCCACCATGATCTCGCCCGCCTCGGTGGGCCGCATGCCCTGCCTCGTGCGCTGGAAGAGGGGGACACCCAGCTCCTCCTCCAGGGTGCGGATCTGCCGGGTGACGGCGGGCTGCACCAAGTGCAGCAGCTCCGCGGCGCGGGTCACGCTGCCCACCTCGGCGACCGTGATGAGCGCCTTGAGCTGCTTGACGTCCATCAGGGCCCTTCCGCGCCATCCACTGTCCGCATGGCGGCATCACCAATCGCTATTTCACTTAGCCGTTCATGAGTGCTCATGATGGTACTCCAGGCCGGGTCACTCACGTCTGACGGAGGTCAGCTCATGGCCGGACACACGGAGCCCGCTGACGGCCTGCCCTTGTCGGGTATCACCGTCGTGAGCGTCGAGCAGGCGGTGGCGGCTCCCTTCGCCACCCGCCAGCTCGCCGATCTCGGAGCGCGGGTGATCAAGGTGGAGCGTCCGGACGGCGGCGACTTCGCCCGCCGGTACGACACCACGGTGCACGGCGAGTCCAGCTACTTCGTGTGGCTCAACCGCTCGAAGGAGTCGGTGACGCTGGACCTGAAGTCGGAGCGGGGGCGCGGGGTGCTGGAGGCCCTCCTGGCGCGGGCGGACGTGTTCGTGCAGAACCTGGCCCCCGGCGCCGCCGCCCGCCTGGGTCTGGACGCCGAAGCGCTGGCCGAGCGGTTCCCCTCGCTCATCCCGTGCTCGATCTCCGGCTACGGCACGAGCGGGCCGTGGGCGGACCGCAAGGCGTACGACCTGCTGGTGCAGTGCCAGACCGGCCTCGTCTCGCTGACCGGCAGCGCCGAGGAGGCGGCCCGGGTGGGGGTGTCGATCGCCGACATCGCCGCCGGCGTGTACGCCTACAGCGGCGTCCTCACCGCCCTGTTCACCAGGGCGACCCGGGGCCGCGTCCGGGCCGTCGAGGTCTCGCTGTTCGAGGCGCTGGCCGAGTGGATGGGCCAGCCCGCCTACTACACGGCGTACGGCGGTACGCAGCCGCCCAGGGCCGGGACCCGGCACGCCACCATCGCCCCCTACGGGACCTACACCGCGGCCGACGGCAAGGACGTGCTGCTGTCCGTGCAAAACGAACGCGAATGGGCCGCCCTGTGCGAGCACTTCCTCGCAACCCCCGGCCTGGTCGACGACCCGCGCTTCGCCACCGGGGCCGGCCGGGTGAGCCACCGGGGCGAGCTGGACGCGATCCTCGCCGAGCGGGTCGCGGCGTCGGACAGCGGTGAGGTGATGGGGCTGCTCGACGCCATCGGCATCGCCAACGCACCGGTCAACGACGTCGGGCAGTTCCTGGAGCATCCCGTGCTGACCGGCCGGAACCGCTGGCGGCAGGTGCGGATCCCCGGGGGAGAGGCCGTGTCGGCGTTGCTGCCACCGGTGGACCTGGCCGGTGTCACCCCGAGCATGGGTCCCGTCCCCGCCCTCGGCGAGCACACCGAACACATCCTGACCGAGCTCGGCTACGACGCGGACCTGATGGACGCCCGCGGGCCGACGACGCTGTCTGATCCATCGGTGCCCGACCAGAGACCGCAGCAAGGAGAAGCCCTTTCATGAGCACTCTCGACATCCTGTCCGAGGACGAGCGGTTCGTCGTCCGCACGGTGCACGACTTCGTCGACAGGGACGTCAAGCCGGTCGTGCGGGAGCTGGAACACACCAACACCTACCCCGAGGCCCTGATCGAGCGGATGAAGGAGCTCGGGATCTTCGGCCTCGCCATCCCGGAGGAGTACGGCGGCACACCGGTGTCCACCCCGTGCTACGTCCTCGTCGCCGAGGAACTGGCCCGCGGCTGGATGAGCCTGGCCGGGGCCATGGGCGGGCACACCGTGGTCGCCAAGCTGCTGCTGCACTTCGGCACGGAGGACCAGAAGCGGCGGTACCTGCCGAAGATGGCCACCGGCGAGGTGAGGGCCACCATGGCCCTGACCGAGCCGAGCGGCGGCTCCGACCTGCAGGCCATGCGCACCGTCGCCCGCCGGGACGACGAGGGGTACGTGGTCAACGGTGCGAAGACCTGGATCACCAACTCCCGCCGCTCGCAGCTGATCGCCCTGCTGTGCAAGACGGACCCCCAGGCGTCCCCCGCGCACAAGGGCATCTCCATCCTGCTGGTCGAGCACGGGCCGGGGCTCACCGTCTCCCGCGATCTGCCCAAGCTGGGCTACAAGGGCGTGGAGAGCTGCGAGCTGTCCTTCGAGGACCACCGCGCGCCGGTGGACGCGCTGCTCGGCGGCGTTGAGGGCGAGGGGTTCGCCCAGATGATGAAGGGCCTGGAGACCGGCCGTCTCCAGGTCGCGGCCCGCGCGCTCGGTGTCGGCCGGGCCGCGCTGGAGGACGCCCTCGCCTACGCGCGGGAACGCGAGTCGTTCGGCAAGCCGATCTGGAAGCACCAGTCCATCGGCAACCACCTCGCCGACATGGCCACCTCCCTCACGGCGGCCCGGCAGCTCACCCTCTATGCCGCCCGCGAGGCGGACGCGGGCCGGCGCGTGGACATGGAGGCCGGCATGGCCAAGCTGTTCGCCTCCGAGACGGCCATGGAGATCGCCCTCAACGCGGTCCGCATCCACGGCGGTTACGGCTACTCGACCGAGTTCGACGTGGAGCGCTACTTCCGCGACGCGCCACTGATGATCGTCGGTGAGGGCACCAACGAGATCCAGCGGAACGTGATCGCGAGCCAGTTGGTCAAGCGGGGAGGACTCGACGCGTGAACACCGTGGTGTGTTCGCTGGGCGCGGACGAGCCGATCCACGTCGAGGACGACGACCCGCACGGCAGCCGACGGCGCTCTCATGCGGGCCGGGCCGCACCGCCGACGGTGTGCATGTGCCGCAGTCCTTGCCGGTAGGAGTCGAGCAGCCCGGTCTCGGCGTAAGGGAGCCCGAGGCCGCGGCAGTGTTCCCGGACCAGCGGCTGTACGAGCCTGAGGTGGGGCCGGGGCATGTTCGGGAACAGGTGGTGTTCGATCTGGTAGTTCAGCCCGCCGAGCAGCCAGTCCGTGACCGGTCCGCCCCGGACGTTCCGCGAGGTCAGGACCTGGCGGCGCAGATGGCCCCAGCGCCCGCCCGCCGGGTCGGGCATGTCCATGCCCTTGTGGTTGGGCGCGAAGGCCATTCCCAGGTGGAGCCCGAAGAGCGCCTGATGGAGCAGCGCGAACGCGAGGGCCTTGCCCACCGGCAGGCAGGTGAGCAGCAGGGTGACGTAACCGGCCGTGTGCAGTGCCAGCAGCGCGCCCTCGACGGCCCGCTCGCGTACCGGCTGCCGCCGCAGGTCCTTCACGCTGCTCACCTTCAGGGCGATGCCTTCGAGCAGCAGCATCGGGAAGAACAGCCAGGCCTGGTGGCGGGTGACCCACCGGGCGAATCCGCGGCGCTCGGCGGCCTGTTCCGCGGTCCACACCAGTGCGCCGGCGCCGACGTCCGGGTCCTTCTCGATGTGGTTGGGGTTGGCGTGGTGCCGGTTGTGCTTGTCGTTCCACCATGCGCAGCTCATGCCCAGGAGCAGATTGCCGTGGAGGAGCCCGATGGCGCGGTTCGCCCGGCGGCCGACGGCGATCTGGGCGTGCCCGGCGTCGTGGCCGACGTAGGCGGTGCGGGCGGACAGGACGGCGAGCGGCGCGGCGAGCAGCAGCGTCCACCAGGTGTCCCCGGCGAGGACGAGCCCCGTCACCACGGCGGCCAGGGCGAGCAGGTTGACGGTGATCATCCGCGCGTACCAGCCCTTGCGACGTTCCAGCAGCCCCTGGCCCCTGACCTTCCGCAGCAGGGGAGCGAACTCACTCCCCTGCCGCGCGGTGGCGCCGACGGGTGCGGTGGATGGGGACGGCGCGATGGCAGGAGACATGGAGGGCTCCGGTGCTGATTCGGTCGGCAAGGCTCTGACCTGCCTCAACGTACGGACCGGGAAGCATGCGGCGCCATGGCGTCAACACCCCGGCCGTACGGGGGCCAGCCCCAGGAACCCGAAGGGGGGTTAGCGACACCCCCGCCCCGGCCCTGCGGACCACCAAGGCCGTCGCCGCCGGAAGCCGGGGGCGGTTACGCGGATCGGCGAGGGCGGGTGAGCGTCGCGAAGAGGGCGGCGAAGTGGTCGAGGGCCTCCATGGCCACCGCGCTGTCCCGGTGCGAGAGCCAGGACGAGACGACCCCGCTGAGCGCGGAGATGACCATCTCGGCCAGCACCCGGGTGGCGACCGTCAGCTCCAGCTGCGCCTCGTCCATGAAGCGCTCCAGGTGGGACACGACCTTGTCGTGATAGGCCCGGTGCTCCCAGGCCGGCAGCTCGCTCAACTCCGGTTCCCGCAGGGCCAGGTGGACCAGTTCGGTCAGGACGAGTTGCGTTTCGGGGTCCTCCTGGACGGCCGCCCAGTAGGTGCGGAACAGGGCCCGGATGCTCTCGGCGGGATCGGCCGCGGGGACGACGGCCGGCCAGGCCGCGTCGAGCGTGAGGTTGATGTCCGTCGACAGCAGCGCGGCATAGAGCTCCTGCTTGGAGCGGAAGCAGTAGTGGAAGGCGCCGTGCGGCATGTCCGCCTCCGCGCAGATCGCCCGCGTCGTCGCGGCGGCGATGCCGTCGCGCTTCATCACGCGGAGCGCCGCGGCCACGAGCCGTTCCCGCCGGACGTCCGCGCTGACCTGCTTCTTCGCCGCCTTGCGCGTCGATGCCGTACCCATTCCGCCACCCTACCATTCATTGGCCAAGTGACTTGGTCAGACGACTTGGTCGGACGACCTGGTCATTTGACTTGGCCAGATGGCCAACTTACTGTCCTCGGCACACGCCGCGAAGTTGAGGAGAGCGACATGCCCGTGCTGGATCAGCCGCACGTGGAGCGGCACCGGGGGGTGCGCCGGTGGTGGGCCTTGAGCGCGCTCACCGTCCCGGTGCTGCTGATGAGCATCGACCTGACCGTGCTGTCGATGGCGGTGCCCTCGCTCAGCGCGGATCTGGCCCCCACGGCGACACAACTGCTGTGGATCATCGATGTGTACGGCGCATTCCTGGCCGGGCTGCTGGTCACGATGGGCACGCTCGGGGACCGCATGGGCCGCCGCCGGCTGCTGCTGATCGGCGCACTGGCCTTCGGAGGCGCTTCGGCCCTCGCCGCCTTCGCCTGGAACGCCGAAGTGCTGATCGTGGCCCGCGCGCTCCTGGGCGTGGCCGGCGCCACCCTGATGCCGTCGACGCTGTCGCTGATCCGCAACATCTTCACGGACCCCGCCGAGCGCCGCCGTGCCATCGCGGTGTGGGCCGCCACCTTCGCGGGCGGCGCCGGCCTCGGGCCGGTCGCCGGCGGACTGCTGCTGGAGCACTTCTGGTGGGGGTCGGTCTTCCTGATCAACCTGCCCGTGATGCTGCTCCTGCTCGTCATGGGGCCGCGGTTGCTGCCTGAGTCGAAGGACCCCAGTCCCGGTCCGTTCGACCTTCTCTCGGCGCTCGTGCTCACCGCCGCCGTTCTCACCCTGATCTTCGGGATCAAGGAAGTCGGCAAGCACGGCTGGGGTCTCGCCTCGCTCACCTTGCTGTGCGGGGGCGCGCTCCTGACCACGCTCTTCGCGGTCCGCCAGCGGCGCCTGACCCACCCCATGATCGACACAGGGCTCTTCCGGTCGCTCCCGTTCACCGTCGCGGTGTTCGCGAACATCGCCGGAGTGTTCGCCATGACCGGCGTCGTGTACTTCTCCCCGCAGTACCTCCAGATCGTCCTGGGGCTCTCGCCGCTGGAGGCGGGGCTGTGGTCGCTGCCCCTGGCCGTGGGAGCCGTCCTCGGCGCGCTCACGGTTCCGGCCGTTGCCCGCCGCCTGCCGGTGGGCCGGGTGATCGGCCTGGGGCTCGGCACGGCGGCCGTCGGCTACCTGACGCTGAGCATGCTGGGCGTCGACGAGGCCATGTCACTCACCTTCGCCGGCGGAGCGCTCATCGGCGCCGGGGTCGGGATGGCCGAAACGCTCACCAACGACGTCATCATCGGTACCGCCCCTGCCGAGAAAGCCGGTGCGGCCGCGGGGATCAGCGAGACGGCGTACGAACTCGGCGGCGCGCTGGGCACCGCCGTCCTGGGCAGCATCGGCACCAGTCTGTACCGCGACCAGGTCCTCGAAGGCCTGCCGCCACACACTCCGAGCGCGGTCACCGACGCCGCCACACAGACCCTGGGCTCGGCCAGTCAGGCCGCCGGGCACCTGCCGCCCGAGCAGGCCGAGCCCTTCCGCGCCCTGGTGAACGGCGCGTTCGTCGACGCCATGACCCAGACCTTCACCATCGCCGCGCTCATCGTGGGCGCCGCCGCCCTCGCCGGGTTCCTCACGCTCCGACGGCTCCGCCCCACGGGCACCGATCACCACTGACGACAGCCAGCCCGCGCTGGTGTCGGAGATGTGCCCGTCTCCCCTATGGGCGCAGTCGGTCCACGCGGCGCTCGAGGAACTGCGCCGTGACGGGCTTCCCGACGGAGACGATCCCCTCGCGGGGGCACGGGCCCGACCCGGCCGATCCGCTCCCGCAACGGCCTCCACGCCCGTCTCACCGGCCGGCCGGTACCACCCAGCCGCGGCTGACTCCGCATACGAGGCCTGTACGAGACTCTGTCCCGCCGGGCAGCTGATGTCAGACGGTGAGGACGAGCTTGCCCTGGAGGTGACCGCCGTCGAGCAGCCGGTGGGCGTCGGCGACGCGCTCGAACGGAAACGTCTCCCGCACATGGACCCGGAGCCTGCCCCGTTCGACGAGTTCGACCAGACCTCGCAGGGCGACCGGATCGGGGTCGACCGCGATGCCGCTGAAGCGCATGCCGGCCGCCTCGTACATGGCGGTCAGCTCCGGATCGTCCTCGGCCACCGCCGTCACCAGGTGACCGCCCGGGCGGAGCACGTCGAGCGACCGCTCGGCGGTGTCGCCGCCGATCGTGTCGAGCACGACGTCGATGTCGCGGACCGCCTCGGTGAAGTCGACCGCCGTGTAGTCGATCACCTCGTCGGCGCCGACCCCCTCGACGAACGTCCGCTTGCTCCCGCCGGCGGTCGCGATCACGTGCGCGCCGAGCGCTTTCGCGATCTGGATCGCGACGTGGCCGACCCCGCCACCACCGCCGTGGATCAGGACGCGGTCGCCCTCGGTCACGCCGCCGAGGTCGACGAGGCCCTGCCACGCCGTCAGCCCGACGACCGGCAGCGCCGACGCCTCGATGTGCGAGAGCGACGCCGGCTTGCGCGCCAGGTGCAACGCGGGCGCCGCCACGACCTCGGCGTACGCGCTCGCCGCCCGCGGGAACAGCGGCATCCCGAACACCTCGTCGCCGGGCCTGAACCGCCACGTCTGCGGCGCCTCCTCGACCACGCCGCTGATGTCCCAGCCGAGGACGAACGGCGGCCGGCCGATCAGCGGGAACTCGCCGGCGCGCAGGCGCGCCTCCAGTGGGTTCAGCCCGATCGCCTTGACGCGGACGAGTACCTCGGTGGGGAGGGGCCGGGGCTCGGGCGCGTCCACGATGGTGAGCACATCGGGACCGCCGAGCGTCTGCTGGGTGATGACGCGCATGACTCTCCTGGCTTGGGAGGGGGAGAGACCCAGGCTAGGTTTCCGACAGGAACCGGCAGGTACCTGTGGCGCGGGTACCTTGGGCGCCATGAGCGGTTTCGGTCGCGGTGCTTTCTTCCTCGCCGACTGTCCGGCGCGTCTGGCGGTCGAGCTGATCGCCGACAAGTGGACGGTGGTCGTGCTCTACGGACTCAGCGAGGGCCCGGTGCGCCATGGCGAGCTGATCGAGCTGATCGGCGGCATCTCCCGCAAGATGCTCACCCAGACGCTCCGGCGGCTCCAGGCGCACGGGCTCATCCGCCGCCACGCCTACGCCGAGGTGCCGCCCCGCGTCGAGTACGAACTCACCCCGCTCGGGGCGACGCTGATCGATCCGATTCACATGCTGACCGAGTGGGCGAGGGCGAACGGCGACGCGGTGCTCGACGCGCTCGGCGCCGATCCCGAGCCGGTCGCCCCTGGCGACTGAGGCGCCGGCCGGCGCCGCTCGCGCGGGTACACGGGGCGGCATGCCAGAGGTCATACAGGCAGGTGGTGGGGGGCAACGTCCCCGAGGGCCTGTCCAGTTCTGCCGGGATGAGGAAGGCAGCGCGCAGCACAGGATGATCCCGGAGGCGTTCCAGGAGGCTCACCTGGCGATCGGGCTGGTCACGGTCGGCGGCTTCCTGGTCTCCTTCGCGCTGTCCCACGTCTGAGAACCCGCCGTCTCCTCCTTCCGGCATCCGGCGCCGCGCGGACGTGGGCCATCTGCCCTGTGGTCAAGCGGAAGGTGAAGGGTTACGCTACCGCCCGCGCCTGATCGGCTGTTGTCCGCTGTCCACCGCCCCGGTGAGGGATCGCGACGCGACCAGGCCATTGGACTCCAGGAGTTTCATCTTGAGTGCGGGGAGCGCTCGACGGGTCGGCTCTGGGAAGGGGTTTGGTGGAGCAGGAGGTCGCGACACGTCAGCAGGATGGAGCATGCTCACAGATCGCGCTGTACATGTCCCGGCCGGATGCGACGCTCACCGGCATCCTCGGTGCCCGGGCACGCTTCACCCCCCACCACCCGGCGTTCCGCCTTCTGGCTGACGGGACGAGTCACCGCGTCGCCTCGTGGACCTATCGCGACCTGAAGCGGTATTCCGACGCCGTGGCGGCGCGGCTGAGGTCCCAGGGACACAGCGGCGACCGGGTGGTGTTGGCCGGTCAGCCCGGGTTGCGGTTCGTGGCGGGGCTGATGGGGATACTCCAGGCCGGTGCGACGGCCGTCCCGGCCTTTCCTCCGACCAACCGGCGGGCCGTGGCCCGGCTGCGTTCGATCCTGGCGGACTGTGTGCCCGGTGCGATCCTGGCCGATTCCCGCCATGAGCGGCGATTCGCCGGGATGGCGGCCGGTGGGGAGAGGGCGCCGCGGCTGATTCCGCTGGACGACGAACCTCTCTCGAAGGCGGCCGGCAGCCATGTCCCGGCGGCGCCGGACGGTCCGGTGCGGCCGACGGACACAGCGCTGATCCAGTATTCGTCCGGCTCGACGGGCGATCCGAAGGGCGTGGAGCTGACGCACGCCAATCTGATGAGCAACTGCCACGCCATCGGTCGGCACATCGGTGCGGAGGACGATCGCGTCGGGCTGACCTGGTTACCGCCCTATCACGACATGGGACTCATCGGGACCATCATGCTGGCGCTGCACGGCGGCTGGCCGTTGCTGATGATGACGCCGGAGCACTTCGTCCAGCAGCCGGCCCGCTGGCTCCAGGCGATCACCGAACACCGCGTGACCATCACCGTCGCGCCGAACTTCGCCTTCCAGCTGTGTGCGGACACGGTGGACGAGGAGGATCTGGCCGGTGTGGACCTGTCGTCGCTCCGGCACGTCTTCTGCGGCTCAGAGCCGATCGTGCTCGACACCCTGAACGCCTTCCGGGAGCGGTTCGCGGCCCGGGGCTACCGGGAGGAGACCTTGATCCCGTGTTACGGGCTCGCCGAGGCCACGCTGCTGGTGACGGCCAAAGCGCCCGGGACGCCCCTGAGCGTCGAGTGGGTTGACCGGGAGGAGCTGTCGCGCGGCCGGGTGGTGGGTGCCGAGGGCGACAGCGTGCCCCTGGTCGGCTGCGGGCGCGCGCCGGAGGGCCACGAACTGCTCGTCGTCGATCCGGACTCCGGCCGGGTGCTGGCCGATGGCGAGATCGGGGAGGTCTGGGTGCACGGGCCGGGCGTCGCCGCCGGCTACCACCGCAAACCCGATCCGACCCGCTCGACGTTCGCGGCGACGCCCGCCGGCCGAGCCGGTCAGCGACGGTATCTGCGCACCGGTGACCTCGGCTATCTGCGCGACGGCGAGCTGTTCGTCACCGGCCGGATGAGCGGTCTGCTCGTCGTGGCCGGCCGGAACCTCTACCCGCAGGACATCGAGCGCACGGTCGACCGTGCCCACCGGTCCGTACACCGGTCCGTCGCCTTCGGGTACCGGGGCGCGTCCGAGGAACAGATCGTCGTGGTCGCCGAGGTGCGCGACAGCCGTCGGACCCGGGTCGAGCTGGACGCCTTACGCGGCAGTCTGCTGGCGGCGGTCGCCGCCGAACACGGCGTCCGGCCGGCCGGCGCGCACCTCGTACGGGTCGGTACCATCCCCTTGACCACCAGCGGGAAGATCCGCCGGGCGGCCGCGCGGGAGGCGTACCGGGAAGGCACCCTGGGCGGCGACCTCGTGCCCTGCGACCTCGCGCCCTGCGATCTCGCCGGGGAGCCGGGCCATGAACGCTGAGGCCGGTACCGCGCCACCGAGGGACCGCTCCGCGCTCGTGCTCGCCTGCGCCACGGTCGGCGGATCCACGGCCGGTTTCGCGGCCGCCATCGTCTTCACGGTCCACCAAGGCTGGTCGTGGCTGCACTTCGCGCTGTTCGCCGGCATGTACCTCGTCACGTCCCTGGGCGTCGAGGGCGGGCTGCACAGGTTCTTCTCCCACCGGTCGTTCTCCGCCGGCCCGGGGCTGACCTTCCTGTGGGGCGTCGCGGGCAGCATGGCGGCACAGGGGCCGATCCTGTTCTGGGTGTCGGTGCACCGTAAGCACCACGCTCTCGCCGACCGGGACGGCGATCCGCACTCGCCGCGCCCGCGGGGCGAGGGGCGGCTGGCGGCCCTGCGCGGTCTGTGGCACGGCCATGTCGGCTGGCTGTTCACCGTCCGGCGGGAGGGCTGGGTCAGGTTCGTCCCCGACCTGCTGCGCGATCGCCATGTCTGCACGGTTGATCGCTATTACACCTGGTGGATCGCTCTGGGACTGGCCCTGCCGGCAGCGGTGGGCTGGGCGGTGACCGGCCGGCCGGTGGACGCGCTCGGCGGACTGCTGTGGGGCGGGTTCGCCCGCATGTTCGTCCTCGACCATGTGACGTGGGCGGTCAACTCGCTGGGGCACACCCTGGGCCGCCGCCCGTACGAGACCCGGGATTCCAGCCAGAACCTCGCCGTGCTCGCGCCGGTCTCCGTGGGCGGGTCATGGCACAACAACCACCACTCCCAGCCGTCGCTGGCGCACAACCGGCACCGCTTCTGGCAGATCGACATCACCGGCGGGGTCATCGGCCTCCTGGACCGTGCGGGACTGGTGTCCGACGTCCGCTATCCGGCGCGTACGACCGCGGCCCGGGAAACCTGAGAGAGGGGAAGACCGCACCCATGTCGGCTCCCAGCGCCCCGGCGGGCATCGTCCGGCTCGACCCGAGAAGCCTGCGGATCAAGAGGTTCTCCGCGCTGACCACCATGGTCCTTCCGCTCATCGGTACCGTCGCGGCCGCGTACCTGCTGGTGACGGGGAAGTTCACGGTGACCGATGTGGTCCTGTTCGGCTTGTTCTACTGCGTGCACCTGGGCGGGGTCACCATCGGGCTGCACCGGTACCTCGCCCACAAGGCGTTCAAGACCTCACCGTGGTTCCAGGACATCCTGATGGCCACCGGTTCCATGGCCGCGCAGGGCCCGCTGCTGTTCTGGGTGGCGACCCACCGCCGGCATCACAAGTTCGCCGATCGCGAGGGCGACCCGCACTCGCCGAACTTGCACGGCACGGGCTGCAAGGCCCGCATGCGCGGCCTGTGGTACGCGCACATGCCGTGGATGCTCAGCGAGGAGTCGTCGAAGTGGTCCGTCTACGCGCCGGACATCCTGCGTGAGCGGCGCCTGATTGTGCATCACCGTCTCTACCCGGCGTGGGTGCTGACCGGCCTCGTCCTCCCGGCGGCGATCGGCTTCGCTGTCGGGCACACCGCCATGTCCGCCCTCTCCGGCCTCGTCTTCGGAGGCCTCGCCCGGATCTTCGTCGCCAATCAGGCCGCCTGGTGCGTCGGGTCCGTCTGCCACGCCTTCGGCAGCAGGCCGTTCGACAACGGGGACCAGAGCACCAACAACTGGTGGATCGCCGTCCTGACCTTCGGTGAGGGCCTCCAGAACAACCACCACGCCTTTCCCGGGTCCTACCGCCACGCCACCCGGTGGTGGGAGCCCGACCTCAGCGGCTGGGCTCTGACCGTCCTCGGCAGACTGCACATCGTGTGGAGCCTGCGCGAGCCCCCGGCCGCACGCATCGCTCGGAAACGAAGGGGAGCCCACCGTGTTTCGGCGTAACAAGAACGAGCGCACGTCCGACGACCAGGTCACCGAGGAGGCCATCCGTGCGTGGATGGTCGACTACATGGTGACCAAGCTGTCCGTCGACCCCTCCACGGTCGACACGACCCGGTCCTTCGAGGACTACGGACTCGACTCCCGCACCGGAATCCAGATGTGCGGAAAGCTGGAGAAGTACGTCGAACTCCGCCTCTCGCCCGCCTTGTTGTACGAGCACTCGTCCATCGACGCCGTGGCCGCCCATCTCGGCCGGCGGCTCGCCGAGGAGAGCCGCCACTGATCAGCCACCGAGAGCGAGGACACCATGGCCATGAGCACCATGCCGACCAGCCCGGACCGGCGGTTCGAGGAGTTCCTGGACAAATCGCGCGCGCTGGAGGGGCGGCACCTGACGCGGTCGATCCCGCGCGAGTACTTCACCCCGCGCCCGGCTCGCGGGGTGCTCGGGCTCGCCGTCAGCCTCGCCCTCTACACCGGGGCGATCGCCGGAGTCGTGTTCTCCCCCTCCTGGCTGCTCGACATCCCGCTGTGGTTCGTGGCGGGCCTCGGCGGCTGGGGCATGCACTGCATCGCTCACGACTGCGGGCACGGATCGTTCTCCCGGTCCCGACGGCTGAACACCGCCGCCGGGAGCTTCGCGCTGCTCCCGCTGCTGTACCCGTACCACTCCTGGCGGCATGTGCACAATCTGCATCATTCGCATACCAACAACCTCGAACTCGACACCGACTGGCGGCCCCTTCCCCCGGCCGCCTACCAGCGCCTGTCCCCCCTGGCCAAAGCCGTCTACGCGTCCACCCGCACCTGGGCCTTCTGGGGAGGCACCGTCCGGTACTGGTTCGTGTCGGGGTTCAGGCCGGGCTACTTCCCCAAGCGGTCGATGCGCCGCGACGTGTGGCGGTCCATCGCCTTCACCGGGCCGGTCGCCGTCGTCGGCCTGTCGTCGCTGGTGGTGTTCACCGGTGTACGGGGCCTGTTGTGCTACTTCGTCCTGCCCTGGCTGATGACCCACCTGTGGTTCAGCGCCACGACGCTCATGCACCACAGCGCGGGCGACGTCCCCTTTCTGACCTCGCGGTACTGGACACGCAACGCCGGCAGGCTGCTGCTGACCACGGACTACGCGTATCCGAAGGCGCTGTTGTTCCTGACCCACAACATCTCCGTCCACACGGCACACCACGTGGCCCCGGCGATCCCGTTCTACAACCTCCCCAAGGCGCAGCGCGCCCTGAAGAGAGCCCATCCGGGAATGGTCCGGGAGGAGCGGCTGAGCCTCGGCCACCTGTGGCGGATCCTGCGCGGCCTTCACCTGTACGACACCGAGGCGGGGTTCTACACCGGCTTCCAGGCAGCGAAGAAGCAGACGGAGGCAACGTCGTGACAGCGACCGAACAGCAGCTGACCGAGCCGCTCATGGGGCCCGCCGAGGCCCTCTCCGAGCTGTTCACCCCGGCCGGGAAGCACAACCCCCACCCCCTGTACGACGCGTTGTGGGAACTGGGACCCGTGATCCCGCTGGGCCCCTCCGGAACCCTCGTACTCGGCTACGACGAGATCTGCACCGCCCTGCGCGACCCCCGTTTCCTGGTCACCGACGCCGAGGTGCACACGGCGACCGGCATGATCGACCACTCGTCGTGGCAGTGCTTCACAAAGATCATGATGTTCAGCAACTCGCCCGACCACGAGCGCATGCGGCGCTTCTCCCGCTGGGCCTACTCCCCGGGCCAGGTCGCCGAGCGGCGGCACCTGGCGGTCAAGGCGGCCGAGCGGTGGACGGCCCGACTCGCCGACCTCGAAGACGGCGGCCCACTCGACCTGGTCGAGGCGTTCGCCACCCGCGTGCCGATATCCGTGACCGGAGAGATGCTCGGCATTCCCGAGGCGGACCGGATGGCGCTGCGCACCGCCATCACCGCGGCCACGACGGCGTTCGAGCCCATCTTCGACCGCGACGAACTGTTGCCCGCCGACGCGGGGATGGACCTGCTCGTCGACTACCTCGACGACCTCGTGCGGGAACGGCGCCGCCAACCGGGCGATGACGTGGTCAGCGTGATGGTGCGCGATCGGGATGCCACCGGAGCGCTGAGCGAAGAGGAACTCGTCGCCGGCCTGGTGATGTTCCTGATCGCCGGCGTGCAGAGCCCCAGCGACCTGATCGGCACCATGGTGCGCCTCGCCCTGCGGCACCCCGCCGAGGGCCGGGGGATGACCACCGATGACGACCTCGTCTCCGCCTTCGTCACCGAGACCCTGCGGTACGACCCGCCGAATCACGTGCTGACGCGGGCCGCCGGGACGGACGTCGACTTCTACGGTCACCGCGTCGCCGCGGGCAGCAGGGCGCTGCTGGTCCTGGCCGCCGCCAACCGCGACCCCCGCCGGTTCACCGACCCGGCGACGTTCGACATCACCCGGAGGGACAACCGGCCGCTCTCCTTCGGGCTGGGCCCGCACTACTGCCTGGGCGCCGCCTTCGCCAGGATGCAGGCCGAAACCGCCGTGCCCGTCCTCCTGCGACGCTTTCCGCGCATGGCCCTGGCGGGCCTGCCCACCTACCGGGACCAGCTGGTGACACGCGGCTTCGCCCGCATGGATGTGACGCTCACCCCCTAGGGGGCGCCGCTTCGACGATGGAGGAGCCGCCGTCATGTGCGGAATCACCGGATGGATCTCCTACGAGCACGACCTCACCACCATGCGCGAGACGCTCACGGCGATGACGGAGACAGTGGCCTGCCGGGGCCCGGACGCCGGCGGTGTCTGGCTGGACACCCACGCCGCGTTGGGACACCGGCGCCTCGCCGTCATCGACATCGAGGGCGGCAGGCAACCCATGTCCGTCGAGCGCGACGGCCGGACCCTGCTCGTCACCACCTACAGCGGTGAGGTGTACAACTACCGCGAATTACGGGAGGAGTTGGAGTCCCTGGGCCACTCCTTCCGTACCAGCAGTGACACCGAGGTGGTGCTGCACGCCTATCTCCGGTGGGGTGAGGGCTTCACCCGGCGTCTCAACGGCATGTACGCCTTCGCGCTGTGGGACCCGCGCGAAGAACGGCTCCTTCTGGTGCGTGACCGGCTGGGCATCAAACCGCTCTACTACTACCCCACCCCTGACGGCGTCATCTTCGGCTCCGAGCCGAGGGCCGTCCTCGCCCACCCCGCCGTGCGCCCCGCGGTGGACGCCGAGGGTCTGGCCGAGCTGATCACCTTCACCAAGACCCCTGGCCACGCCGTGTACAAGGGGATGCGCGAGGTACTGCCCGGCACCACCGTCCGCGTCGACCGACGCGGCCTGACCGCCCGCACCTACTGGGCCCTCGAGGCCCGTGAGCACACCGACGACCTCGACACGACCGTGGCGCGTATCCGCGAACTCCTCGAGGACATCGTGGCCCGTCAGCTCATCGCCGACGTTCCGCTGTGCGTGCTCCTCTCCGGCGGCCTGGACTCCTCGGCCATCACGGCACTGGCCGCCCGCGCGCTGTCCACCGCCGGCAGCGGCCCGGTGCGCTCCTTCGCGGTCGACTTCACCGAATACACCGAGAACTTCCAAGCCGACGACCTGCGCGGTACCCCTGACGGCCCGTACGCGCGAGCCCTCGCCGCCCATGTGCGCTCCGACCACAACGACATCGTCCTGGACACCGCCGAACTCATGGACCCCGACCACCGGGCCGCCATCCGGCGCGCTCGTGACCTGCCCAACACCTTCGGCGACGGCGACACCTCCCTCTACCTCCTGTTCAAGGGCATCCGCGAACATTCGACGGTTGCCCTCTCCGGGGAGGCGGCGGACGAGATCTTCGGCGGCTATCGATGGTTCCACCTCCCCGAGGCCGTGCACGCCGACACCTTCCCGTGGATCGCGGCCCACGTGACCGCGACGTTCTCCGGTGGCAACGGCGGCCACGAGACCACGCTGCTGGATGCCGGGCTGCTGTCCACACTGGACCTGCCCGGATACGAGCACCAGCGCTATCGCGAGGCACTGGCCGAAGTGCCGCGTCTGGACGGTGACAGGGGACTGGAGCGCCGGATGCGCGAGGTCGGCTACCTGCACCTGACCCGCTTCATGCAGGTCCTCCTCGACCGCAAGGACCGGGCCAGCATGGCCGTCGGCCTGGAGGTGCGGGTGCCGTTCTGCGACCACCGGCTGGTCGAATACGTCTTCAACGTCCCCTGGGCGATGAAGACGTTCGACGGGCGCGAGAAATCCCTGCTGCGCGCCGCGACGCGCGACATCCTGCCGGACATCATCGCCGACCGGGTCAAGAGCCCGTACCCCAGCACCCAGGATCCCCGCTATGCCGAGGCCCTGCGGACGGAGTTGGCACGCCTGGCGGCAGACCGGGACGCGCCCGTACGTCCGCTGCTGGACACCGAGATGCTGAAGCAGGCAACCGCCGCCGGCGGGCGGGAGGACCTCCGGCCGAGCACCGAACTGGTCCTCGGCCTCGACGGATGGCTGCGCCGGTACGGCATCACGCTGGAGCTCTGAGAGAGGGTATGCGATCAGCGCTCGTGCTCGGAAACCCGCGTCGCGGCCTCGTGCGCCGCGCCTGCCCCCTCTTCCCGCTGCCGTCGCGGCCGGGCAGGCGCCGTCGGTGTGGTGAGGACGGCCAGGCAGCCGACGAGGAGCGCGATACCGAGCCACCCGAGGGCGGGCAGGCGTTCGCCGACGACCAGCACGGCGAGCACGGCCGCGACGGCCGGTTCGAGCAGGGAGAGCGTGGTCGCCGTGCTGGCGGGGACGTGTGCCAGCCCCCAGCCGAACAGGAGGTAGCCCGCGAACATGGGCACCAGCGCCATGTACGTGCCGACGGCCGCGTTCGGCCAGGAGCTGACCAGCGGTGCGCCGGTGGCCAGCAGGACGGGGACGAGCAGCAGCCCGCCCAGCCCGAAGATCGCGCCCATCGCCGCGCGGGAGCCGATCCCGCGGCTGATCAGCCGGTGGGCCGCCCATGAGTACAGGGCGTACGTCACCCCGGCGACCAGGCCCAGCCCCACGCCGAGCACGGTGGTGCCCACGGAGGCCGCCCCCGGGGCGTCGTGCGCCCCACGGGCCTCCGCCACGCACAGCAGCACGGTGCCGAGCAGGCCCAGGGCCGCACCGAACATCCAGCGAGGCGTGAGCCGACGCCCGTCCACGACGCGCTCGATCACGGCCGAGGCCAGTGGGGCCGTACCGATCGATATCACGGTCCCCACGGCGACTCCGGCCAGACGCATCGAGCTGTAGAACGCCAGCGGGTAGACCGCCACCGCCACCGCGCCCAGCAGCACGGTGCCGCGCCGCGCCCGCAGCGCCTGGGCCTGCCGGACCATCCGGGGCGCCGCCACCAGGGCCTGGAGCAGTCCGCCCAGCCCCATCGCGACGGCTCCTATGGCCATCGGCCCCACGTCCGGGGCGAAGGCCGCCGCGGTCCCCGTGGTGCCCCACAGCACCGACGCCGCGAGCACACACAACGATCCCGCGCCCACCGAACGAACCTCGTGTCCGCCGGACCGCCTCACATCTGCTCCAGCAGGTCCGCCGCCAGCGCGCGGGCGCGCCGCAGACGACGGTCATCGCCCTCCAGACCGGCCCGGGCCACCGCGCCTTCCAGCAGGAACGCCAGATGCTCCGCCATGACACGGGCCTGTTCGGGACGCTCGGGCAGCAGGTCCGCGAGGTGGCCGGCGAGCAGGGCCTCGACCTCCTCCTTGGAACGGCGCACCACGGCCCGTCCCTCATCCCCGGCGGGCAGCTCGGCGGCCGCGTTCAGCAGCCCGCACCCGCGAAACCCGCGCTCATAGGCGAACGCCGCGTGATCGGCGTAGGCGTCGAAGACCGCGAGGACGCCACCGCGCGGGCCCTCGGCCTGCTCCAGCCGCGCCCGGTACAGCCCCCGCCACTCCTCGTGCCGCGCCTCGAGATAGGCCCTCACCAGGTCGGCTTTGGACGAGAAGTTGTTGTAGAGGCTCTTCTTCGCCACGCCCGCTTCGGTCGTGATCGTGTCGATCCCGGTGGCCGCCACGCCATCGGCGTAGAAGCGGTGTGCCGCCGCGCTCAGCAGGCGTTCCCGCGCGGGCCTGCGCCTCACGGGGCCGGTCGCTCCCTGGCCGGTGTCACTCATGGCATGTCCCAAAGTAGGTAGGTCGGTCTACCTATCGTAGCGGACCGGTGCGCTACGCGGTGGACGTGGTGGCGGATGCGCCCGCCAGCTCGACCAGCGTGATCAGGACCTCCTTCCCGGATTCCCGGTCCCGCGCGTCGCACAGCACCACCGGAGTGTTCTCGTCCAGGTCGAGCGCCGTCGCCACTTCGCACGCGCTGTAGTCCCGAAGGCCGTTGAAGCAGTTGACGGCCACGACGAACGGCAGCCGGCGCCGCTCGAAGTAGTCGACGGCCGGGAAGGAGTCCCGCAGCCTCCGGGGTGTCCGCGAGCACCACCGCCCCCAGGGCGCCGGTGGCCAGCTCGTCCCACAGAAACCGGAACCGGTCCTGGCCCGGAGTGCCGAAAAGGTACAGCGCGAGGTCGTCGCCGAAGGTGATCCGGCCGAAGTCCAGTGCCACGGTGGTGGTGCGCTTGTCGGCGACCTCGTCCAGGTTGTCGTCCATCCGGCCCGCCTCCGTCAGAAGCTCCTCCGTGTTCAACGGCCGGATTTCGCTGACCGCGCCGACGAACGTGGTCTTGCCGACCCCGAAGCCCCCGGCCACCAGGATCTTGAGGGCGAGAAAGGGCGCTGGCGCGTCAGAGCGCTCGGAGTCCATCGATCACTCTCCTGAGGATATGTGCGTCGGGGAGCCGGGCCGGGGGGACGGGCGGCGTGGCCCGGATCAGGCCCGCTGCCAGCAGATCGCCGAGGAGCACGCGTACGACCGTCAGCGGCAGTCCGGAGTCGGACGCGATGTCGGCCACCGGATGCGGTCGTGTGCCGCACAGGCGCAGGATCGCCGCCTGCTCGGGCGAGAGCACCAGGTCGCGATCGGGGTCCGGCGGCACCGCGTGGATGACGGTCATCAGGTCGAGTCGCTGCTCGGTGCCGGCACGTGCCCGGCCGGTCGTCACGGCGTAGAGACGCACCAAGGGCCCCGCCTCGTCGTCGTACCAGCGCTGCTCAAAGTCAGTCATCGAGGCGTGAGGTCTCACCGGCCTCGCCGCGTGCCGGAGTGCCGAGGTGCGCACCGACCCGCTTGACGAGCCGGGCCATCTCGTAGGCGACCAGGCCGACATCGCCGCCGGCATCACTGAACACCGCCAGGCAGGAGCCCTCGCCCGCGGTGACGACGAACAGGAATCCGTCCTCCAGCTCGACCAGCGTCTGGACGACCCGGCCCGCCCTGAAGTGGCGTCCGGTGCCTTTGGCGAGGCTGTGGAAGCCGGAGGCGATCGCGGCGAACCGTTCTCCGTCGTCCCGGGACAGTGTCTTCGACGTGCCGACCGGCAGTCCGTCGCCGGAGAGCACGATCGCGTGTCTGATCTCCGGTACCCGGGTGATGAGTTCCTCCAGAAGCCAGTCGAGTTCACTAAAGCGTTGGTCGGTGCCGGTCATCGGTGTTCTCCTTCGCCTGCTGTGTCGTGGTCGCGCGGCGCCGTCCTGACGGCCTGGCCGCGGGTCCAGCCCGTCCGGAAGGACGCCATGACGGCGCGGGCCTCCTCCGGTGTGCGCTCGGACGGTTTCCGCGCGCGCTCATACGGTTCGGGCTCGTCGGGCGGTCCGGGTGCCCGACCGGCCTGGCGTACACGGCGGGGCAGCTCGGGACGGCCCGCGGGAGACGGTGGCTCCCGGTCGGGAGCAGAAGGCGGCGTAGGGCGCACGGGCTCCGAAACCGGGGCGGCTGCGGGGCCTGACGGCTCCTCCGGCGGCCGCGTCGGGTCCGGGGCGGCGGCACCCGGCCCGACCGGGACGCGGCGGGGCAGTCCGGCGGCCGTGCCGTCCACGCTCGTCTCCCCGGCCGCCGCACCCTCGCCGGTCTCCTCGATCGGTTCGCCCGCCACGTGGCCGGGCAGCAGGACAACGGCGACGACGCCTCCGTACACCGACGACCGCAGGGCCACCCGCACGTCCAAGCGGTGCGCGATCCGGTTCACCACGAACAGGCCGAGCCGGCCACTGTCGAGCAGGTCGATCCGTTCGGTGTCGGTGATGCGCCGGTTGGCCTCGGCGAGCGCGGACTGGTCCATGCCGAGGCCACGGTCCTCGATCTCCAGGGCGATGCCCGCGCCGACGCGCTCGGCGGACACGCGCACCCTGGTGTGCGGGGGCGAGAACGCCGTGGCGTTCTCGACGAGTTCGGCGACCAGGTGCGTGAGGTCCGCCACCGCCGCACCGGGCAGCCGGACCGCGGGGATGTCCGTGATCAGCACCCGGCCGTAGTCCTCGACCTCGGCCACGGCCGCCCGGACGATGTCCATGAGCGCGACGGGGCGCCGCCAGCCACGCCCCGGCACGGCACCGGAGAGGATGATGAGACTCTCCGAGTGGCGGCGCATCCGGGTGGTGAGATGGTCGAGCCGGAACAGGTCCTCCAGTTCGACCGGGTCCTCACTGCGGCGTTCCATCGTGTCGAGCAGCGCGAGCTGCCGGTGCACCAGCACCTGGCTGCGGCGCGCGAGGTTCACATAGACGCCGGAGATGCCGTGCAGGACCTCGGCCCGGATCGGCGGCTGCCTTGACCGCGGCCCGGTGGACGGCGACCAGTGAGGCGCCGACCTGTCCCACCTCGTCGTCACGCTGGGGACGCACGGGTGCCACGGCGTCGAGGTCGACGGGCTTCCCGGCGTGCAGCCTCGCGATGGCACGAGGCAGTTCACGACCGGCCAGCGTGAGCGCGGAGTTCCGCAGCCCGTCAGGGGGAGGGCGTGCGGTGAGGGAGGCGGGGGGACGGGAGTGCGGTGGGGCAGGTGGCAGCCGGACTCAGCCGGCCGGTGCGGTCGTGGTGGCGTCGGTGCTCTCGGCCGGCTCGGTCTTCGTGGGCGACAGGGCCACGAAGGCCGACGCGAGGAAGAGGAACGACCCGAGGAGCACTGCGAGGGGGAAGATGAACTGGGTGGCCGTGGCGCCGTCCAGTGCGCCCCCTGCGGGGCGAGTTCGATGTGCACGGCGGCCATTCCGGTGTAGTGCATGCTGGACACGGCGAGCCCCATGACGAGGGAGGCGAGCGTCGCTCCCGCGGGGCCGCGCACCACGACGGCGGCCCACAGCGCGGCGGTCGCCGCGACCACCGCGATGACCAGCGAGAGGACGACGATCGGCGGCTTGTAGCCGACGCTTCCGTGCAACCGGAGTGCCGCCATCCCGAGGTAGTGCATGGCACCGACGCCGAGGCCGGTGCCCAGACCACCCACCAGCAGCGAGCGCCACCGTGACCGCCCGTAGCCGACGGTGAAAACACCTGCCCCGACGATCGCCATGGCCACCAGCAGGCTGAGCAGCGTGAGCGGGACGTCGTAGCGAACCGGGGTCCCCTCGACTCCGAAGCCGAGCATGGCGATGAAGTGCATCGTCCAGATGCCCGATCCGATCGCGACCGAGGCCGTCACCAGCCAGTTGCGCCGGGAGCGGCCGTCCGACGCCAGCGCCTTCATGGTGCAGTGCAGTCCGAGCGCGGCGCCGACGCAGGCCATCACGTACGCGATGACCGGTGAAAGCCATCCGGCACTGAAGTGATCAAGGTGTGCCAAAGCTCCCCCTCTTCTTTGCAACGTCAAGGCGCCGTGGACGCTAGCATTCCGCTTCTTCACACAAGCTTCACAGGTGGGTGTGTGCCTCGACCGTGCCGGCCGGCGTGGTCACTTCGGGCTGCCCTACTGGCGAGTTCCGTGGTCACAACCTGCGTCACCCGGACACTTCAGCTGTCGCGGCGACAAGGCGCTTGTAGCGCGCTTGTGGCGTAGATCACGGCGGGGTGTGCGGGGAGGTGTGCGGTGGCCCGTTCGGACTTGACGGCCGGTGTCGGCCTCGGCACCGCTAGACATCGGATCTCTCTGTGGTGATGCTCTGGACAGCTTGCGCAAGGTGCCCTACTTTCGCGGAGGAAATTTAGGGCGTGTCGAGATCCTGAAAGGATTGATCGGATGTTAAGGAAGTCGAGCCAGAAGTGGCTCCAAGTGGTGTGCGCTGCGGCCTTGGTGGCCGGCCTTGCCCTGACCGGGGGGTCCGCCGAAGCGGGCACTCGCGTCGAGGTGAGCGACCAGGCGTTGCCCGCAGGGGTCTACTTCCAGAACGAGGGCACGGTGGAGGGTTGGTCCAACTACCCGCAGAAGCCGCAGAAGCAAGGCGTCATACGCAACGTCTCCACCCCCGCCTACAAGGGCGGCAACGCCATCGAGGCCAAGCAGACCTACATCGATGAGGGCGGTGGCTACCACTCCGAGACCATTCAGGGCTCCACCCAGGCCGTCGGTCAGGACCGCTATTACGGCCAGGCCGTCTACCTCGCCCCCACCTGGCAGTTCCACAACCAGAACGTGACGTTCCAGCAATGGTCGCCCGAGGATCCGGAGGGCCCCTGGGAACTGATGTTCATCCAGAACGACGACCTGCGCATCGGCGGCTCCGGCGGCTTCAGCGCGCACGTCGCCAAGGTCACGAACCTGCGCGGCACCTGGATCCGGATCGTCACGCGCCTGAAGTTCGACGCGGCCAACGGCGCCATCGAGATCTGGGTCAACGGCGTCAAGGCGTACAGCAAGACCGGAGTCCCTGTGCTGCCCAAGACGTCCCACACGATCCGCTGGTCCTCCGGCATCTACTGCACCGGCTGGCGCGAGAATCTCCCCGCCGGGCCCCGGGAGCTCTCCGTCTTCCACGACCAGGCACGCATCGCGAACTCGTACAGCCTGGCGGAACCCGCCAACTGGTGACGCCCCGGGTCGTGCGCACCGAACGCGCCCAGCGAAGTTGAGTGGCTGTCATTTTTTGTCGTCAGAACTCTTGTGAGAGGCATCCGCCTTCATTACTTTCCAGTAGGTGGCGCCCCGACGATGACAGACCCCCCGCTTCGAATGGAGTGGCCATGCCTTCCGAGCACCGTGGCTCCACCCGGATCGTTCTCTCCCTCGCCGCTGCCCTGGCACTGGCCGTGACCGGTTCCACGGCGGCGAGTGCCTCCGCACAGGCCAAGGCGACCGGCCTGCGGGAGGTGATGTTCGTGGGCAACAACTGGGACGGCACCGCCGACGTCATCAAGTCCAGTGGCGACCTGGCGAGGATCGGCCGCATCAACGTCATACCGGACAAGGACCAGCGGCTCGCCGAGATCTACCTCAACCCCATCAAGCTCGCCTTCTTCCTGGGGATCCGGCTGGGGCCGGGGGAGGGGCACGACCAGTTCGTGGACGACATGTACTCGACCCCGGACGGTTCGGCCATCGTCGTCTCCCGGCCCAGCTTCGCCGACGTGGTCTCGATCGACGTCGCGACGGGCAAAATCAACTGGCGCTTCCCCGTGTCGGGATTCCGCGCGGACCACATGGCCGTGTCGCCCGACGGCAAACGCGTGGCGGTGTCGGCTTCGACGTCGAATACGGTGCACGTCCTCGACATCGAGACGGGTAAGCAACTCGGTTCGTTCGCCACCGGTGACAAGCCCCATGAGAACGTCTTCACCGATGGCGGGAAGTACCTCTGGAACATGTCGATCGGCGAGGTCAACACCGCCCTGGACGATCCGTCGATGGACTGGACGAAGGGTGACCGGCGCATCACCGTGGTCGACGCGAACACGTATCGGCAGGTCAAGGTCATCGACATGCGCGAACGGCTCGACGCCTTCGGCCGCAAGGACCTGTCCGACGCGGTCCGGCCCGTCGCCTTCACCCCCGACGAGTCCAAGCTCTACTTCCAGGTCTCCTTCTTCAACGGGTTCCTGGAGTACGACGTGGCCAAGGACAAGATCACCCGCGCGAAAACCCTCCCGAAGAATCCGGCGACCAGCGAGGACCGCACCACCTGGGTCAACGACTCCCGCCACCACGGGCTGTCGATGAGCCCCGACGGCAAGAAGCTGTGCGTGGCCGGGACGATGGACGACTACGCGACCGTCGTCGACCGGGAATCGCTTCAGGAAGGGCCCCTGGTGCCGGCCTCGAAGCCGTACTGGGCGACGGTGAGCGGCGACGGCACCTCCTGCATCGTCTCCGAGAGCGGTGCCGACCGGGTCACCGCGATCGACTTCGCGACGGGCGAGAAGACCGCGTCCGTGGCGGTCGGCGACCACCCGCAGCGGGTGCGCATCGGCCATGTGGCAGCCGACTGGACCGGACCGTCGACCTCGTAGCGTGCGTCGTCGTACCACTCGTTCCGTGAATGCATCACCGTCGCAACGAGCGAATGGGGTCGGCCGACGAAAGGTTTGGCCGGCGAGCGGGTAGATCACTATGTCACCACCACCCGCATGCTGCCTCTCAGCGGCTGTGGCCCGCTGAGAGGAAGGGAAGCTCACGTGATCGAGAAAACGCCCGAGACGGCTCGCCTGCTCCAGATGAGTGCCCACCCCGAAGGAGGCTGGTACAAGGAAACGTGGCGCAGTGCCACCGAGACGCGGCCGGAGGGCTACCCGGGGCGGAGGTCCCTCTGCTCGGCCATCTATTTTCTCTTGCCTCCCGATGAGGAGTCCCGCTGGCACACCGTTCGCTCGCCGGAACTATGGCTGTGGCACCGTGGCGGTCCCTTGCTGCTCCTCCTGGGCGGTTCCGGGGAGAGGCCGGAGAAGGACCCTGAGAAAGTCATGCTGGGCCCCGACCTCGCGAACGGCCAGCGGCCGCAGGCTCTCGTGCCGGCTGGGCACTGGCAGGCCGCCGTCCCGGCCGGTGATGAAGAGGTGCTGGTGAGTTGCGTGGTCTCGCCCGGATTTGATTTCGACGACTTCCGGCTACTGCCGGACGCCTGATGACTTTCGACCCGGGGCGCCGGTCGCGGCCGGACGGTGACCGGTCACGGGAACAGCAGCAGTTTCCCGGTGCTCGTACGCGACTCGATGTCCGCGTGGGCCGAGTTTTCCGGGGCCGGCCCCACCCGGTTTCGGGGTTTTCCCGGAGTGTGCTGGAGTGTCCACGCTCCTAGCGTGCGGGCATGGCAACGTCCCGACACATCAAAGCCTTCGTGGCGTGCGTGGCGGTGCTCGCCGCCACCGCGACGACCACCGCCACCGCCACCCCGGACCCGTTAGCCCGCTTCCACGGCCAGCACGTCGACTGGCACGCCTGCGCCCTCGGCCCCGGTGACCAGCTCGGCCGGAAGCTGGACGCCGCCGGCGCCGACTGCGCCGACATCACCGTGCCGCTCGACTACGCCGACCCCGGCGGTCGCACCCTCACCGTCGCCCTGTCCCGCCTGAAGGCCACCGACACCGCCCACCGGGTCGGCCCGCTGCTGCTCAACGACGGCGGACCGGCCGGCCCCAGCCTCCACATGCCGCTGACCAAGTCGAAGGCGATGGGCGAGGTCGCCGACCGCTACGACCTGATCGGAATGGACCCGCGCTTCGTCGGCCGGAGCACCCCGCTGGACTGCGGCTGGGACCTCGGCTCGGCCCCCCTGCGCTCCGCGGGCGCGAACCGGGCGGCGTACCGCCAGGAGGTCGCCGTCGCACGCGACTTGGCCGGGCGGTGCGAGCGCGCCCACGGCGACGTGCTGCCGTACGTCACCACCCGCAACACCGCCCGCGACATGGACGTCATCCGCGCCACCCTCGGCGCGGACACCCTCTCCTACCTCGGCTACTCCTACGGCACCTACCTCGGCGAGGTCTACACCCAGCTCTTCCCCGGCCGCACCGGTCGCATGGTCCTCGACGGGGTCATGTCCCCTGAGCGCTACAGCCCCACCCTGCTGCGCGGCGCCGAGGCGGCCAACGAGGGAGCCCTGCGCGCGTGGGCGTCCTGGGCCGCCGCACGGCACGCCACCTACGGGCTGGGCGCAACGCGCGGCCAGGTCCTGGCGACCGTGCGGCACATCCTCGACGCCGCCGCGCGGAAGCCGCTGCGGATCGGGGAGGACTACCTGCTGGACGAGCACGTGCTGCCCGCCGTTCTCATCGGTGGCCTCGGCAGTGACCTCGACGAGCGGCGCGCCAGCCTGGCGGCGACCGTACGGCTGCTGGCGCGCGCAGCGGACCGGGAGCCGGTCGAGCCGTCCGAAACCCTTGCCGGGCAGCTGGAGTTCCTGCTGACCTCGGTGGGCTCGGCCTCCGCCGGCCAGATGACCGCGATCGTCTGCGGCGACGTGGCCGAGCGGCGCGGCGTCGGCAGCTACTGGCGCGCGGTCCAGGCCTCCCGCGAGCGGTTCCCTCTCGCCGGGCCGCTGGCCAACAACATCACCCCGTGTGAGTTCTGGGACCGACCCGCCGAGGCGCCGACCGTGCTCGACAACGACGCCCCGGCCCTGCTCGTCGCCGCCACCGGCGACCCCCGCACCCTCTACGCCGGCGCCCAGGCCATGCGCGAGCAGTGGCCCAGCTCCCGGCTGCTCACCGTGGACGGCGCCCGGCAGCACGGCCTGTACGGCGAGTACGGCAACACCTGCGTCGACGAGCGCGTCAACGCCTACCTGCGTACGGGGCGGCTCCCCGCGCACGACCTGACCTGCGAGGCGTAGCCCACGGCGAGGTGCCCCCGCCGCTGGTGGGGGCCGGATGACCGTGACATGCGCGTCGACGCAC
Source organism: Streptomyces sp. NPDC019937 (assembly GCF_040631655.1). Taxonomy (NCBI): domain Bacteria; kingdom Bacillati; phylum Actinomycetota; class Actinomycetes; order Kitasatosporales; family Streptomycetaceae; genus Streptomyces; species Streptomyces sp. NPDC019937. The sequence continues at coordinate 226,031 of NZ_JBEYAL010000001.1, forward strand.
GAGCGCCGTACGGGCCGAAGCCTTCGGCCCGTACGGCGCTCAGCGCCCCCTGCGGTCATCCGGTCCTACGGTCGGCCGGGGTCAGTAGGCGACCTGTCCAGTCCCGTTGTTGCCTCCGTGGAACTCCAGGTAGAAGCCCCACCCATCCGGGACGGACTGGTGCTCGTCGTTGGCCACCACCCACTGGCCCTTGTGACCCCGCACCCAGGAGTCGCACGCGATGTACTTCCAGCAGACCCGGACCTTGCGGGAGTAGTTGACCTTGACGTTGATGTCGGCGCAGTTGCCGGTGGTGTACTTGTACCCGCTTCCCGGCCAGCGGCTGCTCGCCGCGGTGGCGGCGGTCAGCGGCGGCGACGCGCTGTTCGCGCCGAGCGTCACACGCAGGCTGGTGGAGGCCTTCGCACGGCGCACCGGCGGCGCCGGTTTCGGTGGCGGTGGCGAACGCCCGCCCGACCTCGCCGCGTTGGCCTCGCGTGAGGTGGAGGTGCTGGAGCTGATCGGACGGGGGCTCACCAACCTGGAGATCGCCGATCACCTCTTCATCAGCGAGGCGACCGTCACGACGCACTTCAACCGCACCATGAGCAAGCTGCGCCTGGACAGCCGGGCCCAGGCCGTGGTGATCGCCTACGAGACGGGACTGGTCACACCGGGCCGCTGAGGGGCGGCCCGTCGCGGCACCGGCCGGGGATTCAGCTGCCAGGTCGGGCATGGTCCGATGTCATTCCCGGAAGTAGGGGTGATGCGGGCCTGCGCGGACCGCGGTGCTCAGAACTGGGTCTCGCCGCCGTCGATGTACAGATTGGCCCCGAGGATGAAGCTGCTCTGCTCGGAGGCGAGGAAGGCCACCACGTTGGCGACCTCGTCCGGGTGCCCGATCCGGCCGAGGGGAACGCCTGCGGCGAACTGTGACTTGGTGACGGGCGCGTCCCCCGTGCCCACGACAGCGTCGAGTCCGGGGGTGTCGATGGTGCCGGGGGAAATCGCGTTGACCCGGATGTTCCGGTCCTTGAGCTCGTTGGCCCAGGTCCGGGCGTAGGACCGGATCGCCGCCTTGGAGGCCGCGTAGGTGCCGAACGCCGCGACACCGTCACCGGCGCGGACGGAGGAGTTCAGGATCACCGATGCGCCGTCGTTGAGCAGGGGCAGGGCCTTCTGCACGGTGAACACTGTGCCGCGCACGTTGACACCGAAGGTCTGGTCGAAGTGCTGCTCGGTGATCTGCTCCAGTGTCGCGAACGACGCGCTCGCCGCGTTCGCGAAGACCACGTCCAGTCCCCGCCCCCGGGCGCGGACCGCGTCGTAGAGGCGATCCAGGTCGGTCAGGTCGGAGATGTCACCCACCACCCCCGTGGCCCTCGCCGGGCCGATGGTCTCCACGGCCGCGTCCAGCGCGGCCTTGCGCCGGCCGGTGATGAACACGTGCGCGCCGTCGGCGGCCAGCCGGATGGCGGTTGCCAGGCCGATCCCGGTGCTGCCGCCGGTGACGACGGCGGTCTTGCCCTCGAACTGCCCCATGTGAATGACCTCCGAAGTTTTCGGTACCGATCGATACTGAAGTGGACCGTAGCACATCTGTACTGACCGATACGGAAGGCTAGAATGGGCGGCATGGAGACGCGGCAGAAGGCGCCGATCGGCCGCCCACGGGGATTCGACGCCGACGAGGCCCTTGAGCGCGCCATGCGGGTCTTCTGGGAGCAGGGCTACGAAGGCGCCAGCCTCACCGACCTGACCAAGGCCATGGGCATCACCCGCACCAGCATGTACGCGGCCTTCGGCAACAAAGAGGACCTGTTCCGCAAGGCCCTGGAGCGCTATACGGAAGGCCCCGCGTCGTACGGGGCCCGGGCCCTGCGGGAGCCGACCGCCCGGCAGGTGGCCACCGCGTTCCTGAACGGCTCCGTTCGCGCCACCACGCGCCCCGGCTGCCCCGCCGGGTGCCTGGGCGTTCAAGGGTCCCTCGCCGCCGGCGACCCGGGACGCAGCGCCCGCGACGCCCTCATCGCCTGGCGCGAGGACGCCATTTCCCTTCTCCGCGACCGGTTCGAGCAAGCCGTCGACGAAGGAGACCTGCCCCCCGGTACGGATCCCGGAATGCTCGCCCGCTACCTCATGACCGTGGCCAACGGCATCGCCGTCCAGGCCGTCGGCGGCGCTACGCGTGATGACCTGCAGCAGGTGGCCGACATGGCCCTGCGGAGCTGGCCGTCTGCCTGACGGCCCTGTCGGCGGGGACGGGGCCCCGCGTCTGCGCAGGCGGGCCGGTCACGCAGAAAAGTGTGCCAAGCGCGGCCCGATGGGCAGGCTGACCAGGCCGCGAAAGGGTACTCGGCCGATCACGTCCAAGGACTCGGAAGCATGGAGGCGATCATGAGCGACGACAGCATGGCGGACGACGCCTATCAGCCCGTCGGCGGCAACGAGGAGCAGGAGGACGCGGCGCCCTTGGACCTGGAGGACGCGCTGGACGAACGCGGCTACGACGACATCCTGGACGAGGGGTACTCGCCACCGGAAAGGCCCCTGGGCGTGAGCAAGGTGGGCACCACGGCCGCGGAACAGCACGAGGGGGAATCCCTCGACCAAAGGCTCGACCAGGAGACCCCGGACGTCGGGGCGGAGGAGGGTGACGGTATCGGCGACCTGCCCGGCGGCGAGGGAGAGTCGCTGGACCCCGAGGCCGGGGAGGAGCGGGCAGGCCGACTGGTGGCTCCGGACGAGGGAGTCGGCCCGGACACCGATAAGGAATTGTGGGCTTCCGACGTCGGCATCGACGCCGGTGCCGCTGGTGCCGAAGAAGCGGCTGTTCACGTCGTGGGCGAGGAGGGCCTCGCCGGAGAATCCGCGGATCGGAGCCCGGACGAACGGCCGTGATGCGGCCGCCGCCCCGGCCCGAGGGCCCGGGTGCCGCTGGTGGCGCCGTGACATGAGCGTGGCTTTCGCCGCGGCGGCGAGGCACACGCCGGGGGAGTGTTTCAACCGGCGAGTCGGCGCACGGTCACAACTCGTGGCACAGCTTGCCTCCGTGGCGGTATGTCACCGGATCGCGCCATGTGCGCGGGTCACGCGGCTCGCCGATCCCCGGCCCAATGGATCGCCGAGCGCATCGGAGCGCTGGTGGCCACCGGTGATGCTCGACCCCGCGTGGGTGACGAGCCATCATGACGAGTTCGATGTCTTTTACCTGCACTTCGGCTTCGACGTCCAGGCCCCTGCCGCACTCGGCGAGCTGGTCGCGGCCCTGCGGCGCCACGGCAAACCCCTGGTCTACACCGTGCACGACCTGCGCAACCCCCACCAGGCCGACCCCCGGCCCCGCAGGGTGGCCCTGGGCGCGTTACCTGCCGCCCCCGTCGCCCGGCGGGTACCGCCTTCGTGACGAGGTGCTGACCGGCGGCGACCCCGGGCTGGACCTGTGGTGGACCGGCGGCGGCCCCCGCGTACCGGCCGCCGGACCGGCTCACCTCCCCTCCCGTATATGTGACGCGCATCACGGTAGCGAGAGGCGTGTCGTCAGGTCATCATATGACCTGACCATCGCAGCGCCGGGGCGCGCTCGCGCCGTCGAACGGGCGCGCCGCAGCACACATGAGGAGGGGCATGAACGACCAGGACAGGCGCGCACGACCGCGCGTGGGTGTGGTGGGCCTCGGGGCCATGGGGCTCGGAATGGCCCGCAGCCTGCGGAGGGCGGGCTACGAGGTGGCGGTCCATGACCTGCGGCCGGAGGTGGCCGCGGACTTCGCCCGCGACGGCGGGACCGCGTTCGCTTCCGCCGGCGATCTGGCGGCCGCAGTTGACGTCGTGGTCAGTGTGGTGGTCAACGCGGCGCAGGTCGAGTCGGTGCTGTTCGGCGCCGGCGGGGCCGCCGACCGGCTTCGCCCCGGGGCCGTCTTCGTGATGTGCTCCACGGTCGACCCCGGCTGGTCCGCCGAGCTGGAGGGGCGCCTGGCCGAGCGGGGGGTGCTCTACCTGGACGCCCCTCTCTCCGGCGGTGCCGCGCGGGCGGCGACCGGTGAGCTGACCATGATGACGTCGGGCTGCGCCGCCGCCTACGCGGTCACCGACCCCGTGCTGGAGGCCATGAGCGGCACGGTCTACCGCCTGGGCGAGCGGGCCGGTCTCGGCTCCAAGGTCAAGGTCATCAACCAGCTGCTCGCGGGGGTGCACATCGCCGCGGCCGCCGAGGCGATGGCGCTGGGGCTGAAGTCCGGTGTCCCGGCCGAGACGCTCTATGAGGTCATCACCCACAGCGCCGGGAACTCATGGATGTTCGAGAACCGCATGGCCCATGTGCTCGCCGGTGACTACACACCCCGCTCCGCGGTCGACATCTTCGTCAAGGACCTGGGTCTGGTGCTCGACTCCGCGCGGCCGGAGCGGTTTCCCCTCCCGCTCGCCTCCACCGCCCACCAGATGTTCCTCCAGGCGTCGGCGTCCGGTCTGGGCTCCGAGGACGACAGCGCGGTCATCAAGATCTTCCCCGGGATCGACCTGCCCGCGCCCGTGGAGGCCTGACGTGGCGATCCGACTCGGCTGCGTCGCCGACGACTTCACCGGCGCCACGGACCTGGCCAACAACCTGGTGCGCGCGGGGATGCGCGTGGTCCAGCTGATCGACGTACCGCCGGACGGCGGCGAGGCGGCGGTGGACGCGGACGCCGTGGTCATCGCGCTCAAGTCGCGGACCGTTCCGGCCGCCGACGCCGTCGAGGCGTCGCTCCGGGCCCTGTCGTGGCTGCGGTCCGCGGGCGCCGAACAGATCTACTTCAAGTACTGCTCCACGTTCGACTCCACACCGGCGGGCAACATCGGGCCGGTCACCGAGGCCCTGATGGACGCGCTGGACACCGACTTCACCATCGCGACACCCGCGTTTCCCGACAACGGGCGCACCGTGTTCAAGGGGCACCTCTTCGTCGGCGATGTCCTGCTCAGCGAGAGCGGGATGCGCCACCACCCGCTCACGCCGATGGCCGACCCCCATCTCGTCTCGGTCCTCGGCGCGCAGTCCACCCGAGCGGTCGGCCTCATCGACCACACGGCCGTGGCCCACGGCTCCGAGGCCATCCGCGCCCGGATCGACGAGCTGCGCCGACAGGGCATCGGCATCGCCATCGCCGACGCCGTCTCCAACGACGACCTGCTGCGCCTCGGGGCGGCGGTCCGGGACATGCCCCTGGTGACCGCCGGCTCCGGGCTGGCCATCGGGCTGCCCGCGAACTGGGGGTTCACGCCGTCGAGCGCCGCCGCACAGCTGCCGCCGCCCAGTGGCCACCGCGCCATCATCTCCGGATCGGTCTCCGCGGCCACCAACGAGCAGGTCGCGGAGTTCCTGCGGAGCGGCCGACCCGCGTTCAGCGTGGATCCGCTGCGCATCGCGGCCGGTGAGGACGTGGCGGGGGAGGCCCTGGCGTTCGGCGCGGCGCACCTCGCCGACGGGCCCGGCGGGCCTGGCGGGCCTGTCTTGTTCCACTCCACCGAGACCCCCGAGGCGGTCCGCGCCGTCCAGAGCCGGCTCGGCGCCGTCGAGGCGGGCGCGTTGGTGGAGCGGGCCCTGGCCCGTGTGGCCCAGGGCCTGGTGGCGCACGGGGTCCGCCGGATCGTGGTCGCCGGCGGGGAAACCTCGGGCGCGGTCGTCCGGGCGCTCGGCATCACCGGACTGCGGATCGGACCGCAGATCGATCCCGGAGTCCCCTGGTGCGCGGCGGCGCTTCCCGGCGGGGACACGCTCCACATCGCGCTGAAGTCCGGCAACTTCGGTGGCCCCGGCTTCTTCACCGACTCGTTCGCCCTGCTGGACCGGGAGGCCCGATGACCGAGCCGCGCGACACCGCCGTGGACGAGGCGCGCGACGAGATCGTCCGGGTGGGGACGAGCCTGTTCGACCGGGGCTACGTCCACGCCAGCGCCGGGAACATCAGCGCCAGGGTGGGCGACGGCCATCTGATCACCCCCACCGACGCCGCCCTGGGCTTCCTGGAGCGCCACCGCCTCGCGCTGGTCGACGCCGGGGGCGAACAGCTCGCGGGCGACCGCGCGAGCAAGACCCTGACGCTCCATCGGCGCATCTACGAAGCCGACCCCACGGCCCGATTCGTCCTCCACACCCACTCCACCCATCTGGTCGCGCTCACCCTGGCCGGCGTGTGGAGCCAGGACGATGTGCTCCCGCCGCTCACGCCCTACTTCGTGATGAAGGTCGGGCACGTGCCGCTCATCCCGTACCACCGGCCCGGCGACCCGCGGGTGGCCGACCTGGTGACCGCCCGGATCACCGGCCACCTGGCGAGCCGCACACCGATCAGAGCCGTGCTGCTGGACCGGCTGGGCCCCGTGGTCTGGGGGCCCGACGCGGCCACCGCCCTCGCCGTCCTCGAAGAACTCGAGGAGACGGCCCGGTTGTGGCTCCTGACCGACCGCCGTCCCAGCCCGCTCACCGCGGACGCCATCGAAGAGCTGCGGGCCACGTTCGGCGCCGCGTGGTGACCTCGCCCTCCCAGCCAGAGAACTCCCGAGCCGCACGAAGGATCCGCCATGCCCCTGCCCGTAGTGGCGGCCGAAGCCTCCGGCCTCGTCCGTGAGAACGCCGTTTTCCGCAAGGTCGTACGGCGCATCGTCCCCTTCCTCATCCTCTGTTACGTCGTCTCCTACCTGGACCGGGTCAACGTCGGGTTCGCGAAGCTGCAGATGTCCGGCGACCTCGGGTTCAGCGAGGCGGCGTACGGACTTGGGGCGGGGCTGTTCTTCATCGGCTACTTCCTCCTGGAGGTGCCGTCGAACCTGATGCTGCAGCGCGTCGGGGCCCGCACCTGGATCGCCCGGATCATGATCAGCTGGGGGCTGGTCTCGGCGGCGTTCGTGTTCGTCACCAACGAGCTGTCGTTCTATGTGCTCAGGTTCCTGCTCGGCGCCGCGGAGGCGGGGTTCTACCCGGGCGTGATCCTGTACTGCACCTACTGGTTCCCCTCGCACCGCCGTGCCCGGGTGATCGCGATGTTCATGTCGGCCATCCCGGTGGCGGGCGTCTTCGGCAATCCGCTCTCCGGCTGGATCATGGACCGGTTCCAGGGGGTGAGCGGCTGGCAGGGCTGGCAGTGGATGTTCCTGCTGGAGGCGATCCCGGCACTCATCGTCGGTGTGGTCACGCTGTTCTACCTCGACGACGACGTGCGCGGCGCGAAGTGGCTCACCGATGAGGAGAAGGCCGTCGTGGAGCGGGCGATGGCCGAGGACACCGCGCACCGGACCGTGCACGGCCGGGTCCGGGACGCCTTCCGCGAGCCCAAGGTGTGGCTGATGTGCTTCATCTACTTCTGCTTCGTCATGGGCCAGTACGCGCTGACGTTCTGGATGCCCTCGTTCGTCGAGTCCACCGGCATCGAGGACAACCTCACGATCGGTGTGCTCAGTGCCGTGCCGTACCTGGCCGCGCTCGTCGCGATGAACCTGTTCGGCTGGTCGGCGGACAAGCGGCGTGAGCGCCGCTGGCATCTGATCATCCCGAGCCTCATGGGCTCGGCCGGGTTCTCGCTGGCCGCCGTCTGGAGCGGGTCGACCGCACTGTCCCTGATCGCGCTGTCCGTCGCCGCGGCCGGGGTGCTGACCTGCGCTCCGCTGTTCTGGTCGCTCCCCACCGCGTTCCTGGGCGGCACCGCGGCCGCCGCCGGGCTCGCACTGATCAACTCGGTGGGCAACCTGGCCGGATTCGTCAGCCCGTACATGATCGGATCGCTCAAGGACGCCACCGGGTCGGCGTCGATCCCGATGTATGTCCTGGCACTCGCCCTCGTCGTGGGCGCCGCCGCGGTGCTCACCATGAAGAGGCAGGTCGTCAACCGCTGACCGGGACGATCCCGGCCCGTCCACAGGAGCCAGCATGCCGAGGTTCGCCGCGAACCTGTCCATGATGTACACCGAACACGATTTCCTCGACCGCTTCGCCGCCGCGTCGGCGGACGACTTCGAGGCCGTCGAATACCTCTTCCCCTACGCGTACGACGCCACCGAACTGCGCCGCCGGCTCGACGACCACGGCCTGCGGCAGGTGCTCTTCAACGCGCCACCCGGTGCGTGGGACTCCGGGGAGCGCGGCATCGCGGCGCTGCCCGGACGCGAGGCGGAGACGCGCGCCGGGATCGACCGGGCCCTGGAGTACGCCGCGGAACTGGGCTGCGCCCAGGTGCATGTGATGGCCGGACTCGTACCGCCGGAGGCGACACCCGCGGAGTCCGCACGCCACCGCGACACCTATCTGGCCAACCTCGCCCGGGCCGCGGAACGGGCCGCCGGAATGAGCGTCGACATCCTGATCGAACCGATCAACGGCCGTGACATGCCCGGCTACTTCCTGAACCGGCAGGCCGAGGCACACGCCGTGGTACGGGAGGTGGCGGCGGCGAACCTCAAGGTCCAGCTCGACCTCTACCACTGCCAGATCGTCGAAGGAGATCTCACCACGACCCTGCGCCGCGACCTGACCACCGGCCGGGTCGGCCATCTGCAGATCGCGGGCGTACCCGACCGCCACGAGCCCGACCGGGGCGAACTCGACATCCGCCACCTCTTCGGCGTCGTCGACGACCTCGGCTTCGACGGGTGGATCGGCTGTGAGTACATCCCCGCGGCCGGCACGAGCGAAGGGCTCGGCTGGCTCGACGACTACCGAGGAGACAACGCATGAGGATCGTCATCACGGGCGGCTTCGGCTTTCTGGGCCGGCAGGTCGCGGACGCCCTGCTCACGACCCGGACGTTCCGTGGCGCACCGATCGGCCGGCTGGTGCTCGCCGACCGCGCCGTGCCGTCCGGCCCGTCGTCCGATCGGCCGGCGGCCGACCCTCTCGTGGACATCGTGCGGGGTGACGTCATCGACCGGCTCGATGAGCTGTTCGCGCGGCCGGTCGATGTGCTGATCCACCTCGCCTCCGCCGTCTCGGCCGAGTGCGAGGCCGACTTCGACCTCGGCATGAGCGCCAACGTGGACACGACCCGCGCCGTGCTCGAAGCCGCCAGGGCCCAGTCGGCCGCCGGCGGACCGACGCCGCGCATGCTGTTCTCCAGCAGCGTCGCCGTCTACGGCTCGGACCCCGCGCTGCCACTGCCCCCGGTGGTCAGCGAGGCGACCCTGCCCACGCCGCGGTCCAGCTACGGGGTCCAGAAGCTCGTCTGCGAGCAGCTGATCGCGGACTACACCCGCCGCGGTTTCGTCGACGGACGCGTCGCCCGCCTGATGACCGTGTCGGTACGGCCCGGCAAGCCGAACGCGGCCGCCTCCGGCTTCCTCTCCGGCATCATCCGGGAACCGCTCGCGGGCCTCCCGGCGACCTGCCCGGTCCGCCCCGATCTGCGGGTGGCCCTGGCCTCGCCACGGCGCACCGTCGAGGGAATCCTGCGCATCGCGGAGGCCGAGCGCGGCGCCGGTCCTGGCTTCCTCGACGGCGGGCTGCCGGTCAACCTCCCGGCGCTCACGGTCTCGGTCGCCGACATGCTGGACACCCTGCGGCGGGTGGCCGGCGACGCCGTCGCCGACCGGGTGACCATCGCACCCGACCCCGGCGTCGAGGCCATCGTCGGCTCGTGGCCCGCCGACTTCGACAACGCGCGCGCCACCGCGCTCGGGCTGGAACCCGACCCGGATGTCGCGTCGGTGGTGCGCCAGTACGTCGCCGACCACGCCGACGCGGTCGTGGCCGACGCGGCGGCCGCACGGGCGGATCGGCCCATGCCGATAGACTGAAGACCATGTTTTCCAAGGTGAGCGGTCCTCTACGGCTCGCGGACCGGGTCGCCGCCATGCTCTCGGAGGAGATCGAGTCCGGGCGGCTGGCCGAGGGCGACAAGCTGCCGACCGAGGTGGAGCTGGTCAAGCAACTGGGCGTCAGCCGCACCGTCGTGCGTGAGGCCGTCTCCCGGCTCCGCAACGCGGGCCTGGTCGAGCCGCGTCAGGGGCGCGGCGTGTTCGTCATGCCACGGCGTATACGGCCGCTCGACCTCGAGGCCGAGACCGCCCAGGACACCGAGTCCAAGGTGCGGCTGATCGTGGAGGTGCGCCGCCCCATCGAGGGCGAGGCGGCGTACCTCGCGGCCACCCGGGCCACCCCGGCCGACCTCACCCGGATGCGTCAGGCCCTGGAGGCCATCGACACCGCGGTCGCGGCCGGCGGCGACGGTGTGGACGAGGACCTGGCCTTCCACCGGTCCATCGCCGAATCGACCGGGAACTCGGTGATGGTCTCGACGGTGCGCTACCTCGGCGAGGTGCTGCGCGGCGGAATCCGCGTCACGCGTGCGAACGAGGCGCGCAGCAGTGACTTCCTCGAAGCCGTCCGGCAGGAGCACCACGCCATCCTGACCGCCATCGAGGCCCGCGACGCCGAGGCCGCACGCGACGCGGCGCTCCTCCACCTGAAGCACGCCGCGTCCCGGCTGCACGAGGCGGACGAAGGATTCTGGACCGAGACCGGCGACCTCGAAGTGGATCTCGACGCCGCCCCGTGATCAATCCCGGGAATGGCCGAACAGGATGCGGTACAGGACGAGGAGGACGAAGGAGCCGCCGATCGCCGCGCCCCACGTGGTGAGGTCGAAGAACTGCTTCTCCACGGGGCGGTCGAAGAACTGGGAGGAGATCCAGCCGCCGACGAACGCTCCCGCGATGCCGATGAGAGTGGTGCCGATCAGCCCGCCCGGGTCGCGACCGGGAAGAAGGACCTTGGCGATGGCTCCGGCGAGCAGCCCCAGGATGATCCAGCCGATGATGCCCACGTCGTGTCTCCTTCGTCTGTGTGTGCCGGGAGGAAAGGCCCGGTCGGCGTAGTTACCTGCTCAGTTGCGCAAGCGTACAGGTGACGAGGCGTTCCGGCCTGACCGGTGCCGGTCGCCTGCGGACGTAACGGGACAATGCCGTAGCGCCCGGCGCCCCGAGGGCACGGTTCGCGACACCTACACTGGGTGCGCGTTGGGTTCGCAGAGGTGACCCAGGCGGATGGGAGAGCGACCGTGACGGCAGGTGCCGGCGACTTCGAGGACCCTCCTGCCCAGGTGCTGGCGGAGGCGGCAGGGGCCTTCGGGCTGCTGGCCTCGCCCGCGCGGCTGCACATCATGTGGGTGCTGGCGCAGGGCGAATGCGATGTGACCGGGCTCGCCGAACGGGTCGGCGGCGCGCTGCCCGCCGTCAGCCAGCACCTGACCAAGCTGAAGCTCGCCGGTCTGGTGCGGGCGCGACGGGATGGCCGACGGCAGATCTACTTCATCGACGACCCGGACATGGTGACCGTGATGCGGCTGATGGTCGGCCAGTTGACCGACCGGGCGACCCACGCCCCGATACGACGCGCCCGCGGCCTCGGTGCCTGAGACGGCCGCCGTCTCCGGTGCCGGTCCCGCCGCTCTCACGGGGGACGGACCGCCGGACGGCACGGCACAGCACATCACCGCCTACACCACCCTCCAGGTGCTGCGGCACCTGGACAGCGGGCCCCTGGGCCTGGTGGAGACGCGGGCCGAGGAGCGCTTGGCGCGATGCGGTGAGAACACGCTGCCGGGCCGGCGCGCCGCGTCCTGGCCGCAACGGTTCGCGCGCAGTCTGCGGGATCCGTTCACCGCGGTGCTGCTGGGCCTCGGGCTGGTGTCGGCCGCGGTGGCCGCCTGGGGCACCGCATGCGTGATCCTGTCGCTGGTCTCGGTGAGCTGTGTGCTGCGCTCGTCCGGGGAACACCGGGCCGACCGGTCCATGGCCGCGCTGCGCGACTTGGTCACCACCACGGCCACCGTGCTGCGGCGCGCCGACGAGGCGGACCCGCCCCGGGCCCGGGAGATCCCGGTCGACCAGTTGGTGCCGGGCGATGTGATCCGCCTCGGCCCCGGCGACCTGGTCCCCGCTGACGCGAGGCTGTTGCGCGCGAGCGGTCTGAGCGTGCACCAGGCGCCGCTGACGGGCGAGTCCGCGCCGGTCGCCAAGTATCCCGTGGAGGTACCCGATCCGCCCAGCGGCGGCGTGTTCGACCAGCCCCAGCTGTGCTTCCAGGGCAGCAGCGTGGCATCCGGCAGTGGCACCGCGGTGGTCGTCGCCACCGGGGCACGCACACGGTTCGCCGCGGGCCACGTACGGACACGGCACCGTGCGGCGAGTGCTTTCGACCGGTCGGTGCAAGGGATCTCCTGGGTTCTCATCCGGTTCATGCTGCTGACCCCGCCACTGGTGCTGATGGCCAACGCGGCGCTGCGCGGGCGTGGTCTGGAGACGCTGCCGTTCGCCGTGGCGGTCGCGGTCGGGCTCACCCCGGAGATGCTGCCCGTCATCGTCACCACCGCGCTGGCCCGCGGGGCGTCCCTCCTCGCCCGTGAGCACAGGGTGATCGTCAAACGGCTCCCCGCGCTGCACGATCTCGGCGCGGTCGATGTGCTCTGCCTGGACAAGACGGGCACCCTCACCCTGGACCGGCCGGTGGTGGACCGCGCGCTGGACGCCGACGGCAGGGAAGCCCCCGAGGTGTTGCACTGGGCCGCCGTCAACGCCTGGTGGACGCTGCAACTGGCGGACCTGCCCGCCCCGGACACCCTGGACGAGGCGCTTCTGGACGCGGTCGACGACGACGAACTCCTGCGATACGAAGGCCTCGCCGCGGTCCCCTTCGACCCGGTACGCCGCCTCTCCACCGCCGTCGTACGCCGGCCCGGCCACCTCGGCACCCACACCCTCGTGGTCAAGGGTGCCGCCGAAGACGTACTGAGCCGCTGCGCGCTGGAGGACGGCGAGCTGACACGGTTGCTCGCGCTCGCCGAGCGCGAGGCGGACAGCGGCCTGCGGCTGCTCGCGGTCGCCTCCGCGGAACGGCCGGCCCGCCACCGCGACTACACTCCGGCCGACGAACGCGGCCTGACCTTCCTCGGCTTCGTCGCGCTGCGCGACGCGCTCGCTCCGACCGCCGGGGACGCCTTGGACGTCCTCGCGGACCGCGGTGTCGCGGTCAAGATCCTCACCGGCGATCACCCGGGCACCGCCGCGCGGGCCTGCCACGACCTCGCCCTGCACCCCGGCGATGTGCTCACCGCCGACCGCATCGACGGCCTGAGCGACAGCGAACTCGCCGACACCGCCCGCCGCACCACCGTCTTCGCGCGCTGCACGCCCGAGCACAAGGCCCGTATCGTCGCCGCGCTGCGCACCGACCGGCACACCACGGGTTTCCTCGGCGACGGGGTCAACGATCTGCCCGCGCTGCGCGCCGCCGACGTCGGCATCTGTCCCCGAGGGGCCGTCGACGTCGCCCGCGAGAGTGCCGATGTCGTGCTCGCGGAGAAGGACCTCACGGCCATCGACCACGCGATCAGGGCCGGCCGGGTCAGCAGCGGCAACATCGCCACCTATCTGCGGATCACGCTCTCCTCCAACCTCGGCAACGTCATCGCGATGCTCGCGGCGGGACTTCTGCTGCCCTTCCTCCCCATGCTCCCGTCCCAGGTGCTGGTGCAGAACCTGTGCTTCGACGCGGCCCAGCTCGCCTTCGCCTACGACCGGCCCCAGCCCGCCCCGCTCCGGGGGCCCACGGTGCTGCGGCCCCGTGACTTCCTCCGCTTCATCGCCGGCTTCGGAGTGCTCAACGCCATCGCCGACCTGGCCACCTTCGCCATTCTGGTGCGGGCGGCACACGCCTCCCCGGGCTCCGGTGACCCGGCGGCGTTCCATTCCGGGTGGTTCACCGAGAACCTGCTCACCCAGGCCCTGGTGATGCTGCTCCTGCGCACGGGGCGGGGCACCGCCGAAGGCCGTGCCCCGAGCCCGGTCCGCTGGGCCGCCGCCTCGCTGGCCGTGATAGGCGTTCTCCTGCCGTTCTCGCCCCTGGGCCCGGTGCTGGGCATGACGACCCTGACCGGGTGGTACTACCTCCTGCTCGCCGCCGTCCTCACGCTGTACGCGGTCGGCCTGGTGGCCGCCAGGGCGCGCTACGAACGACGTGGCTGGGGGACCGCCGTATCCGCTCAGCCGTAGGACAGATCCGAGCAGGGGTTGTCGTCGGCCGAGCGGGCGTGGTCGGCGACGTCGCCGGGCGATGCGGCGGACGCGGAGGCGCCGGGCGACGGTGCGGTGGCGTATGTCCGGCCCAGGGTGACGCTGATACCGGCGCTGGTGGCGGGCCGTAGCTCGGCGCCGGGGAAGAGGCGGGCGAGGGCCTGGGCGCGCTCCTGCTCATCCGGGCCGTAGGTGATGAGGGTGGCGGCGTGGTCCTGGGAAGCGGCGTTCGCGGTGCCGGTGACGGTGAAGTCATGAGCCTCCAAGGTGTCCGCCGCGCGGGCGGCCAGCCCCGGGATGGCGGTGCCGTTGTACACGGCGACGCCGGTGCCCTCCCCGGACACCGCGGGAGTGGAGCTGGGAGACGCCTTCGGAGACGGGGACTTTCCGCCGGCGTTCTTGCCGTCGATGGTGCGGTCGGCCTTGAGATCCGCCCACAGCGCGTCGGCGTCGGGCTGGGCGATCGCGACGCGGGCGCCCTGGTAGCGCCACGGGACGGTGACGAACTTGGTGTTGTGCAGGTCGATGTTCTTCATCGACATCGCGAAGTCGGTCATCTTCTTCACCGAGCCCAGGCCGGGGTCGACGGTCATGGACTTGGTGGCCGCGTCCGCCAGCGGAAGGAGCGTCGTCGGGTTCATCCCCTGGCTCTTCACCTCCTTGAGCAGGCCGGCGACGAAGGCCTGCTGCCGCTGCATGCGTCCGATGTCGGAGCCGTCGCCTATGCCATGGCGTATGCGCACGTAGTCCAGCGCCCTTTGGCCGGAGACCTTCTGGATGCCTTTGGCGAAGATGAGCTTGCCGCGTGAGCTGCGGTCGGGGCTGAGATCGCGCTGGTAGACGTCCTTGGGCAGGCACACTTCCACACCACCGACGGCGGACGTCATCCGCGAGAAACCCTCGAAGTCGACGACGACGGTGTGGTCCACGCGCAGCCCGGTCAGCTTCTCGACGGTGTTCTGGGTGCAGGCCGGGTTGCCCTCGGCGGCCTGGCCCACCGAGAACGCGGAGTTGAACATGGCGTTCGTGCGGCCCTTGGTCCAGGACCCGTCGGGCAGCCTGCACGGGGGGATGTCGACCAGGGCGTCGCGGGGTATCGACACTCCGATGGCGTGCTCGCGGTCGGCGTAGACGTGCAGCAGGAAAGCGGTGTCCGAGCGGCCCACCTCGCCGGTTCCGCCGCCCAGCGCGCTGTTGTCGCCCGATCGCGAGTCCGAGCCGATGACCAGGACGTTCTGACCGGCGGTGGCCGCCCCGGGGCGGTCGCGCGCGAGGCCGTTCGCGCCGAAGGTGGAAATGTTCCCGTTCAGCTCGAAGTAGGCCCAGCAGGCCCCGGCGGCGAGCAACAGGACGAGCGACGCCACGATCGCCAGGGCGACCCGGAGGGGCTTGCGTTTGCTCCGCCGGCGCGTGTCCGCCCGTCCCCCGGGTCGGCGGTCCGTCACGCCCCTGTGGGTGCCTGTCATGCAGTTTCCTTCGTCCGCGCGTGGCTCAGGGGGAAGACGTCGCACCGACCCCTGGTTGTACAGTTGCGCAATATAGCAAGTGTTGATCGAGGAAATGGGGTGCGGTGATGCTGCGCAACGGCTTGGAACCCTGGCATCTGCTGATCGTGGCGGTGGTGATGATGGTGCTGTTCGGCTCGAAGAAGCTGCCGGACACCGCTCGTTCGCTGGGGAAGTCACTGCGGATCCTCAAGAGCGAGACGAGGGCCATGAGGGGCGACGGCGCACGGGAGGCGGAGTCACCCCGCCCGGAGGCGGAGGAGCGCGGGGTGTCGCGCGCCGAGCAGGTCTCACCCGGTGCCGCGTCGGGTTGAGGCCGGCGGTCGGCCGGGCGGCCGGGCGGTCGGGGGCCGGCGCCGCTCGCCCCGGACACCGTGCTGGGCGCCGGCCGTTTCACCGCCACCACCGGCTGGTGCCACTCACGGGGCCGCCCGGACCGGGGGCGGGGGCGCGTGCCCTCACTCCGGTCCGGGCGGCGGGGCGGCTCAGTCCAGCGTGATGGTGGGCTTGCGCAGGTCCAGCCATGTGGCCAGGTCCAGGGCGCGTTCGATGGCGGCGCGCTGCTGCGGGGTGATGTGCTCGCCCGGTGCGGCGATGGCCTCGTTCAGCGTCTGGAGGCGGCACAGTTCGAGAGCCGGGTGTCCCGAGGAGACGAGGTCGCTCGCCTGCCGCTTGATGGCGGCGAGGTAGGCGGGGTCGAAGCTGCCGGGGTAACCGCTCTTCTTGCGGTTCGCGACCGACTCGGGCAGCACATCGCGGGTGGCCTCGCGCAGGATGCTCTTCTCCCGCCCGTCGAACGTCTTGAGCGACCAGGGGGTGTTGAAGACGTAACTCACGAGCCGGTGGTCGCAGAACGGCACCCTGACCTCCAGGCCGACCGCCATGCTCATCCGGTCCTTGCGGTCCAGGAGCGTGTTGACCATGCGGGTGAGGTGCAGGTAGCAGACCTGCCGCATGCGCTTCTCCAGGCCGGACTCGCCCTCCTTGAGGGGGACTTCCTTCAGCGCGGTGACGTAGCGGTCGCGGAGGTAGGTGTCCAGGTCGAGCCGGTCGGCGAGGTCGTCGGGCAGCAGGCTCTGGGTGTCGCCGAGCATCGGCCCCCCGGCGAGCCACGGGAAGGTGTCGGCCTCGCGCCGCTCGTCGTGGAACCACGGATAGCCGCCGAAGATCTCGTCGGCCGACTCGCCGGACAGCGCCACCGTCGACTGTTCGCGGACGGCCTTGAACAGGAGGTAGAGCGAGTTGTCCCGGTCGCCGAGTCCGATGGGCAGGTCCCGGGCGGCAATGGCGGCCCGCCTGACGGCCGGGTCGGACAGGGCGGAGCCGTCGAGCACGATGTCCTGGTGGTCGCACTTCACATAGTCGGCCACCGCGTGCACATACGGCGTGTCGACGCTGGGCGCGACGTCGATCGCGCGGAAGTTCTCCGCCTGGTCGGGGAAGTCGACCGCGAAGCTGCGGACGGTCTCGCCGTCCTCGGCGAGCCGGCGGGCGGCGAGCGAGGTCATGGCGGAGGAGTCGAGCCCGCCGGAGAGCAGGGTGCAGCGGGGCACGTCGGCGACGAGCTGGCGGGCGATGATGTCCTCGAGCAGCTCCCGCACATGGGCGACGGTCGCCCGCTGGTCATCGGTGTGTTCGGACACCTCGAGACGCCAGTAGGCCCGCTCGCGCAGCCCGTTGCTGTCGACGACGGCCAGATGGCCGGGGCGCAGTTCCCTCATGCCCTTCCATATGGCCTCGCCCGGCGTCTTGGCGAACGAGAAGATCTCCCGCAGCCCGTCGATGCCGACCACGGGGGCGGCGAGCGGGTTGGCGAGGATGGCCTTGGGCTCGGAGCCGAAGAGCACGCCGTCGTCGGTCTCGTAGTAGTAGAACGGCTTGATGCCCATCCGGTCCCGGACCATCACCAGCTTCTCGGTGCGGGAGTCCCAGATGGCGAAGGCGTACATGCCGTTGAGCTTCTCGGTGAGGGATTCGCCCCACTCCAGATAGCCGCGCAGGACGACCTCGGTGTCGGAGTCGGTGGTGAAGCCGTGGCCCCTGCGGCGCAGTTCGTCGCGCAGCTCGGTGAAGTTGTACGCCTCGCCGGAGTACACCATGGTGACGGGGCCGTCGGCCGTGTCGACGGTCATGGGCTGGGTCCCGCCGGGCAGGTCGATGACGGCCAGCCTGCGGTGGCCGAGCGCAGCCTTGCCGGTCACCCAGGTGCCCGCCGCGTCCGGGCCGCGGCACGCCATCGTCTCCGTCATGGTGTCGAGGAGCTGTCGGTGAGAGGTCAGATCGCGGCGGTAGGAGACCCAGCCGGTGATGCCACACACGGTGATCAACCCTTTCGATCGGGAGCCCAAACGGTTGCCTGGGATAACCATCTACCTCTCCGGAGGCGGGCCGCTACCTTCCGCCGCCAACGTCGGCAGGTGTCGTTTCTCACCAGTAAATTCCTGTTAAGGGAATGTTTCACGTGCACACCTCCGGGTCCCGTCTCGGGCGACACCGGCCGAGGCGTGATAGCCGAGCAGTGCGGTGGAGAACCGGTTCAGGTGATGCGTGGTGCTGATGATCGAGGCGGAGCCGACGGCCACGTTCAGGGGCCGTTCACGCCGTGGCGCGCGGCTGTACCGCCCCCGGAGCAGCTGGTCGAGGGCCCATCCCACCAGCGCGGAGGGGTCGTCACGGACTCAGCCGGTGTGCAGGATCCGAAAGCGATCCGGTTCCGCCGGGTCCCGGTCGACGACCTGGACCGGCGGCCCGGCCCATTGCCACACGCTGACGCCCGGCGTGCGGGAGAACCGGATTCGCCCACGGGTGCCTTCGACCGCGACGCGCGGCCAGGATGCGGCGACGCGGGTCCGGTCCGTGCCGTGGGAACGCAGCATCTCGGCGAGGACGGTGACCGTGTCGTAGCCCTCGAAGGCGACGAAGGACGGCGCTTGGCCCAGCCGCTCGCGGAGGGCCGTCTCCACTCGTGCGCCGAGTGGGCCGAGGTGCTCGGGCAGGTAGCGCAAGAACGGGATCGCGGCGCCCAGTGGCGTCGCCCATTCGGCGAACTCCGGCTGCCCGGCCGGAGCACCGATCAGGATCTCGGCGAGGCGATGGTCGCCGCGTACGGACTCGACGATCGGCACCGCCGGATCCGGGTGGCCGACCAGAAGAAGGAGGGCTGTCGCGCGACGGTCGACGAGCGCGTCGCACACGGCCGCGGGGGTGAGCGCGCTCATGTCGAGTTCGGTGACGGTGCCGCCGCGAGGGGCGAGGTGGTCCCGCAGAATGCGGGTCCCGGTCGCCCAGTAGGCGCTCGGCTGGGTTGCCACGGTGATGCGACGGTGGCCGGCGCCGAGGAGGAAGTCCGCGTAGACCCGCCAGCCGCGGGACTGCGGAGGGGAGAGGCGCGCGACCCACTCCGTCGGCCGTTCGGTGAGCGCGTCGAGAACCGCCGACGAGCAGAGGAACGGCAGGCCGAGGGCGTCGGCCCTGGTGGCGGCGGCGCGAGCGACGACGCTGTGATACTCCCCGGCCAAGGCCGCCACGCCCAGGCCGGCGCATTCCTCTACGGCCGCCACGGCCCTCCGCGGATCAGCCGCGGTGTCCCGGACCACCAGCTCCAGTGGTCTTCCCCCGATCCCGCCCGCCTCATTGACATGATGAGCGGCCAACTCCATTCCGTTGAGCAGGCTTTGGCCCGCCCCGGCCCAGCCGGGCCGGGTCAGCGGAACGAGAGCGCCGATCCGGACGGTCGATCGGTCCGCCCGCTCCGGCCCAGGTGGCGATGGTGGCGTATGCATGCGTAGGCGTCTCCCGCTCCCGTATGACGATTCGTTCGCGACCAGCCCAGGTCGCCGGGTGGCGAGGCCCGGTGGGCGTCGTCCCCTCCCGCCGTGGCGGGCGCGCCTGGGCCATCATGCCGGACATCGCATCCAGCACCATCGCCCGCGGGCAACCGGTTTTGTCCGGTGATCAGTCGGTGAGGTCGGCGGCCTGTCGGCGCAGGGCGCGTGCCAGCGCGTCCGTGGGTGCCGTGAGGAGGCCCGGCCTGCGGACCAGGCTGACGCGTCGTACCTCCTCCGCGACGCCTTCGACGGACACGATACGCACGCCGGGCGGAACCGGCACCGGGCCGACCCGTGACTGGGCGCTGGGGCGGCTGCAACTGCCGCTGTCGCTGGACGAGTGGGCCGCGCACGCGGCGATGAGCACCCGTACCTTCGCCCGGCGCTTCCGGGAGGAGACCGGTCTGAGCCCGGGGCGGTGGCTGACCCAGCAGCGGTTGCGGCGGGCCCGGCGGCTGCTGGAGTCCAGCGACCTGCCGGTGGAACGGATCGCCCACGAGGTCGGCTTCGCCACCGCCACCTCGCTGCGGCGCCACCTGGCGGCGGAGGCGGGGGTCGCCCCGTCGGCGTACCGGCGCACCTGGCGGGACAGCGCACCGTCATGAGGCGGGTCCGGGCCGTCCCCGGGCCACCGCGATCGAGCCCCAGGGCGTCGGATGCCGCCGCGTCGCGTCTCCTTCGGGGGGTGTGCCTATGATCGCACCCGCGCCCGACAGGAGAGGTACGGCACCATGGTGAACCGCGACGCCCCGGCACTCGACGACCCGGTGGGGCGATCACTCGGCGGTCACCACGCGCGTCTCGCCCGTCGGCTCGGCCGGGCCGCCACCTATCCGCCGGACGTCGCGACCTTCTCCGCGGTGCCCGCCGACCCGGGCCCGGCGGAATGGGCCGATCTGGCCGGGCTGCTCGGGCCGGGCGTGTTCGCCGACATGTTCAGCTGTCCCGCCACTCCGCCGCCGGACTGGGAGCCGGTCTTCTCCCTCCAGGGCCGCCAGATGATCGGGCCCGGCGGTGCTCGGCACGTCCACCCGGAGACCGGGACCGATGAGGGCGTCGTCGACCTGGGCGCGGACAGCGTGGCCGAGATGCTCGACCTCGTCGCGCGGACCGAGCCGGGGCCGTTCCGGCCGCGCACCCACGAACTCGGCGCCTACCTCGGCATCCGCGACAACGGCACGTTGGTGGCGATGGCGGGGGAGCGGCTGCGGCCACCGGGCTGGACCGAGATCAGCGCCGTCTGCACCGCTCCCGAGGCACGCGGTCGCGGCCACGCGGCACGTCTGATCAACGCGCTCGCCGCGCGGATCGTGGCCCGCGGCGAACGCCCCTTCCTGCACGTGGCCGAGGCGAATACCGGCGCGATCGCCCTGTATGAGCGCCTCGGCTTCACCACCCGCAAGCAGGTGACCTTTCGGGGGTTCCGCACACCGTGACGGCTGCGCGCGTCATGTGATCGTGGGATGGCCATGCGGGTCCTGTGGATCTACGCTTCCGTCGCCGCCACGCGTACCCTCGTCGAGACGGGTGTCACCGCGCGGGGCGACGCCGAGCACGCCACGCCCGCCGAGACCCGCGACCGACCACCGCCGCGACCCGAGAACAGGGACACCACCGTGATCACCGAGATCGCCCAGATCGAGATCCACCCGGGCCAGGAAGAGGAGTTCGAGGAGGCCGTCACCAAGGCCCTGCCCATCTTCCTCGAGGCCGACGGCTGCGACGGAGTCGACCTGCAGCGCAGCGTCGAACACCCCTCGCGCTACCGGCTGATGGTCCGGTGGGAGACGGTCGAGCACCACACCGTCACCTTCCGCGGCTCCGAGGGCTTCACCCGCTGGCGGGCCCTGGCCGGACCGTACTTCGCGGCTCCGCCGCAGGTGGAACACGTGTACTCCGTCCTCGCGCCATGACGTCGGCGGCCGGGATCGCAACCGGTCCCGGCCGATCCCGGCCCCGGCCTCGCGGAGGCGCTGGAGAAAGCAGCCGTTGGGCGGCCTTCGCGATTATCGGCGCGGCCCCGTGTGCGCCCCCGGGGCGTATGGCCAGCCGGTCACCTTCTTGGGCCGGGGTGGCGCGTAGGTGCGCACCTTGGAGGTGGACAGCCCGAGCCTGACCAGCGACTCCGCGATGGTCACGGCGGCGCTGACACCGTCGACGACGGGGACGCCGGTGCGCTCCCTGATCCGTTCGTCCAGGCCCGCCATGCCGCCGCAGCCCAGGCAGATCACCTCGGCCTTGTCCTCGCGCACGGCGCGCTCGGCCTGCGCCACGATCGCTTCGACGGCGGCTTCAGGGTCCTCTTCGAGGTCCAGTACGGCCATGTCGCTGGCCCGGACCGAGGCGCACCGGGTGTGCAGACCGGCCAGGGTGAGCCGGTCCTCGATCAGCGGGAGCGTCCGGTCCAGGGTGGTGACGACCGAATAGCGGTGTCCGAGGAACATCGCCGTGGTGGCGGCCGCCTCGGTGATGTCGACGACCGGTACGTCCAGGAGCTCCTGCAGGCCCTCCCTGCCGTGTTCGCCGTACCCCGCCTGGATGACGGCGTCGAAGGGCTCCGGATACGACTGGACCCGGTCCATCACGGCGATCGCCGCGAGGTAGCTCTCGAAATTCCCCTCCACGGACTCGGCCCCGAAGCGCGGCGTCAGGCCGACGATCTCCGTGCCGGCCGAAGCCACCGTTCTCGCCCGGGCGGCGATCGCCTCGGTCATGGACTCGGTGGTGTTCACGTTCACGACGAGGATGCGCATGCGGATGCCTCCGGGTGGATCATCGGACGGGGGGTGTTCGCGTCACGGGTGGTTCGGGCTCAGTCCGCGCACGGGACGGCGATCTCGGCTCCGGAACATCCTCGTGGACTTGCCTGCGGTTGGACACCAGGAAGTATGCGACGGCGGCGACGCCGGCGCCGATGAACCACGCGAACGGCGCGGCCGGGGCGAAGGCCGGGACGAGGGCGAGCAGGACCGCCGGCACGGCCGCGGGGACGAAGGCGGCGATCGCGCGGGGGTTGAAGCCCCGGGTGTAGTGGTACGGTCCGGAGGCGTCCATGGTGTAGAGCCGGGGCACGTTGACGCGCCCCTTCCGGATCAGCCAGTAACGGATGGCGAAGACGGCGTGTACACGCGACGCCTGTAGGCAGCGGACCATGCCGCGACGGCCCGCGCGCGCGGCGAGCGGATCAACTCGACGATCGGCCGGAACGTCGCCGCCGTGGTGAGCCTGCCGAAGGCGGCGGCCCTGCAGTACCGCCAAGTGGCCGTCTAGGGGGCGTCGGGCGTCTGTCGGTCCGATGTCGGCGGCTCGTCGGCGGGGCCTGGGAGCTTTGCGGAGATCCCGCCGGGTGCCGACCCGGCGGGCGTACGACACGCAAGGAATCACCATGACGACTGACGTCACGATCATCGGCGCCGGACTCGGCGGGCTGACACTCGCCCGCGTCCTGCACGTCCACGCCATCCCGGCCACGGTCTACGAGGCGGAGCCGTCGCCGACCGCCCGCGCGCAGGGCGGGATGCTCGACATCCACGACCATAACGGCCAACTCGCCCTCGAGGCGGCGGATCTGATGGACGAGTTCCGCGGCCTCATCCTGGAGGGCCGCCAGGCGATGCGGATCCTCGACCGGAACGGGGCCGCCCTGTTCGAACAGCCCGACGAC
Source organism: Streptomyces sp. NPDC019937 (assembly GCF_040631655.1). NCBI lineage: Bacteria > Bacillati > Actinomycetota > Actinomycetes > Kitasatosporales > Streptomycetaceae > Streptomyces > Streptomyces sp. NPDC019937. Next base: position 249,046 of record NZ_JBEYAL010000001.1, read on the forward strand.
GGAACGGGCGGGCGCCCCGAGGTCCAACGCGGCGAGCTGCGACGGATCCTGCTCGACGCGCTCCCGGCCGGCACCGTCCGGTGGGGCCACAAGGTCAGCGGCGTCCAGACGCTCGGCGAGGGCCGCCACGAGGTGACCTTCGCGGACGGCACCACCGCCGCCACGAGCCTGCTGGTCGGCGCGGACGGCGCGTGGTCACGGGTCCGGCCGCTGCTCTCCGACGCGGCGCCCGAGTACATCGGCCGGGCGTTCGTCGAGACCTACCTGTTCGACGGCGACTCCCGGCACCCTGCCGCCGCGAAAGCCGTCGGCGGCGGGTCGCTGCTCGCGCTCGCGCCGGGCAAGGGGATCCAGGCGCACCGCGAGAGCGGCGGCACCCTGCACACCTACGTGGCGCTCACCGCGCCGCAGGACTGGTTCGCCGCCATCGACTTCACCGACGCCGCCGCGGCCACCGCGCGGATCGCGGAGGAGTTCGACGGCTGGGCGCCGGAGCTGACCGCGCTGATCACCGACAGCGACACCGCACCGGTCCTGCGTCCCCTCAACGCGCTGCCGGTCGGGCACCGTTGGGAGCGGGTGCCGGGGGTGACCCTGCTCGGCGACGCCGCCCATCTGTCGGCCCCCAACGGTGAAGGCGCCAACCTGGCCATGTACGACGGCGCCGAACTCGGCAAGGCCCTCGCCACCCACCCCGGCGACCTCGAGACCGCGCTCACCGCGTACGAGCAGGCCATGTTCCCGCGCGGTGCCGCAGCCGCCGCCGAGGGCGCCGAGCTCCATGAGCTCATGTTCGGCGACGACGCGCCCCACAGCCTGATCACCGCGTTCAACGGACACGAACAGGGCCGGTGAACGCGGGTCACGGGGGCAGGCGTCGGCCGGGCGTGTGCCCCAGGCCTGGCTCCCGGGGCGCAGGGGGATGCGGTCCAGGAGGGCGTGGGTCTCGTCCCGCAGCAGCTCTCCTTGGCTCTTCCTCACCACCAGCGGCTTCTGGAGCCTGCTGGTCGCGGCGGCGCTGTTCACCGCCGCGGAGACGTCGGGACGAGGCGTGAAGGTCACCCTGGCGTACCTCCTGATGCCGGACCACCGGCGGCTGACGGTGCCGGCCCAGGTCCGGGTGGTGCAGCACATCACCTGCGCCGCGGGCGCGGGCGCCGCCGCCTGGGTGCTGTCCACCGGCACGGCCGGCCCGTACTACGCCGCCCTGGCGGCCTGCTGCCCGCTGTTCGCCGCCGCGGCCTGGTCCGCGCACGCGCCGCTCTCGGCGAGCACCGAAGGAGCGGTGGCCACCGGGGGACCGGCAATGATCACCACCCTCGTCCCCGGAGCGCCGGCCGGCGGCTGGGCCGTTCCCGCCGTGGTCTTCGTGGCGGCCGCCGCGCCCACTCCGTCGCTCTGCCGCCGGGCCGGGCCTACCGGCCGAGGTGGAACCGGATCGTGGTGCCGTCCGGACCGGTGTGCACCCGGACCAGGTCGGTGACCCGATGCACCAGCAGCAGGCCCCGTCCGCCGATCTGACCCGGCGCGGCCGGCCGCCGGCCGGCGAGCGGATCGCTGAGGCGGCCGCCGTCCTCGACCTGGCACAGCACCTGCCCGGCCCACTCCCAGACCCGCACCGTGCCGCGACCGGCGCCGTGCAGCACGCTGTTGGTGGTCAGCTCGGACACCGCCAGGGCCAGATCGCCCAGGCGCTGCCCGGCGAGGCCGAGCCGCTCACCGGCCGCGACCGCGAACTCGCGGGCGAGAGGCAGACGTTCGGCGTCGAAGGAGAAGGCGGGGACACCGACGGGCGGGGGCAGCGGGTCGTTGTGCGCCGCGGTGGCGCGCTCGGGGTCGTAGACGTGGCTCGGGTGCTCCCGGCCGTCCTCGAGGACCACCGGGTGGGTCAGCCAGGCGTCGGCGAGCACGCCGGCGTCCAGCCGTCGGCTGTGGTACGGACACAGGATGGTGACCGCGCGGCCGCGGAAGGCCAAGTTGATCAGCGCCTCGTGCTGGACGCACGGACCGTACTCGGCCGCGGTGCGGCCGGCCCAGATGGGTTCGCCGATGATCCGCACCCGGCCGCCCGGGTGCCGGTCGGCGAAGTCCCGCAGCACCGCGGGGATGATCCGCCCGGGGTTGCGCCCGGCCTCGGTCATGTCGAGGAACCGCACCTCCGCGCCATCCCGTCCGAGCGCGCCGCGCAGGAGCCGGAGGTTGGCGCCGGGGACGGCCACCGCCACCGGCTCGGCGGCGCGCAGACCGTCGAGCACGAAGGGCAGGGTGCCGGTCAGATAGTCCTCGTCGTCCCGGTAGAACAGGGCCGGGTGGACGAAGGGGCCGGCGGCGGCTTCGGTGCTCACCACGGCGTCACCCCGATCGCGCAAAGACAGGACCCGGCCCGGGCCGCCCCCGGCGAGCGGATGAGGGAGTGGTCTGAGGACCGCCCCACTCTACCCAAGGAGTGCCCGGCGTGGCCGTGTGCACGTCCGAGAGGGGGCGCGTGCCGGACCGGGGATAAGGTTGCAGCGGGAGTAAGGCGCAAGGTCGGCACCAAGGGGCCGAAGACGCTGATTCGGAGTGCACTGTTATGGGCGTGAATCCGGCACCCTCTCACCGCCGGTCCCGCGAATCCGCTCGGATGGCGTGCGAGGTGATCGAACTGCTCGAAGTGCTGTGGGAGCGGGGGCGCGACGCCGTCTCCTCGTCCCCGGTGTCGGCGTCACAGCTGCGCGTCCTGTACAGCCTGGACCGCGAGGAGGGGATCAACCTCCGCACGCTCGGGGAGCTGCTGGGCTCGGCGCCCTCGTCCGTGAGCCGTCTGTGCGACCGGCTGCAGGCGCTCGGATTCGTGGAGCGCGCGCCCAGCCCGGTCAGCCGCCGGGAGCTCGAACTGCGGCTGACCAGCCACGGCAAGGCGTATCTGCTGGAGCTGCGGGCCCGCCGCGAGGAGGCCCTGCTGACCGCCATCGCCGCCATGACCCCGACCGCCCGCAAGGCGCTGCTGGAGGGGCTGAAGGGGTTTCAGGAAGCCGTGGACGAGACGGCGCCGATCCTCCGCCGGGGCGACGCCGAGGACGGTGCGGTGCGGTTCGCCTGAACCCTCCGCCGGGCCCGGGCCCGCATGCCTGATCGACCCGTGTGCCACGGTCCGTCCCCCGTCTGTCGTCGCCGCGGTCGGTCTTCGGCTGTCGTCGCCGAGGGTGCCGGAGGAGGGCCCCAGAACCCCGGCGGCCTCCGTGAAGTGGTGCATCCGGGCTAGATTCTTGTCATCCGAGCATGGTTGTCAAATGGCAACGATTTCCGGAGATTCCGCTTCCGGTGCCCCTTCGCCGGATTCTCCCCGTTCCCTCCGCCCGTACCAGTCGAGGCAGACCACCAGGGCGTCGTCGTCCAGCGGGGTATCGAAGCGGAAGTCGGCGAGCTGGCGCAGCACCGCCTGGGGCACCTGGGCCGGCGGCAGCAGCTGGGTGTTGCCCAGCGCGCGGGCCAGCGCCCGCTCCCCGTAGCTCTCGCCCGACGGGGACAGCGCCTCGTACACCCCGTCGCTCCCGAACAGGAAGCGGTCGCCGGGCTGGGCGGTGAAGTGCTCGGCGACGTAGACGGTGTCCTCGAACATCCCGAGCGGCAACTGCGCGTCGAACCGTACGGGCTCCACCGAGCGCTCCCGCTGGCGCCACATCCGCGGCGAGCCCGCGTCCACGACCTCCACGTCCCCGGTCCTGAAGCCGAACCGCAGCAGCAGCGCCGACACATGGGCCTCCCCCCGGTACTGGGCGTAGACCGCCTGGTCGGCCAGGCTCGCCTGATCGCACAGGCCCAGACCCGCGCGCCGCGCGTTGCGCAGCGCGCTCACGGCGAGGCTGGTCAGCAGCGACGCCTCGATGCCCTCCCCCATGCCGTTGGTGATGGTGAGCGTCAGATGGTCGGCCGAGGCGGACCAGTCGAAGTTGTCGCCGAAGATGGCGTACGCCGGCTCCAGATGCGCCCCGAGCGAGAACTCGGGACGCGCGCACGAGCGGCCGGGCAGCAACTGCCACTGCATCTCGGCGGCCAGGGTCAGCCGGGTGGTGCGCCGGGCCAGGAGGTAGAGGTCGGTATCGCGCTCGGCGACGAGGATCTCATGGCCCAGGGCCTCGCAGACCGCCTGGAGGTAGTGCATCCGGGCCCAGGCGTCCCGTTCGGAGGGCAGCCGCAACGACAGCACCCCCATCCGGTCGCCGCGGATGGTCATCGGCAGGTGCACGGTCACCGTGTCGTGTCCGCCGTCCCCCCGGCCGTGCCGGCCGTTGCGGACGACGCACGGCTCCTGCGACCCGAAGGCGCGGCCCTGGGGGCTGCCCTGGATGGGCACCGGCTCGGCGCCGTAGAGCCCCGGGTTCACAGCCTGGAGCGACCGCATGGCGTAGTCCGCCATGAGGAGCTCCACCTGTTCGGCGCCGCACTGCTCGGCCAGGGCGGCCGTGACGACATCGAGCAGAGCGTGAGGCGGGGCTGTGCGCAGCGCCCGCTCGACCGTAGAAATTTTGTCCACATCGTCCTGCTTCTCGAAACGCGCCGGGGGCGCGGCGATGTCCGTGATCACCGCGAGCGCATTCTATGCACCATGGCGACAACAATTGTCGTACGGCAATTATCTCCAGGGTCCCGGTCGCGCGGAGCGGGTGCCCGTCGTCACGGCCTTGATCGCCCGTTAGGGGTGGGGCGTGCCGGGAGGGCCCGTGCTGTACCACATTTGTCCGGCATTCGCTCATCGCTGTCACGGTGGCGCTCGAACGTGCCAGCCTTCGGGTGGGTGGGCCCGTCCGTCAATAGTTGCCGGGCGGCAACTGTGGCAGTATGACGGCTCGGAGCGCCTGATCACTCCCGGGCCGAAGGCTCACCGGCCCCTCACCCGGGGGCATCCGGCGGGCGGGACCGCTACTCGAGGGGCGGAGAACCATGGCGGTGAGTTCGGGCGCGGGGCAGCGCGCGGGGGTGCGTACGGCAGCGGGCCGCGGTGCCGGCACGGTCGCGGAGCCGGAGTTGCGGCAGTTGCTGGTCGGCCTCACGGCGGTCAGGGACGGCGACTTCGGCACGCATCTGCCGACCGACCGGGACGGCCTCCTGGGGGAGATCGCCACGGTCTTCAACGGCATGGTCGACCAGCTGTCGCTGTTCACCTCCGAAGTGACCCGGGTGGCCCGGGAGGTGGGCACCGAGGGCCGGCTCGGCGGCCAGGCCGCGGTGCCCGGGGTGGACGGCACCTGGAAGGACCTCACCGACTCCGTCAACGCCATGGCCGGCAACCTGACCACGCAGGTGCGCGACATCGCCCAGGTCGCCACGGCGGTGGCCAAGGGCGATCTCTCGCAGAAGATCACGGTCGTGGCCCGGGGCGAGATCCATGAGTTGAAGAACACCATCAACACGATGGTGGACGAACTGTCCTCGTTCGCGGACGAGGTGACGCGGGTGGCCCGCGAGGTCGGCACCGAGGGCATCCTCGGCGGCCAGGCCCAGGTGCCGGGTGTCGGCGGCACCTGGCGGGACCTGACCGACTCGGTCAACTCCATGGCCGGCAACCTCACCGCCCAGGTGCGCTCCATCGCCCGGGTGGCCACGGCGGTGGCCCAGGGCGACCTGACGCGCAAGATCGACGTCGACGCGCGCGGCGAGATCCTGGAGTTGAAGACCACCATCAACACGATGGTCGACCAGCTGTCCTCGTTCGCCGCCGAGGTCACGCGCGTCGCCCGAGATGTCGGCACCGAGGGCCGCCTCGGCGGCCAGGCCGACGTCCAGGGCGTCTCCGGCACCTGGAAGGACCTCACCGAGTCGGTCAACGTGATGGGCGACAACCTCACCGCCCAGGTGCGCTCCATCGCCCAGGTCACCACCGCCGTGGCGCAGGGCGATCTGTCGCAGAAGATCCGGGTGGACGCGCGCGGCGAGATCCTGGAGCTGAAGGAGACCATCAACACGATGGTCGATCAGCTGTCGGCCTTCGCCGACGAGGTGACCCGGGTGGCCCGCGAGGTCGGCACCGAGGGCAACCTCGGCGGCCAGGCCACCGTCCGGGGCGTCTCGGGCACCTGGAAGGACCTGACCGACAACGTCAACGTGATGGCGTCCAACCTCACCAGCCAGGTGCGGTCCATCGCCCAGGTGGCGACGGCGGTGGCCCGAGGCGATCTGTCGCAGAAGATCACCGTCGAGGCCAAGGGCGAGGTGGCCGCGCTCGCCGGGGTGATCAATACCATGGTGACCACCCTCTCGGCGTTCGCCGACGAGGTGACGCGCGTGGCCCGCGAGGTCGGCACCGAGGGCATGCTCGGCGGCCAGGCCCAGGTGCCCCATGTGGCGGGCACCTGGAAGGACTTGACGGACAACGTCAACTCCATGGCGAACAACCTGACCAATCAGGTCCGCAACATCGCGCAGGTCACCACGGCGGTGGCCCAGGGCGATCTCACGCGCAAGATCGACGTCGACGCGCGGGGCGAGATCCTGGAGTTGAAGACCACCATCAACACGATGGTGGACCAGCTGTCCTCGTTCGCCGCCGAGGTCACGCGCGTCGCCCGCGAGGTGGGCAGCGAAGGGCGGCTCGGCGGCCAGGCCGAGGTCGAGGGCGTGTCCGGGACCTGGAAGCGGCTCACCGAGAACGTCAACGAGCTGGCCGGGAACCTGACCCGCCAGGTCCGGGCCATCGCCGAGGTCACCAGCGCCGTGGCCGAGGGGGACCTGACGCGCTCCATCACGGTGGACGCCTCCGGCGAGGTCGCCGAGCTCAAGGACAACATCAACGCCATGGTGGAGTCCCTGCGCGAGACCACCCGCACCAACCAGGAGCAGGACTGGCTCAAGACCAACCTCGCCCTCATCTCCGGGCTGATGCAGGGCCGGCGCGATCTGGCGGTCGTCGCCGAACTGGTCATGGACCGGCTGACCCCGCTGGTCGGCGCCCAGTACGGCGGCTTCTACCTCGCCCACGACACCCCGCGGGGCGTGGAACTGCGGCTGCTCGGCTCCTACGGACTGCCGGCCGGGAACGCCGCGGACGCCGGGGACCGGCCGGTGGGGTTCCGGCTCGGCGAGTCGCTCGTCGGACAGGCGGCCCGCAGCCGCCGCACCATCGCCGTCGAGCAGCTTCCGCCCGGATACGTCACCGTCTCCTCGGGGCTCGGCGCGGCCGAGGCGTCCAGCCTCCTCGTCCTGCCCATCGTGGTCGAGGAGCAGGTCCTCGGCGTCATCGAGGTGGCCTCGGTCGGCCGGTTCACCCAGGTCCACCGGGACTTCCTCGACCAGCTCATGGAGACCATCGGGGTCAACGTCAACACCATCGTGGCCAACGCCAGGACCGATGAGCTGCTGGAGGAGTCCCAGCGGCTGACCGCCGAACTCCAGGCGCGCTCCCAGGAGCTGCAGGCGCGCCAGGACGAGCTGCAGAACTCCAACGCCGAACTGGAGGAGAAGGCCGCCCTGCTGGCCGCGCAGAACCGCGACATCGAGACCAAGACCCGGGAGATCGAACAGGCCGGCCAGGAGCTGGAGGAGCGGGCCCGGCAGCTCACGCTGGCCTCCAAGTACAAGTCGGAGTTCCTGGCCAACATGAGCCATGAGCTGCGCACCCCGCTCAACAGCCTGCTGATCCTCGCCCAGCTCCTGGCGCAGAACCCGTCCCGGAACCTCACCCCCAAGCAGGTCGAGTACGCGGGCGTCATCCACTCGGCGGGATCCGACCTGCTGCAGCTCATCGACGACATCCTGGATCTGTCCAAGGTCGAGGCCGGCAAGATGGACATCCAGCCCGAGCGGGTGCCGCTGCAGCGGCTGCTCGACTACGTGGAGGCCACCTTCCGCCCGATGACGGTGCAGAAGGGCCTCGACTTCCGCATCAGCGTCTCGCCCGCCGTCCCCGACGAACTCTTCACGGACGACTCCCGGATGCGTCAGGTGCTGCGCAACCTGCTCTCCAACGCGGTGAAGTTCACCGAGTCCGGCTGCGTGGAGCTGCGCATCGCGCCCGCCGCGGAATCCGATCTGCCCCAGGAGGCCCGCGGTCAGGGGCCCGTCCTGGCGTTCCGGGTCGTGGACACCGGCATAGGAATCGCCGAGCCGCACCTCGAGGCCATCTTCGGGGCGTTCCAGCAGGCGGACGGCACCACGAGCCGCAAGTACGGCGGCACCGGCCTCGGTCTTTCCATCAGCCGGGAGATCGCCCATCTGCTGGGCGGCGCGGTACAGGCCGCCAGCACCCTGGGCGAGGGCAGCACCTTCTCCTTCTACCTGCCCGTCGGCAGCCCCGACCAGGAGCCGCGGGCCAAGGACGAGCAGGAGCCCGCCGCGGCGCAGTCGGCCGCCGGTGCCGTGGACCAGCGCCACCTGCTGGTGGTCGAGGAGCAGCCGCACGGGCTGCTGGCGCTCCTGGCCGAGAGCGCGGTGGCCGAGCTCGCGGACGGCGGAGCGGCCACCGGCGCGGTGCGGATGCGGACCGTGGCCGATCCGGGGGAGGTCGCGGCGGCGCTCACCGACGAGCCGTGCCACTGCGTCGTCCTCGGCCTCGACATGCCCGACGAGACGGCCCTGCGCTTCCTCGAGGAGCTGGACCGCGTCCCGGCCGCCCGGCACGTGCCGGTCCTGGCCCACCACACCCGGCGGCTGGACCCGCACTGGAACCGGCGGCTGACGGACCGTTTCCAGGGCGCGCCGTGGGAGCTGCTGCCGAGCCTGGACGAGCTGCGCGAGCGCATCATCCTGCATCTGAAGGCCGACCGGCCGGCCGATGTCCTGCCCCTGGTGCCGCCCGCCGCCGCCACGCGGGCGGCCCCCGCGCACACGGGCGCGGACAGCGACCTGGCCGGGCGGGTGGTGCTGATCGTGGACGACGACACCCGTAACGTGTACGCGCTCACCGGCATCCTGGAGCTGTACGGCATGCGCGTCCTGCACGCCGAGAACGGGCGCAAGGGGCTGGAGATGCTGTCCCGGCACGAGGCGGTCGAGCTGCTGCTGATGGACATCATGATGCCCGAGATGGACGGTTACGCCGCCACCGCGGCGATCAGGGGCATGCCCGAGTACGCCGATCTGCCGATCATCGCGGTGACCGCCAAGGCCATGGCGGGCGACCGGGAGCAGACGCTGGCCGCCGGAGCCAGTGATTACATCACCAAGCCGCTGGACGCCGATGAGCTCGTGGCCTGTGTGCGCCGCTGGCTGAACCGGTGAGCGGGCGTGAACCGAGCCTGGACGCGCTGGTGGCGACGGTGGAGCGGCTGCGCGGCGAACTGACCGCCGCGCGGGAGGCGGCGGACGCGGCGGCCCTGATCGGCATCGCCACCGGAATCCTGGTCGAACGCGGCCACGGCGGCCCGACGGAGGCCGCCCGCCATCTGGAGGAGCTGGCCAGGGCCGCCGGGCTACCGCTTCCGGAACTCGCCGCCGACGTGGTCAACGGGGCGGCCGGGGACACGGTCGCCCGGGCCGTGCCCGCCGCGCCGCGGGGGTCCGTGGGCCCACGCCACGACGCGCCCGAGGTCCTGCGGCTGCGGGCGGCCGAGGCCGGATCGCTCACCGGCGACGCCCAGACGGTGGTGGACACGCTGCTGGAGCAGGCGCTCGCCCCTCTCGGGGTGAGCGCGGTGGCCCTGTGGGCCGTGGCCTCCGGTGGCGCGCTGGTCCTCGCCGGGCACGCGGGCTTTCCGCGCGGCGAGGGCGAGCGGTGGCGGTACGTACCGCCGGGCCTCGGGGCGCCCGCGCAGCGCGCCCTGACCGAACAGCGGGCGCACTGGTTCCCGGCGATGCCCGCCGGCGCGGCGGGCATCGGCAGGCGCCAGGGTGGCGACGGCGCCCGTGCCGTGGTCCCGGCCGAGATCAACGGCCGCGTCCTCGGTGTGCTGGAGGTGTGCTGGCCCCATCCGCGGCCCCCGCTGTCCGGCCCGGTCCACCGCCAGCTGAACGCGCTGGCCGGCCTGTGCGCCCACGCGCTGCCCGGCACCGAGGAGACGGCGGTCGACGCCGCGGCGGACCCGGCGCTCCCGGTCGGCCCCGCCATGGATCTCGCCGAGAGCCTGCTCGATCCGGTGCTGGTCCTGCGGCCGGTGCTCGATGACCGCGACCAGGTGACCGACTTCGTCATCGCCTGTGCCAACCAGCGCTTCACCGACCCGGCGGGCCGCCCGCGCGCCACGATCACGGGCATGCGGCTGCTGGAGGCGTACCCGCGCACCGCTCGTGAGGGCGGCCTGTACGAGCAGGTGCGGCGGGTCCACGCGACGGGCGAACCGTTCCGCGCGGAACGGATGTCCCTGCGCCTCCTGGCCGACGATGTGCCCCGGACCGGGCTCATCACCGTGGGCATCGGCCGCTGCGGGGACGCGGTGCTGCTGAGCTGGCGGCTGGAGGACGAGGCGGCGCGGCTGGCCGCCCTGCTCGAACACGTCCAGCGGCTGGGCCGGATCGGCGGTTTCCAGGAGGACGCCGTCAGCGGCGAGATCCTGTGGAACAGGCATCTGTTCTCGCTCTTCGACCTCCCGCCCACCGCGCCCCCCGTGCCGGTGGAGCGGCTGCACCGCCATGCGCATCCCGATGACTCCGTGGCCATCGGCCGCTTCCTGCGCACCCTTCTGCACCACCGCCACGCCGCCTCGACCGCGTTCCGCATGCAGCGGGCCGACGGAGCCGTCCGCCACATCCGCGTCGTCGCCGAGCCGGTCACCGATCCGGCCGGGCACCTGCTCGCGGTGCGCGGGGCCTACCAGGACTTCTCCAGCCAGCACTGGACGGAGGTGGCGCTCGCGGCCACGCGGGACCGGCTCGCCGACACCGAGCAGGAGGCCGCGGAACGCAACCGGCTGGCCCTCCAGTTGCAGCGGGCCATCATGCCCTCGTCCCCCGCGCCGGTCGACATCGCCGGCCTGCACGTGGCGGTGCGCTACCGCCCGGCCGAGGAGGGGCATCTGGTGGGCGGCGACTGGTACGACGTCGTCGTCCTGCCCCAGAAGAAGGTGCTGCTGGCGGTCGGCGACGTGGCGGGCCACGGCATCGAGGCGGCGACGAGCATGGTGGTCCTGCGCAACGCGCTGCGCGGTCTCGCCGCGACGGGGGCGGGCCCGGCCCGGCTCCTGGGCTGGCTGAACACCGTGGCCCACCACCTCACCGAACAGGTCACGGCCACCGTGGTCTGCGGCATCTACGATCCCCCGACCCGGGTGCTGGACTGGGCGCGGGCCGGGCACCCGCCGCCGGTCCTGATCCACGGGGGCACCGCCGCCGCCCTGCCGCTGCCCGGCGGCATCCTGCTGGGCGCGGTCGCCGAGGCGACGTACGAGGAGCGCCGGCTCGCCCTGGTGCCCGGCGACCGGCTGCTGATGTACACCGACGGGCTGATCGAGCGCCGGGACCGCTCCGTGGAGAAGGCGCTCGAACAGCTCCTGGCCACCGTCGGCGCCGCCACCCGGGAACTCGGCGAGCACCTCGACGTCCTGCTGACGCACGCGCGCTCCGACACCGACGACGACACCTGTCTCATCGGCATCGACGTGAGCTGAAGCGATGACCCCTCGGTTCGAACAACCGTGCCCTATAGTGAAGTTGGAGCGGATGGGAACGAGGTGGACCGGTCGGCGATGGACAGGGGCACGGGGGCGGCTGACGCGTCGCGCGTGAGCTTCCGCTGGGACTCCACCCGCCCGGCTGCCTCCCCCGGGGGATTCGACGCCTTCAGCCGCGAGTGGCGGGCACGGCTCGGTGATGGCCTGCCGCTGACGGCCTTCAGCCCGGCCACCACGGACGACTTCCGGGTCAAGGGCCGCATCGTCAAGCTGCGCGACGTGGTCCTCGCCGATTTCCGCACCGCGTCGCCCCTGCGCACCGCGCCCGCTCCGAACGGGGACGAGGACTGGGTGCAGATGTTCCTGGTGCGCCGCGGCGCATGGATCATCGACGGCTCGTCCGGCAGCGGCGCGCACACCGTGTCCGGCGGGCAGTTCCTGCTCCGGCACGGAGGGCGGCTGGCGGATTACGAGACGGCGCCCCACACCGTGGCGCAGAACATCATCCTTCCCGGCGGGGCCCTCAAACCGCTGCTCGGGGGCCGGACCATCAAGGGGCCGGCGGATGGGGCCGAGGTGCGGCTGCTGGTGGCCCACGCCAACATGGTCCACTCCACCGTCGCCGACCTGAGCCCGGCCGGTGTGCAGGCCGTCCGCGGCACGCTGATCGAGCTGGCCAAGGCGGTGGCGATGCGTCGCTTCGACGATGTGGAGCCCCTGTTGGCCCCCGCGCTCGCCCAGGCCGCGAAGGACTTCGCGGACCGCCATCTCACCGATCCGGAGCTGTCTCCCACGATGCTGGCGCGTCAGCTGAACGTCTCGGTGCGCACCCTCCAGCGGGCCTTCGCCGCGACGGGGGAGCCGGTGACCGCCTACATCCGCCGCCGGCGGCTGGAAGAGGCCCGCCTCGCCCTCACCGCGCCGTCCGGCCTCAGCATCTCCGAACTCGCCGCGCACTGGCAGTTCGCCGACAGCAGCCACTTCAACCGGGCCTTCAAGAAGCGCTACGGCCAGACCCCCACCGAATACGCCCGGCCGGCGGCCGTCCTTCCGGCCGATTAGGTTCGCCGCGCGGGTGAAGGCCGCGCGTGATCTCGTCAGCCGGGGTCAGGGAGCGGTTTCCGCGGAGGGACCGGTGTCGGTGCCGATGCCGGCCAGGACGCGTTCGGTCCCGGTGACGAGGGATCGCAGAGCGCCGTACGCGTCGGTGTGCGGCGCCGTGTCGACCTGCACGACATCGGCCCCGGCCCGCAGGTAGTCCACCACCTCGCGGCCGGAGGCCACGCCCCCGCGCGCCGCGATCGGCAGGCCGAAACCCCGCCGGCGCAGCCGCCGGACGGCCGCGAGCACCGGTGGTCCGGCCCCGGGCCCGGCACGGTCGTGGCCGGACGTCCCGCCCGGCTCCGGGCCACCGGTCCGGGGGCAGATGGTGACGGCGTCCGCGCCGGCGGCGATCGCGGCGCGTACCCGGTCCTCCAGGCCTTCACCGACGGCCACCCTGACGGAGAGGGGAAGTTCGACCCAGCAGCGTGTCTCGTACGTGTCGTCGTAGACGCGTTGGGGGCTGTCGTCCTCCGAGTCCGATTCCTCATCGACGCACGAGATACCGAGTTCCACCCCCGGGCAGCCGGTGATCTCGACCGCGCGCGCGAGCATGCCCAGCTCCGCCGGTGAGTCGGCGTGCACGGAGGCGATGACCGGCAGGGACGCGTCGGCCAAGGAGCGCAGCATCCGCAGCCAGTGGTCGACCGGGCGCTTGGAGCAGGCCGCGCCGCCCGGCATGCCGACGGGCAGCCGCAGGATCCGTTCGTCCAGGGCTTCGGGAGGCGCGGGATGGATGGTCGGCGTGACAACGGCCCCCGCTCCCTGCGCCAGCAGCCTCCGGATGGTGCGCTCCTGGCCCGTCAGACGCCCGGACCCCACGATCACCGGAGACTTCGCCCGCAGGCCCGGAAAGGGAAAGTCGGGCACGTGGTTCTCCATCGAACAGCGGACTGCGGGACTCGGGGGGCCCGGGCACAAGCGGCATGTGCCTCCCCTCGAAGGCTAGAAAGCCGGTCCCGGCGCGCACTTGAACCACAGCGGCATGCCGACAGAACATATGCGCCACAGGGCGGCACCGCCGCCGGCAAGGAGGTCGTCCATGTCCGGTACCGGCGCCCAGCGCAGGCGAGTGACGCTGACTTTCGACAACGGGCCGACCCCGGGCGTCACCGAGGACGTCCTGGATGTGCTGGCGGATCGCCGCGCCACCGCCACGTTCTTCGTGGTCGGCACCCGGCTGCGACGGGCCGGCGGCCGGGCCCTCGCGGCGCGTGCGGTGGCGGAGGGCCACCGCATCGGGCACCACACCGCCACCCACACCCTGCAGCTCGGCGCCGCCGAGGATCCCGAGGCGGCGGTGGCCGCGGAGATCACCGCCATCGAGCCCGACATCGACGCGTTGGCCGGAACCGGCGAGACCCGAGGTGAACGGCTGTTCCGGCCGTACGCCGGCGGCGGCGTCCTCGACGAGCGGGTGTTCAGCCCGGCGGCCGTACGGTACCTCCAGCGGCACCGCTACACGTGCGTGCTGTGGAACACCCTGCCGCACGACTGGGACGACCCCACGGGCTGGGTGGACCGGGCACTGGAGGGCGTGGCCCGCACCGACTGGGCCGTCGTGGTCCTTCACGACGTCGCCACCGGAGCCATGGACCGCCTGCCGGCGTTCCTGGACGGCGTGGCCGCGATGGGCGCCGAGATCGTCAGTGGCTTTCCCGACACGTGCGTGCCCATCAAGCGAGGCCGACCGCTGTCTTCCGTATCCCATCTCACCAGCGGGAGCGCCGTACCGTAGGTGGGGATTTATCTCTTATTGAGAGGTAACGTGGAGACATGGCCACGGAACAGGTCCCCGACTCGTTCGCCGATGTGCTGGCCGGGGTCCAGCGGCTGATCCGGCGGCGGCTGCGGGCCGGGATGGCGGAGCCGCGGCTGCGGGGCGCCCAGGTGGAGCTGTTGCGGCTGGTCATGGCCCGACCCGGGATCCGGGTGTCGGCCGCGGCCAAGGAGCTCTACCTCGCGGGCAACTCGGTCTCCACCCTGGTCAACCAGCTGGTGAAGGCGGGCTATCTGCACCGCGAGACCGATCCCGAGGACCGGCGGTCCGCGCTGCTGACGGCCACTCCCGCCGCCGTGGCCCGGCTGCGGGAGTGGCAGGCACGGCGCGGCGCGCTGGTCCGCGAGCAGGTGGCGCGGCTGTCCGAGAGCGACCGGGCGAGCCTGGCCGCGGCCGTTCCGGCGTTGCGCAGACTGGCCGAGAACCTGCACGAGGAGGTGGAAGGGTCATGACCGACACGGGGGCAAGCACCGCTCCGGCCGCGCTCGTCTGCGACGGCCTGGCGTACGCGTTCGGGGAGATCAAGGCGGTCGACGACCTGGAGCTGTCGGTCCGGGCGGGCGAGGTCTTCGGGCTGCTCGGACCCAACGGAGCGGGCAAGACCACCGCGATCCGCTGCATCACCACGCTGCTGCCGGTCCCCGCCGGGATGGTGCGGGTGTTCGGGCACGACGCGGCGAAGGAGCGGATGGCGGTCCGCCGGCTGCTGGGCTACGTACCGCAGCAGCTGTCCGCCGACGCCGGGCTCACCGGCCGGGAGAACGTGGAGCTGTTCGCCCGCGTCTTCGACGTGACCCGCCGGGAGCGGGCCGCGCGCGTGGGGCGGGTGCTGGAGGCGGTCGGCCTCACTCCGGCGGCCGACCGGCTCGCCAAGACGTACTCCGGCGGCATGATCCGCCGCCTCGAACTGGCCCAGGCGCTGGTCAGCGCGCCCCGGCTGCTGATGCTGGACGAGCCGACCATCGGCCTGGACCCGATCGCCCGGACCGGCGTGTGGGAGCACATCAACGCGGTACGGGCCACCACCGGGATGACCGTGCTGGTCACCACGCACTCCATGGACGAGGCCGATCAGTACTGCGACCGTGTCGCGCTGATGCACCGAGGCCGGATCCACGCCCTCGGAACGCCCGCTCAGCTCCGCTCCGAGCTGGCCGACCGCCGCCGGGAGGAGGGGGAGCAAGACCCGAGGCCGACCCTGGAGGACGTCTTCCGGGACGTCGCCGGCAGCGGCCTCGACGAGCAGGGAGGAGACTTCCGCGATGTCCGAAGCACCCGTCGCACCGCGTCACGGGTCGGCTGAGGCCGCCGCGCTCACGCCGGACGGCCTGCCCGACCCCCTGCTGACCCCGCCGCGCGCCCGCGCCGGCTGGCGGATACTGCCCGCGCGGGTCGGCGCGATGTGCGTGGTCGAGCTGCAGAAGCTGCGGCACGACCGCACCGAGCTGTACACGCGGGCCGTCCAGCCCGCCCTGTGGCTGCTGATCTTCGGCGAGACGTTCACCCGGCTCAAGGCCATACCGACCGGCGGCACGCCGTACATCGACTATCTCGCGCCCGGCATCATCGCCCAGTCCGCGATGTTCATCGCCATCTTCTACGGGATCCAGATCATCTGGGAGCGGGACGCCGGCATCCTCACCAAACTGCTGGTCACCCCGACCCCGAGAGCCGCCCTGATCACCGGCAAGGCCTTCGCCGCGGGGGTGAAGGCGCTGATCCAGGCGGTCGTGGTGATCGTCATCGCCGCGGCGCTCGGAGTGGCGCTGACCTGGAATCCGCTGCGGCTCCTCGGGGTGGCCCTCGCGGTGGTCCTGGGCTCGGCCTTCTTCTCCTGCCTGTCGATGACCATCGCGGGGATCGTGCTGACCCGCGACCGGCTGATGGGCATCGGCCAGGCCATCACCATGCCGCTGTTCTTCGGCTCCAACGCGCTGTACCCGGTGGCCCTCATGCCCGGCTGGCTCCAGGCCGTCAGCACCGCCAATCCGCTGAGCTACCAGGTCGACGCGTTGCGCGGACTGCTGCTGGGCACCGCGGACCACCTCGCGCTCGACTACACCGTCCTGGTACTGGCCGCGGCGGCCGGTATCGCGGCGGCCTCCTCGCTGCTGGGGCGGCTGGCGCGCTGACCCGGCGCGCACCACCGGCCCGGCAGGCGCCCCGGCGCCGCGCGGGTCTCATCCTGAAGCGGGAGCGAGCACTCCTCCTCGGGGAGGACCGGGCCGCGGCCCCTGGTGCGCCGGCACCAGGCGGCAGTGCCAGCACCGGCACGATGCCTCGGGACGGCCCTCCGGCCAGGCTGGTCACCCACCCCCCGACCCAGACCTGGAGATCCGTTTCTCGTGGCTACCTCGCTCTATCGGTTGGGCCGGACCGCCTTCCGGCGGCGCTGGCTCGTGACGTTGTTGTGGGCCGTGCTCCTCGGCGCCGTCGGTCTCGGTGCCGCCAAGGCCCCGGCCGCCTCCGACGACGGCACCTCCTTCCTGCCCGGCATCGAGGCCCAGAAGGCCTTCGACCTGATCGGAGAGCGTTTCCCCGGCTCGGACGCCAACGGTGCCAACGCGCGGATCGTGTTCGTCGCACCCGACGGGGAGAAGGTGACCGCGGCCGGCAACCGCGCCGCCATCGAGGCACTGGTGACGCGGGCCGCCGACGCGCCCGAGGTCGCCGGGGCCGTGAACCCGTTCACGGCGGGCGCGGTGAGCAAGGACGGCTCGACCGCCTACGCCACGGTCAACTACCGGGCGAAGGCCCGCGACCTCACGGACGCGGACAAGGCCGCCCTGGAGAAGGCCGTCGGCGCGGCCCGCGCCGCGGGCCTCACGGTCGAGGTCGGCGGCAACGCCCTTGCCGAACAGCCCGCGGCGGGTGGCTCGTCCGAGGCCATCGGCATCGTGCTGGCCGCCGTCGTCCTGCTGATCACCTTCGGATCCCTCGCCGCCGCCGGTCTTCCCCTGCTCACCGCCGTCGTCGGCATCGGGATCAGCATGGCCGCCATCATGGCCCTGGGCAGCGTCTTCGGTCTCTCCATGACCACCGGGACGCTCGCCACGATGCTCGGACTCGCGGTCGGCATCGACTACGCCCTGTTCGTGGTCTCCCGTTACCGGGAGGAGCGCGCCAACGGCCACGCCCCGCGCGAGGCGACCGGTCTCGCGGTCGGCACGGCCGGTTCCGCCGTGGTCTTCGCCGGTCTCACGGTCGTCATCGCGCTGGCCGGTCTGGCGGTGGTCGGCGTGCCGATGCTGACCAAGATGGGCCTGTGCGCGGCGGGCGCGGTGGTCGTCGCCGTCCTGATCGCCCTGACGCTGGTCCCGGCCCTGCTCGGCATGTGGCCCGAGGCCGTACTGTCCCGCCGTACGCGCAAGGGCGGCCCGGCGGCGCAGCCGTCCGGCAACGGCGGCTCCCGGTGGGCGCGTTTCGTGCTGCGCCGCCCGGTGGCCGTCCTGGTGGTGTGCGTCGCGGGCCTGGGCGCCCTGGCGCTGCCCGCCGCCCAGCTGGAGATGGGCATGCCGGGGGCGGAGTCCAAGCCGGTCTCCTCGACGGAACGACGCGCCTACGACGCCCTCGCGGACGGCTTCGGCGCGGGCTTCAACGGACCGCTGACGATCGTGGCGGACGTCGAGGGCGCGGCGGAACCCAAGGCGGCCGTGGCCGCGATCGCCAAGGAGATCCGCGCGACCCGCGGGATCGTGTCCGTCTCGCCCGCGCGGTTCAACCCGGCCGGCGACGCCGCGCTCTTCTCGGCCGTCCCGGCCACCGGCCCCAACGACGAGCGCACCAAGGGCCTCGTCCAGACCATTCGCGCCGAGCGCGCGGATCTCGAACGGGACACCGGGGCGACCTTCGAGGTCACCGGCAGCACCGCGATGGACATCGACGTCGCGCAGGCCCTCCAGGACGCGCTCGTGCCCTATCTGGCCGTCATCGTGGTGCTGGCACTGATCCTGTTGCTGGTGGTCTTCCGTTCCGTGCTCGTGCCCGTCAAGGCGGCCTTCGGGTTCCTGCTGTCGGTGCTGGCCGCCCTCGGCGCGGTCGTGGCGGTCTTCCAGTGGGGCTGGGGCGCGGCACTGCTCGGCGTGGAGCAGGCCGGTCCCATCATGAGTCTGATGCCGATCTTCCTGGTGGGCATCGTCTTCGGCCTGGCGATGGACTACGAGGTGTTCCTCGTGGCCCGCATGCGGGAGGCGTACGTCCACGGGGACCGCGCACCCCAGGCGGTCGTCACCGGTTTCCGGCACAGCGCGCGGGTGGTCGTCGCCGCTGCCGTGATCATGATCGCGGTGTTCTCGGGCTTCGTCGGCGCCGATGAGTCGATGATCAAGACCATCGGTTTCGGCCTCGCCGTCGCGGTGCTCTTCGACGCCTTCGTCGTCCGCATGGCGCTCGTGCCCGCGGTGCTGGCGCTGCTGGGCGACAAGGCGTGGTGGCTGCCCCGCCGGCTCGACCGGCTGCTGCCCCGCGTCGATGTCGAGGGAGCGGGGCTCGCCGCGTCACCGGGACCGGGCGCCGCACCGGCGGGCGGCGAGCCCGTGCCGCGGGAGACGGCCCGTATCTGAGACCCGTATCTGAGGCCCGAGGCCCGAGGCCCGTATCGCCGGTCGCGGCGCCGAGAACGACGGCGCCGTGACCCGCGGTGTGTGAGCATGTTCGTCCCTGGATTTCTCTCGGAGCGTGATGAGCACGAGCTTGCGGCGCCGGGCGGCGGCCCGTCCGAAGGCCGTCGAGGCCGCGTCACTCGGCCTGCTGTTCGCCGTCACCGTCGGCGGTGTCGTCCTCGCCCGGGCGGTGACGCCCGAGCCGCCGCCCGTCTGGCCCGGCGTCGCGCTCGCCGCCGTCGCCTGCGCCGCGCAGCACTGGCAACGGGGCAGGCCCCTGCACGTCCTGGCCGCGACCGCGCTGTGCACCACGGCCCAGGGCGCGCTGGGCTATTTCATGACGCCCCTGCTGATGGCCCCGCTCCTGACCGCGCAGTACTTCACCGCCGTACGCACCCCGCGCCGCACCACCTGGAACAGCGCGCTGGCGGCCACCACATGTGTGGCCCTCACCGGCGTGTTCCTCCCCTCCTTCCTCCACTCGCTGATCATCGCGGTGGTCAATCCCGCGGCGTGGATCCTGCTGTTCGCGGCCTTCGGCAGCTACATCCGGGTACGCCGCGAGTACGCCGTGGCCCGCGCCGAGCACGCCGACCGCCGACGGGAGGAAGAAGCACGGCACCGGGTGATCCAGGAACGCATGCGCATCGCCCGCGAACTGCACGACGTGGTCGCCCACCACATGACCCTGGCCGACGCCCAGGCCGGTGCCGCGAAGCACCTCGCGCGGACCCACCCCGACAAGGCCTTCGAGATCATCGACAAGCTGCCCGACACCACGGCCGCGGCACTGCGCGAACTCAAGGCCACCGTGGGACTGCTGCGGCAGGACACCGACCCGGCGGACGACCTGGCCCCCGCGCCGGGCCTGCGCCAACTGCCCGACCTGGTGGACTCCTGCTCGGCGGCGGGCCTGGAGGTCACCGTCACCGTCGAGGGGCGGCAGCACCCGCTGCCCCCGGTACTCGACCTGACGGCCTACCGGATCGTCCAGGAAGCGCTCACCAACGTCACCAAGCACGCCGCCACCCGCACCGCACAGGTCCGGCTCGGGTACGCGCGCCACTACCTGACCCTGACCATCACCAACGACACCGCCACCGGCCACCCCGTGGCGGCACCCGGCTCCCACGGCGGCTTCGGCCTGCTCACCATGCGCGAGCGCGCCACGTCGGCGGGCGGCACCCTCCACGCCGGCCACCGACCGCAGGGCGGCTTCCAGGTCGCCTGCACCCTTCCACTCGACCGCCACATCGACAGCGACACCGACAGCCGCGTCACCAGCCCGGACGAAAGCCCCGCCACATGACCATCCGTGTCCTGCTCGCCGACGACCAGGCCTTGCTGCGTGCCACCTTCCGCATCCTCATCGACTCGGCCGAGGACATGACCGTGGTCGCGGAGGCGGCCGACGGACACGAAGCCGTGGGTCTCACCGCGACGCACCGGCCCGACGTGGTCATCATGGACATCCGCATGCCGAACGCCGACGGAGTGACGGCCACCGCCGCCATCTGCGCCCGGCCGGAACTGGCGGACACCCACATCCTCGTCCTCACCACCTTCGAGAACGACGAGAACGTCGCCAAGGCCCTGCGCGCGGGCGCGAGCGGCTTCCTCGGCAAGGGCGTCAGCCCCGACGTCCTCCTGTCGGGCATCCGCACGGTCGCGGCGGGCGAGGCCCTGCTGTCGCCCGCCGCCACCGCGGCCCTCATCACCCGCTTCCTGGCCACCCCGGACACCGACGGTTTCCTCGCCCTCCCCGACGCGGTGAAGGCCCTCACCGACCGCGAACGCGAAGTCACCGCCCTGGCCGCGCATGGCAAGTCCAACGCCGACATCGCCGCCCAGCTCGTGCTGAGCCCGCTGACCGTACGGAGCCACATCCACCGCGCCATGACCAAGCTGCACGCCCGCGACCGCGCGCAACTCGTCGTCATCGCCTACCAGAGCGGCCTGGTGAAACCACACCCCCATCGGACGTGAACGACCGATCGGCACCGCCGGGCGCCTGCGGTGTCCATCAGGGGGATCACTCCGCAGCACCGCGTCCAAAAGCTCCGGGGAGGCCGGTGCCAGATGCAGCTTCCAGGCGCTCGCGACCGCGCCGCGCAGCAAGGGCCGGGGCAGGCGGAAGACCCACGCGCCCAGGATCTCCGCGAGGGCCGCGGCGTCCACCGGCGGTTCGGCCGCGATGTTGAACGCGCCGCGTACGTCCCGGACGGCCGCGGCCCGGTAGGCCGTCGCGGCGTCCTCGGTGTGCAGCACCTGGAAACGCGGCCCGGGCACATCCGGGACGACGGGCACGAGCCCCGGCCGCACCAGGCTGCCCGGCACCAGCGGCCCGCCGAAGAGGCGGCGCTGCTGGGAGGCGGACCGCCGCTGGCCGTCGACCCCGCGGTCCTTCGGACTGCCTGTCCGTGTTGTTGTCAGGGGCGGTCATCGGCCCCCACCTCACGAAACCGGCTCGTCACCCATGTCCCGGCCACGCCGAGGCGCGTCTCGCGCGCCGTGCGGTCAGGGCGCACACGGCGGCCCCGGCGGCCGTGCCGGCGGCGGCCAGCAGTCCGTGGTGGGGCGCCCCGCCCGGCGAAGGCGTGCGCCGCCGCGCGGCCGACGCCGGCGCTGGCGCCGGTGACGACGACGGTTCGGTGCCCGTGGGGTCCCGGCCTCCCGTCCGGGTCGGTGCCGGTCACCGCTGCTGCGCTCGGGCGTCGCCCCTCATCCCGAAAGCCGAGGTGGCCAGCCCCAGGACGAAGATCACCGCGCCGGTGACCACATTGCTGATCATCGTGCCCGTGGTGGTGGCCGACGGCCCGTAGACCACCCAGGGCGTGATGATCGTCCAGACGCCGATCGCCGCCACGACCCAGCCCAGACCGTGGGTGCGCTCGTAGGCCGAGCCGAAGCCGAGCGCCAGGATCGCGACCGCCAGCCCGGTGATGAGGTTGTTGATGGTCAGCCCCGTCCCGGTGTCGAAGAAGCCCAGCACCCACGGGGAGACGGCCAGGTACAGTCCGGCCAGCAGGGTCAGCCCCTCGACCGCACGGGCCTGCGGAGTCGTCGCCGCCCGCTCGTAGCGGGCCCTGAGCTCCATCAGGTCGGGATGCTCTTCGATGCGGGAACCATGCGTGGTCATGATGACGAACCTCCTTCCGAGGCGTTCAGCGCCGGGTAGCCACCAGGGGCGGGACCAATCACCACGGCCGGGCCGGCTTCTCCGGGCGGGCGCCGCGGCGTCCACCGGTTGTCGCGGCGGGGCCGGGTACCCGGAGGCGGCAGGCGATGAGCAGGAGGTGCGCCGATGGCCCGCATGCCCCGTACCCTCACGGTTCCGGCCCGGATCGAGACGCGGTGGGCGGCGGGCAGACGCCTCTTCCTGACCTCCGCGGCCCTGCTGGCCGTCGTGGGCGCGATCGGTCGGGGCGTCGGCTGGGTGACGCTGACCGCCACGCTCGGCCCGACGGCGTACGTCCTGCTCGTCCACCCCGAGAGCGAGGCGGCCCGGCTGCGCAACTCCTCGCTGGGACACCTGGTGGCCATCGCCTGCGGCCTCGCGTGCCTGGCCGTCTTCGGGCTCTGGCGGCACCCGTCGGTGGTCGAACAGAAATACGACACCTGGGCGCAGATCGGCGCCCAGGCCCTCGCCGTCGGCCTGACCCTCCTCCTGCTCGAACTGATCGAGGCCCAGCACCCGCCCGCCGCCGCCACGGCCCTGCTGATCTCCTCCGGCATCGCCCGGCCGGGACCGCCCCTGTACGGCATGCTCATCGGGCTGGTCCTGCTGATCGCGGCCGCCGCCCTGCTCGCGTGGGCCGGTGGGCGGACGGCCACCGCCGCCGCACGGGAGGAAGCCGCGCACGGGAAGGCGAGGGAAGCGGATGAATGACACCCCCGCGTCGTCGCCGTGGACCCTCCAGGCGTACGCCTTCCTCGGCGACGGCGAACGCGGCGCCCTGGTGGGGCCGCGCGGCGAGATGGTGTGGCTGTGCGCACCCCGCTGGCACAGCGACGCGGTGTTCTCCACCCTGGTCGGCGGCCCGGGGGAGTTCCTTCTGGGCCCCGAGGACCACTGGAACGTCTGGGGCGGCTCCTACGACGACGGCACCCTCATCCACGTCGGCCGCTGGGTCACCGGCGACGCCGTGCTCGAATGCCGGGAGGCGCTGGCCGTGCCCGCCGCCCCGGACCGGCTGGTCCTGCTGCGCCGCGTCCGGGCGGTGCGCGGCGACGCCCGCATGCGGCTGAGGCTCGAGGTCCGGCCCGGCTTCGGCGCGCACACGATGACCGGCCTGCGGCAGGAGCGCGGAATCTGGTCGGCCCACGGCGGTGGACTGCGTCTGCGCCTCACCGGAGCGGCCGATGCCACCCCCGGACCGCGGGGGTCGCTGGAGGCACGCTTCACGGTGGCCTCCGGCCGGACGCGCGACCTCGTCCTGGAAATCGGCACCCGGGCGATGACGGAGGAGCCGGACCCGGAGCGGCTGTGGGAGGCCACCGCACGCCACTGGGCCCGCGCCGTACCGGACTGCTCCGCGCTGGCCGCCCCGCGCGACGCCCGCCACGCCTACGCCCTCCTCAACGGGCTGACCAGCGCCTCCGGCGCCATGGTGGCCGCCGCCACCACCTCGCTCCCGGAGCGGGCCAACACCGAGCGCAACTACGACTACCGGTACGCATGGATCCGGGACCAGTGCTACGCCGGGCTGGCCGTGGCGGCGCACGGCCCGCACCCGCTCCTGGACGCGGGCGTGGGCTTCGTGACCGAGCGGCTGCTGGCCGACGGCGGCGATCTGCGTCCCGCGTACACCGTCACCGGCGACGTGGTGGCCGGTGAACGCTCCCTGCCGCTGCCGGGCTACCCGGGCGGCACCGACCGGGTGGGCAACCGCGCCGGCCGGCAGTTCCAGCTGGACGCCTTCGGCGAGATGCTGCAGCTGTACGCCGCCGCGGCCCGGCTCGACCGGTTCGATACGGACGCCCGCCGCGCCCTGGACGTGGCCGTCGCCGCCGTCGAGCGCGACTGGATGCGTCCCGACGCGGGTCTGTGGGAGCTGGAGGAGCGCTGGTGGACCCACTCACGGCTGTGCGCGGTGGCCGGACTGCGCGCCGTGGCGCGCGACGTGCGCGGCCGGGCCGCGCGGGACTGGGACGGCCTGGCCGACGCGATCCTGCGCGAGACCCGCCGCCGCTGTCTGGGCCCCGCGGGCCACTGGGCCCGGGCCGAGGGCGACGACGGGCCGGAGGCCGCCCTGCTGCTGCCGCTGGCCCGCGGCTGCCTCCCCGCGGACGACCCCAGCGGGCCGCGCACCCGCCGGTTCATCGAGGAGCGGCTGGCCAGGGACGGCTATCTCTACCGTTTCCGCCACGACGACCAGCCCCTGGAGGAGGCCGAGGGAGCCTTCCTGCTGTGCGGCTTCATGATGGCGCTCGCCGCCCACCGCCAGTGCGACCCCGTCAGCGCCTTCCGCTGGTTCGAACGCACCCGGGCCGCCTGCGGCCCGCCGGGGCTGTTCGCCGAGGAGTACGACGTCCGTCAGCGCCAGCTCCGCGGCAACCTGCCCCAGGCGTTCGTCCACGCCCAACTGCTGGAGGCGGCGGTGCGTCTCGGCGCCGACGAGGACCCCGGTCAGTCCTTCCGCTCCTGACGGTGGCTCTTGCCCGGCAGGAACTCCTGGATCTTGGCCTTGACGCCCTGCCGGACCATGTCCGCGCGGTCGCTGTCGCCCTTGGCGATGGCCGAGGCCGCGGCCTCGATCTGGTCGAGGCTGGCGTGCGGGGGAATCGGGGGCACGGCGGGATCGGTGCGGAAGTCGATGACGAAGGGGCGGTCGGCGCCCAGCGCCTTGTGCCAGGCGGATTCCACCCCCTCCGGAGTCTCCACCCGCACCCCGTCCAGGCCGATGGAGCGGGCGAAGTCCGCGTACGGCACGTCGGGCAGCGCCTGGGAGGGCAGGAACTGCGGAGCGCCGGACATCGCGCGCATCTCCCAGGTGACCTGGTTGAGGTCCTGGTTGTTGAGCACGGCGACGATCAGCCGGGGGTCCTGCCACTCGGGCCAGTACTTGGCGGCGGTGATCAGCTCGGCCATGCCGTTCATCTGCATGGCGCCGTCGCCCACGATGGCCAGAGTCGGCCGGCCGGGGTGCGCGAACTTGGCGCCGATGACGTACGGGACGCCGGGGCCCATGGTGGCGAGCGTGCCGGACAGCGAGCCGCGCATGTCCCCACGGATGCGCAGGTGGCGTGCGTACCAGTTGGCGGCCGAGCCGGAGTCGGCGGCCAGGATCACATCGTGGGGGAGCAGGGCGTCGAGCGCGTGGACGACGTACTCGGGGTTGATGGGGTCGGCGTCCACGGCGGCGCGCCGTTCCATGACCTTCCACCAGCGGGCGGTGTTCTTCTCGATCTTCTTGCGCCACGAGCCGTGCTTCTTGCGCTTCAGCTTCGGGAGCAGGGCCTTGACCGTCTCCCGGGAGTCCCCGACGAGGTTGACCTCGAAGGGGTACCGCAGGCCGACCATGAAGGGGTCGATGTCGATCTGCACGGCGCGGGCCTGGTCGAGATCCGGCATGAACTGGGTGTAGGGGAAGCTGGAGCCGATGACGAGCAGGGTGTCGCACTCCTGCATCAGTTCATAGGAGGGCCGGGTGCCCAGCAGGCCGATGGCACCGGTGACATACGGCAGGTCGTCGGGGAGGGCGTCCTTGCCCAGGAGGGCCTTGGCCACCCCGGCGCCGAGCACATCGGCGAGCTCCTCGACTTCGGCGCGGGCGCCGCGGGCGCCCTGGCCGATGAGGATCGCCACCTTCTCCCCGGCGTTGAGCACCTCGGCGGCGCGGTCCAGGTCGGCGGCGGCCGGGATGGGCGCGTAGGAGGCCATGCCCAGGCTGGAGGGCACCATCTTGAACGCGTGGGTCGGCGGGGAGTAGTCGAGCTCCTGCACATCGGCCGGGATGACGACGGCGGTCACCGTGCGCTTGGCGCGGGCCGTGCGCATCGCGCGGTCCAGGACGTTGGGGAGCTGCTCGGGGACGGTGACCATCTCGCAGAATTCGGCGGCCACGTCCTTGTAGAGGTTCAGCAGGTCGACTTCCTGCTGGTAGGAGCCGCCCATGGCGCTGCGGTTGGTCTGGCCGACGATCGCCACCACCGGCACGTGGTCGAGCTTGGCGTCGTACAGGCCGTTGAGCAGGTGGATGGCGCCGGGGCCCGACGTCGCCGCGCACACCCCCACGCGTCCGGAGAACTTGGCGTAGCCGACGGCCTCGAAGGCGGCCATTTCCTCGTGCCGGGCCTGGACGAACTGGGGCTTGTTGCCGGCCCGCTCCCAGGCGGCTAGCAGGCCGTTGATGCCGTCACCCGCGTAGGCGAAGACATGTTCGACGTCCCACTCACGCAGGCGCTGGAGGATGTAGTCGGACACTTTGAGTGACACAAGTCTTCCTCTCGTCATGGCGCGCGGGGGAGCGCGGCGCCCCGGTACCAAGATCTACACACTGCGCATCGTCCCGGCATCCCGCACCACGCCGGGACGCCCGTTTGGCGGAAGGCGGGCCCCGGGACTAGGGCGTGTTTCGAAAGTAGCGCCGTCCGCCCGGAGGGCGGGCCCCGCGGCGTCTGGTGCGTGCGATCGCAAGGCGGAGGGTCGTCCTCGCGGGGGCACCTCCCGGACGGAGTCTGGGGGCGGGCCTACTCGGACGATCCCGACAACGCAGCGAGCGTGCGTGCCAGGCGTCGCGGGGCAGGCGGGACTTTCGAAACACCCCCTAGGGCAGCGGAGTGCCCCCGGTGGCATTGACGATCTCCGCCGTGATGTAGCCGGCCTGCTGCGACGCCAGGAACACATAGGCGGGGGCCATCTCGGCGGGCTGCGCCGGGCGGTTCAGGGGGCTCTGGGCGCCGAACTCCGAGGTGTCCGGCAGCGTGGCGGGGATCAGCGGGGTCCACACGGGGCCCGGGGCGACGGCGTTGACGCGGATACCGCGCTCGGCGAGGTTGCCGGCCAGCCCCTGGGTGAAGGTGACGATCGCGCCCTTGGTGGTGGCGTAGTCCAGCAGGTGGGAGCTGGGCTTGTACGCCTGGACCGAGGTGGTGTTGATGATGCTGCCGCCTTCCGGGATGTGCGGAAGGGCCATCTTGCACAGCCAGAACATGGCGTAGAGGTTGGTGCGCATCACCCGGTCGAACTGTTCGGTGGGGATCTCCTCCAGCCCCTTGGGCCGGGCCATCTGGTACGCGGCGTTGTTGACCAGGACGTCGATCCCGCCGAAGGCCTCGACCGCCCGGTCCACCAGCCCTTGACACGCGCTTTCCTCGCGGATGTCACAGGAGACCGGCACCGCCCGGCGCCCGGCGGACTCCACGAGACGCACGGTCTCCTCGGCGTCCTTCTCCTCCTCGGGCAGATGGCTGAAGAGCACATCCGCGCCCTCCCGGGCGAACGCGAGGGCGACCGCGCGCCCGATCCCCGAGTCACCCCCGGTGATCACCGTGCGCCGGTTCTCCAGCAGCCCGTGGCCCTCGTAGCTGTCCTCCCCGTGGTCGGGCCTGGGCTCCATCGGTTCGGTCTCACCGGGGTGCGCCTGGTCCTGCTGGGGGAACTCCGGCTGTGGATGCTGCTCCACCGGATGACGCTGTTCGTGCTGGTTCACGGGGCACCTCCCGGGCCGCGGGGTCGGACGGAATCGTCCGACCCCAGGTGCCCTACGGGATGCCGGGGCAAACGCCACCACGGGCCCCTGTCCGGCGGCCGCCGACGGGCCGCCGGGAACGGCTCAGAGGTCTTCGTTCACATACAGGTCGGACATGGCCACGAGGATGCGGCGGTCGCCGCCGAACGGCTCGCGGGCGTGGGTGGCCAGGAAGTTGTCGACCACGAGGACGTCCCCGCGCTGCCACGGCAGCGACACCGCGGCCTCCTGGTAGAGGTTGCCGATCAGCTCCACCGCTTCGTCCTCGATGGGGCTGCCGTCCCCGTAGAACGCGTTGCGGGGCACGCCCTCCGGGCCGTATTCGTCCAGCAGATAGTCCGCCACCTCGTCGGGGAGGGTGGAGATGTGCCACAGGTGGGCGTGGTTGAACCACACGGTCTCGCCCGTGTGCGGATGCCGGGCCACGGCCTGGCGCACCGAGCGGGTGCGCAGCCCGTCCTCGCCGACCCAGGTGAACTCGGTGTGCGAGGCACGGCAGTACGCCTCCACCTCCGCCCGGTCCGTGGTCTGGAAGACGTCCTGCCAGGGGATGTCCAGTCCGGGGTTGTAGTTGCGCACGTACGCGACGCCGTGGCGCTGGAAGCGCTCGCGGATCTCGGCGGGGATCTTCGGGAAGACCGCTCGCTCGCTGGCCACCGGGGTGGCGCCGCCGTGCGCGGAGGGGCGGTCGCCGTAGAAGTACAGCGTGCTGGGCCAGTTGTGGGAGTAGGACATCTCGTGGTGAAAGGCGATCCACCGGTCGGCGGCCAGTTCGGTGGAGGTGAAGACCTTGTCGACGATCTCGGTGCGCGGCGCGGCCCGTTCCAGATAGTCCAGCAGATGGGGCGAGTACGCGCGGGCCGCGCTCCCGAACGCCTCGGGGCTGTCGACCGCGAAGCCGCGGAAGAGCAGGGCGCCGTGGCGCCGGAGCGCGTCGGTGAGGGCCGCGTGATGGGCGCCGATCCACTGGTCCAGACGCAGCCCCGGGTCGGTGGACTCGATGCGCAGCAGGAAGGGCTCGGGGCTCACGGGGGCTGTTACCACCCGGTCGTCGGCGAGGGCCGTCACCGCGTCGGGTGCGGCGTTGAGCTGGGTCATGAAGGGTCTCCGGTCGGGCGGGAAGTGAAGGAGAGGAGGGGAGGGTCAGGCGGTGGGCTCGCGGACCTCGAGGGTGCAGCACTTGACGCTGCCGCCCCCCTTGAGGAGTTCGCTCAAGTCCATGCCGATCGGCTCGAAGCCGCGCTCACGCAACTGGCGCGCCAAGCCGGTGGCCGCCTCGGGCAGCACCACGTGGCGCCCGTCGCTGACCGCGTTGAGCCCGAACACCGCCGCGTCCTCCGGGGAGGCGAGCACCGCGCCGGGGAACAGTTGCTCCAGCACGGCGCGGCTACCGGGCGAGAAAGCCTCCGGGTTGTACATCACCTCGTCGTCGGAGAGCACCGCCAGGGCGGTGTCCAGGTGGTAGTAGCGCTCGTCGATCAGCTCCAGGCTGACGACGGGGCGGCCGAAGAACTCCTCGGCCTCGGCGTGCGACTGGGGCGTGCTGCGGAAGCCGGTCCCGGCCAGCACCCGGCTCCCCGTGACCAGGAAGTCGCCTTCGCCCTCGTTGACGTGCGCGGGGTCGAGCAGTTCCGCGAAGCCGTTGTCCCGGAACCACGCGAGGTAGGCCGGTCCCTCGGCGGCCCGTTCGGTGTTGCGGAAGCGGGCGCCCAGGACCTTGCCGTCGATCACCGTGGCGCCGTTGGCCGCGTAGACCATGTCGGGGTAGCCCGGGAGCGGGTCGATCAGCTCCACCCGGTGGCCCAGCTCCAGATAGAGCGTCCGCAGCTTCTCCCACTGGGCGATGGCGAGGTCGGTGTCCACGGGCTTGGCCGGGTCCATCCACGGGTTGATGCGGTAGGTGACATCGAAGTGCGTGGGCCGGCACATCAGGTAGCGGCGCCGACGGGCCTCGCGGGCGGGGGCGGCGGGCTGGGCTCGGTGCGTCATGTCTCTCCTGAAACGGTGTCGAAGGCGGGGCGGAAGGGCGGCGCTCAGGTGGTCTCGCGCACCAGCTCACGCAAGCCGTCCAGCATCCCGGTCAGCAGGGCGGTGATGGATTCCTCGGGGTACTGGCCGGGGGAGTAGGCGCAGCCGAACTCCAGCCGCCCGTTCTCCACGGAGCCCACGACGTCCAGCGGGTACACCCGTCGCTCCGCGGGCTCGTGTTCCCGTCCGCCGTGCGGCAGGTAGCCCGTCACCAGCTCGTTGCCGGTGAAGCCGGACCCCCACTGCCCCAGGTAGTTGAAGCCGACCAGCGGCCGCACCGGCTCCATCGGCGCGCCGCCGGGCCGGTCGGCGCCGAGATGACGCAGGGCGCCGTAGCCGATGCCGTTGCGGGGTACGGCGCGCAGCTGCCGCTTGACCGTGCGGACCGCCGAGGGCATCGGCGCGTCGCCCGGGACGGCCAGCGCCACCGGGTGGGCGGCGGTGAACCACCCGACCGTACGGGACAGGTCGACGCCCTCGAAGAGGTCCTCCCGGCCGTGGCCCTCCAGGTCGATCAGGGTGCGCTCCTGGCCGGTCCACGCGGTCAGCGCGCGGCCGAGCGCGGCCAGCAGCACATCGTTGATACGGGCGCGGTACACACCCGGAACGCGGCGCAGCAAGGCGTCGGTGTCCTCGGTGCTCAACTGCCCCCGCACCGTGCGCACGTTCCCCGCCGGGCCCGGCTCGGGAACCGGGGCGGTGTGCGCGGTGGCGGCCCGCCAGTGGTCGGCCTCGCCGTCGAAGCCGCCCGTCGCGGTGAACTCGTTCAGCCGCCGCGCCCACTGCGCGAAGGAGGTGCTGCGCGGGCCGAGGTCGGCCGGCTTCCCGGCCGCCAGCTGCCCGTAGGCGATCCGCAGGTCGTCGAGCAGGACGCGCCAGGAGACACCGTCCACGGCGAGGTGATGCGCCGTGAGGAACAGCTGCGGCGGACGGCCCTTGCCCGGGTCGATCAGCAGGGCGCGCAGCAGCGGCCCGTCGGTGATGTCCAGGCTCGTCTGGCAGGCCAGCACCGCCTCGTCGACGCGGTCCCGCGCCTGCCCGTCCGGGAGGTCGAACAGGTCGAGCCGGGCGAAGTGCCAGCGGCCCTCCGCGGACGCGGTGACCTCCTGCGCCCATCCGCCGTCGCCACGGGTGAAGCGCAGCCGCAGCGCGTCGTGGTGGCCGACGATGGCCTCCAGGGCGGCGCGCAGGGCGGTGGCGTCGGTGTCCGGCGAAAGCGCGAGCATGACGGACTGGTTGAAGTGGTGTGGATTGACGGTGTGGGTGCCGAAGAACCAGTGCTGCACCGGGGTCAGCGGCACCGGCCCCGTCTCCTGCCGCTCGTCCTCGCCCGCCCCGGCGCCGTCCAGGGGGCGCACCACCGCAGCGAGCTGGGCCACCGTCTTGTGCTGGAACAGTTCCTTGACGGTCAGGTCCATTCCGGCGCGCCGGGCGCGGGAGACCACCTGGGTGGACAGGATGGAGTCGCCGCCGAGGTCGAAGAAGCCGTCGTACATGCCGACGCGCTCCACGCCCAGGACCGTGCGGAAGATCCCGGCCAGGGACTTCTCCGTCTCGGTGCGCGGCGCCACATGCTCCTGGCGCGCGGTCACCGGCACCGTGGCGAGGGCGGACCGGTCCACCTTGCCGTGTGTGGTCAGCGGCAGCCGGTCCAGTACGGCGAAGGCGGAGGGGACCATGAAACCCGGCAGCACGGCGGCAAGTTCGTCGCGCAGGCGGCCGGGTTCGGCCTCGGTGCCCGCGGCGGGCACCACATAGCCGACCAGCTGCTTGCGCCGCCCGTGGTCCAGCGCCAGGACACATGCCTGGTCCACACCGGGCACCCGCGCCAGCGCGGTCTCGATCTCGCCCAGCTCGATCCTGAATCCCCGGATCTTGACCTGGTCGTCGGTGCGCCCCCGGAAGTCGATGTCCCCGCCGGGGAGCCAGGCGCCCACGTCGCCGGTGCGGTACAGCCTGGCCGCGGGATCGTCGGTGAAGGGGTGGGGTACGAAGCGCTGATCGGTCAGGTCGGGGCGGCCGAGGTAGCCCTGGGCCACGCCGCGTCCGCCGATGTACAGCTCACCGGTCACGCCGACGGGCGCCGGCCGCAGCGCCTCGTCCAGGACGTACACCTCCACGCCCGCGATCGGCTTGCCGATGGGCAGCCGGACCGCGTCCGCGGGGATCTCGCCTTCGAAGAAGGTGGCGCCGATGGTCGCTTCGGTGGGCCCGTAGCCGTTGACGAAGCGGTGCCGGGCCGACCAGGCGCGGGCCAGTTCGACCGGGCAGCGGTCGCCGACCGCCAGCACGGTCGAGCCGGCGGCGAGGTCGGCCGGTTCCAGCGCCGCGAGGGCCGCGGGCGGCAGGCTCATCAGCACCGGGCCGCCCTTGGCCAGGCCCGCGACCAGCCCGGGGCCGATGGCGTCGGCACCGCTCTCGGGCAGGCACAGGGTGGCGCCGGAGGTGAGGGCGACGAAGGTCTCCCATACGGCGCCGTCGAAGCTGAGCGAGGACAGCTGGAGGACCCGGCTGCCCACGCCGAGCCGGAACCGGCGGGCGCACGCGGTGACCATGTTGACCAGTCCGCGATGTCCGAGCAGCACGCCCTTGGGGACGCCGGTGGACCCGGAGGTGTAGATGACGTACGCCAGCGCCTCCGGCGTCACCCGTGGCGCACCGGTGGCGTCCCCGGTCCCGCTGCCGGGCCACGGCTCGTCCACGGCGACCGTACGGCTCGCCGCGTCCGCGAACTCGCCCAGCAGGGAGCGCTGGGTCAGCACCACCGGCGCCTCGGTCTCCTCGAGCATCAGCGCACGCCGGGCGGGCGGGGAGGTCACGTTCAGCGGGAGGAACGCGGCGCCCGCCTTGAGCGCGGCGAGGGTGGCCACCACCAGGTCCGGGCCACGGTCGAGACAGACACCCACCACGGAACCGGGGGTGACCCCCAGGCCCGTCAGCCGCTCCGCCAACTCGCCCGCCCTGGCGTCGAGTTCGCCGTACGTCAGCGCCTGGCCGCCGCACTCCACGGCGACCGCGCCGGGGTGCTCGGCCGCGCGCCGGGCGACCAGTTCGTGCACGCACACGTCGTCGATGTCGGGCGCGGGGGTGCGCGACCACTCGGTGGTCAGCCGCCGGTGCTCGTCATCGGTCAGCAGCGCCAGCTCCGCGACGGGCCGGTCGGGGGTGGCCGCGATCGAGCCGAGCAGGGTCACGAGGTGTCCGCACAGCCGCCGCACCGTGGCCGCTTCGAACAGGTCGCCGCTGTACTCCACGTCCACGCCCAGCGATCCGTCGGCCCGCTCCTCGAAGCCGAGGACGAGGTCGAAGCCCGTGCTGGCCTGGGGGAGCCGGTGCTGTTCGACGTTCAGCCCGCTCAGCTCCAGCCGCGCCTCCGGGGCGTTCTGCAGGACGACCAGGACCTGCGCCAAGGGCATCCGCCCGGCGTCCCGCTGGGGCTGCACCGCGTCCACGACCTGCTCGAAGGGCACGTCCTCGTGCTCGAAGGCGTCGAGGACGGACTCGCTGCCCCGCGTCAGCAGCTCGGCGAACGTAAGGCCGGGCTCGACCTGGGCGCGCAGCACCAGGGTGTTCAGGAAGAAGCCGACCACCTCCTCCAGGCCGGGGTGCTTGCGCCCGGCCACCGGCGTGGCGACGGCGACGTCGGACTGCCCGGTCCAGCGGGCCAGCAGCGCCTGGACCGCCGTGGTCAGCGTCATGAACAGGGTGGCCCCGCACCGCTGTGACACCGCGCGCAGCGCGTCCGCCACGCCGGCCGCCACGTCGAAGGACTCCACGTCGCCCGCCGAGGTGCGCACCGGCGGCCGGGGGCGGTCGGTCGGCAGCTCCAGCGGCGTCAGGCCGGCCAGCCGCTCCTTCCAGTACTCCAGCGACCGGGCCAGCGCGTCCCGCGACAGCTGCGCGCGCTGCCACACCGCGAAGTCGGCGTACTGCAGCGGCACCGGCGCCAGGGCGGCCTCGCGGCCCTCCCGCTCCGCCCGGTACAGCTCACCGAACTCGCGGGTGAAGACGCTCATCGACCAGCCGTCGTGATTGATGTGGTGCAGCGTCAGGACGAGGATGTGCTCGCGCTCCGCCAGGCGCACCAGCAGCACCCGCAGCAGCGGGCCGGTGCGCAGGTCGAACGGCCGGGCCACGTCCCGCGCCACCGCACGGTCCAGCTCCGCGGACCGCTCGGGGGCCTCGAAGCCGCTCAGGTCGACGCGTTCGAAGGGGACGTCGCACGTGTCGTGCGGAATCTGCACCGGCGTTCCGTCGACCGTGTCGAAGGTGGTGCGCAGGGACTCGTGCCGCCGCATCACGCCGGTGATGGCGCGCCGCAGGGCCCCGGCGTCCAGCTCACCGGTCAGCCGCAGTCCGAAGCAGGAGTTGTAGCCGACCGCCTCGGGCTCCAACTCGTGCAGGAACCACAGGCGTTGCTGGGAGAAGGACATCGGCAGCGGCCCGGTGCGGGGCACGGTGGCGATGGCCGGTTCGGTGGCCGTCTCGTCCTCGGCGGGGCCGCCGTCCCCGCCCGGAGCGGACGCTCCGGCCATGCGGCGCAGCAGTTGCTCGCGCAGGTGCGCCGGCAGTGCGGCGATCCTGTCCTCGAGTGATGGGGACATGTCCTCACGCCTTCCGTTCCGCGCCGGCGGCGCCGTCCGCCGCGGTCTCCTCGGCCGCGGCCCGCTCCAGCTCCCGTACCAGCGCCTCTTCGATGAGCTCGGCGAAGCCGGAGAGGGTGGGGGTGCCGAGCAGTTCCCGGAACGAGGGCCGGACGCCGAAGGCGCGCTTGATCTGGGAGAGGGTCTTGAGGCTGAGGATCGAGTGCCCGCCGAGGTTGAAGAAGTTGTCGTGGGCGCCGACCCGGTCCACCTCCAGCACATCGGCCCAGATCTTGGCGAGCGCCTTCTCGGTGTCGGTCCGCGGCTCCACGAACCCGCCGTCGGCGGCCCGCGGGGCCCCCTCCACGGGCAGGGCCTCGCGGTCCACCTTGCCGTTGGGGTTCAGCGGGAACTCCGCCAGCGGCACCAGCGCGGGCGGCACCATGTAGTCCGGCAGCCGGTTCGCGAGGTAGCCGGTCAGCGCCGTGGCGTCGAAGGAGTCCGGCTCGGCCACCCGGACGTAGCCGACCAGCCGCCGGGCCTCCGCGTCGCCCCGCACCATGACCACCGCCTCCGCGATGTCCGGGTGGCCGGTCAGCGCGTGCTCGATCTCGCCCGGCTCGATGCGGTAGCCGCGCAGCTTGATCTGGTGGTCCAGGCGGCCCAGGTACTCCAGCGTCCCGTCGGGCAGCCGGCGCACCCGGTCCCCGGTGCGGTAGAGGCGTTCACCGGAGCCGAACGGGGCGGCCACGAAGGAACGCGCGGTCTGCTCGGGCTGGCCGAGGTATTCCCGGGCCAGCCCGGCACCGGAGAGGCACAGCTCGCCGGGGGCGCCGACCGGCAGGACGCGCAGCGCCTCGTCCAGGACGTAGGCCCGGGTGTTCTGCACCGGGCGGCCGATCACCGGGCGGTCGCTGTCGGCCAGCCGCGTCATCACGGTGTCCACCGTGCACTCGGTGGGGCCGTAGAAGTTGAAGCTCATCAGCTCCGGGAGGGCCCGCAGCCGCTCCCACAGCTCCTGGCCCACCGGTTCGCCGCCCAGCGCCAGGCCGCGCAGCCGCAGCCCGGGACGCTCCAGCAGCCCGGTGTCGGCCAGCTGCTGGAGGTACGACGGCGTGGTCTGCAGGAACTCGATGCCCTGGTCGGCCACGTGGTCGGCCAGGGCCTGGGCGTCCCGGCGGGTGCGGTCGTCGACGATGTGCAGCTCGTTGCCGTCGACCATCCACAGCACCGGGTTCCACGAGGCGTCGAAGGACGCCGGGGCCAGGTGCGCCACCCGCAGCGGCCGGCCGTCCGCGGTGGCCCGGACCGGGCCGAACACCGTGCGCCGATGGCTGTCGAACAGGTTGGCCAGACTGCGGTGTTCGACCACCACACCCTTGGGACGCCCGGTCGAACCGGAGGTGTGGATGATGTACGCCGCCGCGTCGGGGGAGACCACGATCCCGGGCGCGGTGCCGGGGCGGGCCGCGATCCGCTCGCGCTCCTCGTCCAGGGCGACGACGACGGCCCGGTCCCGCGGGATCCGCTCGCGCAGCCGGCCGTGGGTCACCACCACGGGTGTCGCGGTGTCCTCCAGGAGCAGCGACAGCCGCTCGGCGGGCGCCGCCGCGTCGACGGGGACGTAGGTGCCGCCGGCCTTGAGCACCGCCAGCAGCGCCGTGATCATGTCGGTGCCGCGCTCCAGGAGGACCGCCACCGGGGTCTGGGAGCGGACGCCCCGCTCGGCCAGGTGGTGCGCCAGCCGGTTGGCGGCCGTGTCCAGCTCGGCGAAGGTGAGCCGGCCGTCCTCGCCGACCACGGCGACGGCCTCCGGGGTGCGCGCCGCCTGCTCGGCGAACAGCTGGTGCACGGGACGGTCGTCGAAGGTGATCCGCGGGCCCTGGTGGGCGGTGAGCACCTCGCGCCGGTGCTCGGTGCTCAGCTCACCGAGCTGGGCCACCGTGCGCTCCGGGGCCTCGGCGATCTCCTCCAGCAGCGCGCGCAGCTCGGCCATGACGCGCTCGGCCGTCTCCGGCTCGAACAGCACCGGGTCGTAGGCGAGCCGCAGACCCAGCCGCCCGGCCGGGAACACGGCCAGCACCATGGGGAAGTTGGTGAACTCCAGCGCCTGCGGGTCGCGCAGGCTCACCCCGTACTCGGCGCCCATCTCGCCCTCGTACGGATAGTTCTCGACCACGATGTAGCTGTCGTACAGGCTGGTGCCCGCCGGTACCTGCGCCCAGCCGCGGATCTGCGACAGTGACACGAACTCGTAGCTGCGCGCCTCGGTCTGCTCCCGCTGCAGGTCGGCCAGCCAGTCCAGCAGCCGCCGCTCACCGTCGACGCGGGTGCGCACGGGGATGTTGTTGATGAAGATGCCCGCGATCGACTCCACGCCCGGAAGGTCGGCGGGCCGCCCGGAGACCGCCGAACCGAAGCACACGTCCGCGTTCCCCGAGTAGCGCGACAGCAGCAGCGCCCAGGCGCCCTGCGCGAGGGTGTTGACCGTGAGCCGGTGGCGCTTGACCAGCTCGCCGAGCCGGTCGGAGACGTCCTGGGGGAGCTGGAAGGAGATCCGGGCCTGCGAGCCGGTCCACTCGGTGCCGGGCAGGTCGTGGTCGACGGGCAGCGGGGTCGGCTCGGTGTGGCCCTCCAGCACCCGGCGCCAGT
Organism: Streptomyces sp. NPDC019937; assembly: GCF_040631655.1. Taxonomy (NCBI): domain Bacteria; kingdom Bacillati; phylum Actinomycetota; class Actinomycetes; order Kitasatosporales; family Streptomycetaceae; genus Streptomyces; species Streptomyces sp. NPDC019937. The sequence continues at coordinate 286,003 of NZ_JBEYAL010000001.1, forward strand.
GCTGCTCGGCGGCCTGCGGGTCCTGGCGGTCCAGCCAGGCCACGTAGTCGCGGAACGGCCGCCGGGCCGGCAGCGGGCCCTCCTTGAGGCCGCGCACCCGCAGATAGTGCTCCAGCAGCTCGGCCAGCAGATCGGCGCTGCTCCAGCCGTCGAGCAGGACGTGGTGCGAGGTCCACACGGTGCGGACGCTGCGGTCCGTCTCGGCGATCAGGGTGACCCGGGACAGCGGCGCGACCGTCAGGTCCATGCTCCGCGCCCGCTCCTCGTCCAGCAGCTTCTCGAAGCGCTCGGCGCGCTCGGACTCGCCGAGCCCGGTCCAGTCCAGCACCTCCACCGGCATCCGCACCCCGTGGTGCACCACCTGCAGCGGGTCGTCCACGTTCTCCCACACGACGGCGGTGCGCAGGATCGGCGTGCGGTCGGTCAGCAGCTGCCACGCCTCGGCCAGGGCCGGCAGGTCGTCGACGCCGTCCAGGACGAACGACAGATGCCCCAGGTAGATGCCCTCGCCGTCGCCGGACTCGTCCAGGCTGTGGAACAGCAGCCCGCTCTGCATGGGCGTCAGCGGGTAGAGGTCGTCGATGCGGCCGCCGTGCTCGGTGAGCTGGTCCAGCGTGTGCTGGTCCACCCGCGCCAGCGGGAAGTCCGAGGGCGTGGCGCCGCCGGGCCCGGCCGTCGCGCAGTGCTCGACGATGCCGCGCAGCGCGTCCGCGAGCCGTTCGCCGAACCCCTCGACGGTCGCCGTGTCGTGCACCGCCGAGGAGTGGAACAGCGTGATCTCCAGCCGGCCGCCCCGGGCCTGGGCCACGATGTCCAGCAGGTATTCGAGCGACTCCTCGGCCGCTTGCTCCGTGCCGAAGCCCAGCCGGACCCCGCGGACCAGCCCGTCGCCGAACGCCGCGTCATCGGCCTGGCCCAGGTAGTTGAAGCACACCTGGGCGCGCGGAGCCTCGGCGAGGATCTCGGCGGGCGAGCCCGCCGGGCTCAGATGGCGCAGCGCGCCGTAGCCGATGCCACGTCGCGGCACCGTGCGCAGCTGCTCCTTGACCGACTTCAGCCGCTCGCCCCAGTCCTCGCCCGACGGGGTCAGAGCCACGGGGAAGCCACTGGTGAACCAGCCGACGGTACGGCTGGTGTCGACGCCGTCGAACAGGTCCTCGCGGCCGTGGCCCTCCAGGTCGAACAGCACGCTCTCCCGGCCGGTCCAGCCGGCCAGCGCGGTGCCCAGCGCCGTGAGCAGGACATCGTTGACCTGCGTGCGGTACGTGGCGGGGACGTCGTGCAGCAGCGCCCGGGTGTCCTCCACGCTCAAGGTCACCCGTACCTCGTCCGCCGAGGCGACCGTCGCCTCCCCGCGGCGATCGACCGGCAGGTCCGGCTCGGCCCGGCGGCCGGTGGCCACCCAGTGGTCCAGCTCGGCGTCGAAGCCGCCGGCCGCGGTGTGCTCGGACAGCCGCAGCGCCCAGTCGCGGAAGGAGGTGGTCTTCTCACCCAGGTCCACCGTCCGCCCGGCGGCCGCCTGCGCGTACGCGGTCTCCAGATCGGTGAGCAGCAGATGCCAGGACACCGCGTCGACGACGAGGTGGTGGGCCGTCAGGAAGAGCCGGCCGGCGCCGTCGCCCAGGTGGAACAGCAGCGCGGCCACCGGCGGCCCGGCCGCGAGATCGAACCCGGCCTGGGCGCGCGCCGCTGCCTGCCGCATCGCCTCCTCGGGCGCGTCCTGCCCGGACAGGTCCACCTCCTCCAGCGGCCAGGTGGCGCCCGCCGGGGTCACCTCCTGCTGCCAGCGTCCGTAACTGGAGGTGTAGCGGGCCCGCAGCTGGTCGTGGTGGTCGAGCAGGGCGTCGAGGGCGCGGCGCAGCGCCGCGGTGTCGGGCGCCCGGTCCAGCTCCACCAGCACCGACATGTCGTAGTGGTGGGGTGCGGCCGTGTGACGGCCGAAGAAGGTGCGCTGGATCGGCGTCAGCGGCGCCCGGCCCACCACCGGCTCGGCGCGCCCGGTGCCGGCGGCCTGCTCCGCCGTCTCGGCGGCGGCCGTCGCGAACGCCAGCTCGGCGATGGTCTGGTGGGCGAATATGTCCTTGGACGACAACGTAATCCCCTTCTGCCGTGCTCGGGTCACGACTTGGATGCTCAAGATGGAGTCCCCGCCGAGGTCGAAGAAGTTGTCCTCGACCCCCACCCGGTCGACGCGCAGGACATCGGCCCACACCTCGGCGAGGGCCTCCTCCATCCGGTCGCGTGGCGGCACATGGCCGGTGGTGTGCCGGCCCTCGGTGTCCGGGGCGGGCAGGGCGCGGCGGTCGACCTTGCCGTTGGCGTTCAGCGGCAGCCCGGGCAGCTCGACGAACGCCGCGGGCACCATGTACCCCGGCAGCGTGTCCTTGAGGTGGGCGCGCAGCTCCGCGGCGGCGAACGGCCGCCCCGGCGCGGGCACGGCATAGCCGATCAGGCGGGCGGGGGTTCCGTCGTCCTGCCGGGCGGCGACCACCGCGTCGGCCACCGACGGATGCCGCCGCATGGCGGCCTCGACCTCGGCCAGTTCGATCCGGAAGCCCCTGATCTTGACCTGGTCGTCGGCCCGCCCGGCGAACTCGATGTCACCGTCGGCCCGCCGGCGTACCAGGTCGCCCGTCCGGTACAGCCGGGCTCCGGGCGCGGTGGCGAACGGGTCGGGCACGAACCGTTCCTCGGTCAGCCCGGGCCGGTTCAGATAGCCCCGGGCCACGCCGGGGCCGCCGAGGTACAGCTCGCCCACGACGCCCACCGGGACCGGCCGCCGCGCCTCGTCCAGCACGTAGGTGCGCGCGCCGGGAATGGCCTGCCCCACGGGTACTCCGGCGCCGTCCGGCAGCCGGTCCGCGCGCACCGGGTACACACACGACTCGACGGTGGCCTCGGTGACCCCGTACGAGTTGAGGAACACGGTGCCCTCGGCCGCCTGCGCCAGGAGCCTGCGGCAGTCGTGTGTCCGCCAGTTGTCGGAGCCGACGGCGAGGACCCGCAGCGGGGGAAGCCCGGTGCCCCGCCGCTCCGCCTCCTCGGCCACCGCGCCCGCCAGCGACGGCACGGTCTCCATGTGGGTCACGCGGGCCCCGCGCATCAGGTCCAGCAGCAGCCCGGGGTCGGTGGTGGCCTCCGAGGGCGCGATGACCAGGGCGCCGCCGTGGCACAGCGCGTGCGCCAGGTCGGAGACGAACACGTCGAACGACATGCTGGCCACGTTGAGCTGCCGGGCGGGCGGCTCCTCCGCCAGCCCGTACACCTGCCTCCAGGACGCGGCGGCGAAGACGACACTGCGGTGCTCGACCATGACGCCCTTGGGCCGTCCGGTGGAGCCGGAGGTGTAGATGACGTAGGCCAGGTGGCCGGGCGTGACCCCGGACTCCGGGGTCCGCGCGGGCAGCTCGGCGATCCGCGGCCACTCCTCGTCCAGCCGGAGCACCGGCACCCCGCCGGGCAGCCGCCCGGCCACCGCGGTCTGGGTGAGGACCAGCTCGGCGGCGCTGTCGGTCAGCAGGTACGCGATCCGCTCGGCGGGGTGTGCCGGGTCCAGCGGCAGATAGGCGCCACCGGCCTTGAGCACCCCCAGCAGGGCCACGACCATGTGCAGCCCGCGCTCCACGCAGATGGCGACCACCGAGTCCGGGCCCACGCCGCGCGCGGCCAGTTCCTGCGCCAGCCGGTCGGCGGCCTCGTCCAGTTCGGCGTAGGTCAGCGAGGCCGTGCCGTAGACCACCGCCTCGGCGTCCGGGGTGCGCCGGGCCTGCCGGCTGATCAGCTCGTGCAGACAGGTGTTCTCGTCGAACGGGAGGGGATGGCCGCTCCACTCGCCGAGCGACCGCGCCCGCTCGTGCTCGGGGAGCATGGTCAGCTCCGCGAGCGGCCGGTCGAGGCCACCGGCCATGCCGCACAGCAGCGCTTCCAGGTGCCCGGTCATCCGCGCCACCCGGGCCCGGTCGAACAGGACCGGGTCGTAGGCGAGTTGGATGGCCAGCCGGTCACCGTCGAGGTAGACGGTCAGGTCCAGCGGATAGCTGGTGGTGTCCACCGCGGTGACCCCGGTGACCGCCAGCCCGTGCGCGGCCGCCGCCTCCTCGTTGCCCGGATAGTTCTCGAAGACCACGATGCTGTCGAAGAGCCGTACCCCGCGCGGGAGTTGTGAGACGGCCTGCACCTGGGGGAGCGGCGCGTACTCGTGGTGCCGGGCCTCGATCTGCTCCTCCTGCAGTCCCCGCAGCCAGGCCAGCAGGTTGTGGTCCTCGGCCACCCGGGTGCGCACCGGCAGGGTGTTGAGGAAGTTGCCGACCATCGCCGCCACCCCCGGCAGGTCGGCCGGGCGCCCGGATACGGTGGCGCCGAAGCACACGTCCTCCTCGCCGCTGTAGCGGGACAGCAGCAGGGCCCAGGCTCCCTGGACCACGGTGTTGAGGGTGAGCCGGTGGCCGCGGGCGTGCTCGGTGAGCGCGGTGGACCGCTCCGCCGACAGCTCCACGGTGACCCGCTCGGCGGCCTCCGACTCGTGTCCCGGGGCGGGGCGGCGGTCGTAGGGGAGCGGGGTGGGCGAGTGCAGCCCGGCCAGCGCGCCCCGCCAGTACTCTTCGGCCCGGGCGGCGTCCTGGCGGCCCAGCCACTGGACGTAGTCCCGGAACGGAGGCCGGGCCGGGGCGGGCACGGCCGCCGTCCCGTCGGCGAGGGCGCGGTAGTGGGCGAAGACGTCGGCGAGGATCCCGGAGGTGCTCCAGCCGTCGAGGACGATGTGGTGGAAGGTCCACACCACGCGTATGGCGTCGTCCCGCTCCCGCGCCAGCACCAGCCGGGTCAGCGGCCCGGCGGCCAGGTCCATGCCCGCACCGCGCTCCCGGGCCACCAGCTCGGTGAGCAGCCGGGCCCGCTCGTCCTCGTCGTGGCCGCGCCAGTCCAGGGTGCTGATGCCCGGCCGGGCGTCGCGCCGTATGACCTGCAGGGGGCGTTCGACGCCTTCCCACACCAGGTGGCTGCGCAGCGCCGGGGTCGCGTCGGCCACCCGCCGCCACGCGGTCTCCAGCGCGTCGGCGTCGCCCGCGCCCTCCAGGAGGAAGGAGACGTGGTCGAGGTAGGCGCCGTGCGGCTCGGTGAGCGCGTGGAAGAGCATGCCGCTCTGCATGGGCGTGAGCGGGTAGATGTCCTCGACCCGGGTGCCGGGCCCGGCCAGCCGGTCGACGGCGGCCTGGTCGAGGCCGGCCAGCGGGAAGTCGGACGGGGTGGCGCCGCCGGTGCCCGGCGACAGGCAGTGGTCGATCAGGGCGCGCACCGCGCCGACCAGGCTCTCGGCCAGGGCGCGCACGGTCGCCTCGTCGTGGATGTCGCGCGAGTAGTGGAGGGTGAACTCCAGCCGTCCGCCGCGTACTTCGCCGACGATGTCCAGCAGGTGCGGGCGCGCCTCCAGTGGGCTGTGGTCGCGGCCGAAGTCGAACGCGCGGGCCGCGTAGAGCCCGTCGCCGCCGTCGTCCTGCCACTGGCCCAGGTAGTTGAAGCTGACGGCGGGGGAGCCCTCGGGCAGCGCGGACCGGTCACCGGCCAGGTACCGCAGGGCGCCGTAGCCGATGCCGCGCTGCGGAACCGCGCGCAGGCTCTCCTTCATCGCTTTGATCAGGTCGCCCGCCGCCGTCCCATGGGGGACGGTCAGCAGCACGGGGAAGATCGAGGTGAACCAGCCCACGGTCCGCGAGACGTCGACCCCGTCCAGGATCTCCTCGCGGCCGTGTCCCTCCAGGTCGACGACCACCCGCTCGTCGCCGGTCCAGCGGCACAGGGCCTGGCCGAGCGCGGTGAGCAGGATGTCGTTGACCTGGGTGCGGTAGACGGCCGGGACCTTGTGCAGCAGGGCGTCCGTCGCCTCGGCGTCCAGCCCGGCGCTCACGTGGCGCACCGACTCCATGGTGTTCTCGCCGTCGCGGTCGGCGGGCAGCGGCGCGGCCGGGTGGGCGGCCACCTCCCGCCAGTGGTCCAGCTCGGCGTCGAAGCCACCGGCCTCGGTGTGCCCGGCCAGGCGGTGGGCCCAGTCGCGGAAGGAGGTGGTCTTGGCGCCCAGCTCCACCGGACGGCCCGCCGCCGTCTGCCGGCAGGCCCGCTCCAGGTCCTCCAGCAGGATCCGCCACGACACCCCGTCCACGACCAGGTGGTGGACGGTCAGGAACAGCTGGGAGGGGCTGCCGGGGGCTCCGGTGAAGAGCAGGGCGCGCAGCAGCGGGCCGTCGTCGAGGTCGAGCCCGGCCTGGGCCCGCTCGGCCAGCGCGGCCGTGGCGCGCCGCCGCTCCTCGTCGTCGAGGTGGCCCAGATCGACCCGCTCCAGTGGGGTGTCCTCGTCCGCGGGCAGGTTGACCTGGCGGACGTCGTCCCCCTGGCCGCTGAAGCGCATCCGCAGCGCGTCGTGGTGCCGGACCACCGCGCGCAGCGCCGCCGCCAGCGCCTGTTCGCCGGTGTCCGGGGCGAGGGTGAGCAGCATGGACTGGTTGAAGTGGTGCGGCGCGCGGGTGTGATGGGCGAAGAACCAGCGCTGTACGGGGGTGAGCGGCGCCTCCCCGGTGACCGGGCCGGTGTCGGCGGCGGAGGTGACGGGCACCGCCGCCCGCGCCAGCTCGGCCACGGTCTGCCGGGCGAAGACGTCCTTGGAGGTCAGCGCCCAGCCCGCCTGCCGGGCCCTGGCCACGACCTGGATGCTGAGGATGGAGTCCCCGCCGAGGTCGAAGAAGTTGTCGCGGGTGCCCACGCGCTCGATGCCGAGCACATCGGACCACACCTTCGCCAGGGCCACTTCGGCCTCGCCACGGGGCGCGGCGTGGTCGGCGTCCGGGGTGTGCCGCGCGGCGGGGGCGGGCAAGGCGCGCCGGTCCAGCTTGCCGCTGGCGGTGAGGGGGAACTCGGCGAGCGCCACGAAGGCGGACGGCACCAGATAGCCGGGCAGCCGGGCCTCGGTGAAGGCGCGCAGCTCGGCGGGCTCGGGAGGGGTCTGTCCGGAGTGCCGTACGTAGCCCACGAGTTGCTTGCGGTCGCCGTCCCGGCGCGCCACCACCGCGGCGGCGGCCACCTCGGGGTGCTGTTCGAGTACGGACTCGATCTCGCCCGGTTCGATGCGGTAGCCGCGCATCTTGACCTGGTTGTCGGTGCGGCCCAGGAACTCCAGGGTGCCGTCGTCCCGCCACCGCACCAGATCGCCGGTGCGGTACAGCCGGGCGCCCGGGGTGTCGGCGAACGGGTCGGCGACGAAGCGTTCCTCGGTCAGCTCGGGCCGGCCCAGATAGCCGCGGGCCACGCCGGGGCCGCCGATGTACAGCTCGCCGGGGACCCCTACGGGGACCGGCCCCCGGCTCTCGTCGAGGACGTACGCCGAGGTGTTGACGATGGGGCGGCCGATGGGGATCGGGGTGGTCCCGTCGGCCTCGCGGACGTGGTGCCAGGTGGCGAAGGTGGTGGTCTCGGTGGGGCCGTAGCCGTTGACCAGGCGCCCCGGCGGCGCGGCCGCCAGGACCTGCGCGGCCCGGCGCGGGTTCACCGCGTCCCCGCCGAACAGCAGAGTGCGCAGGCTGCCGAACGCGGCCGGGTCGACGGCGGCGACCTGGTCGAACACCCCGGCGGTCAGCCACATGGTGGTGATGCCCAGCCGTTCGATGGCCGCCCGCAGCGCCCGCGCGTCGAGCAGCGTCTCCCGTCCCATCGGCACCACGCGCGCCCCGGCCGCCAGAGCGCCCCAGATCTCGAAGGTGGCGGCGTCGAAGGTGACGTCCGCGGCCTGGGCCACCACGTCGTCCTCGCGCAGTGGCGCGTAGTCGACCTCGGTGACCAGGCGGACGATCGAGCGGTGCTCGACGACGACGCCCTTCGGTGTGCCGGTGGACCCGGAGGTGTACAGCACGTACGCGGCGTCGCCCGGCCCGACGGCCACCTGGGGGGCCTGCGGCGGGCGGGCGGCGATGGCGTCGGCGTCCTCGTCCAGCAGGATCGTACGGGCCCGGCCGGAGGGCAGCCGGGCGCTGTGCTCCCGGTCGGTCAGGCACACCCGCGCCCCGGTGTCGTCCAGGATATACGCCAGCCGCTCGGCCGGATGGTCCTGGTCCAGCGGCACATAGGCGCATCCCGCCTTGAGCACGGCGAGCAGGGCCAGGTAGAAGTCGGCGCCGCGCGGCAGGCAGACCGCGACGTAGCCGCCGGGTTCGGCGCCCCGGGCGATGAGGTGGTGGGCGAGCCGGTTGGCGCGCTCGTCCAGCTCGCGGTAGGTGAGCCGGTCCGTTCCGCCGTCGACCGCGATGGCGTCCGGTCCGCGCTCGGCCCGGTCGGCGACCAGTCCGTGCACGGTGGCGTCGGCCGGGTAGGGGACGCGGTTGTGGCCCCATTCGCGGGTGAGGGTGCGCAGTTCGGCCTCGGTCAGCAGCGGCAGGCCGCCGACCGGGCGGTGCGGGTCGGCCACGATGCCCTCGAGCAGTACGCCCAGGTGGCCGGTGAGGCGGGCCATGGTGGCGGCGTCGAACAGGTCGGTGTTGTACTCGACGGTGCCGGTCAGCTCCCCCGACGCGGTCTCGGTGAACTCCAGCGTCAGGTCGAAGATCGAGGACACCGACGGCGGGCGGAACTCGGTGACCTCCAGGCCCGGCAGACCGATCTCGCCGCCGGGGGTGTTCTGCAGGACCACCGCGGCCTGCACCAGCGGGGTGCGGCCGGGGTCCCGCTCGATGTGCAGCGCGTCCACCAGCCGGTCGAAGGGGATGTCCTGGTGGGCCAGGGCGTCCCACACGGTGTCGGTGACCCGCCCGAGGAAGTCGGTGAACGGCAGGTCGGTGTCCACGTCGGAGCGCACCACGAGGGTGTTGACGAAGAAGCCGACCAGCGGCTCCAGTTCGCTGCGGTCCCGGCCGACGGTCACGGTGCCCACCGCCACGTCCCGCTGGCGGGAGTAGCGCGCCAGCAGCACCTGCGAGGCGGCCACGAGCACCGAGAACAGCGTGCCGCCGTGCCGCTGCCCCAGCTCGGTCAGGCGCCGGGTCACCCCGGCGGGGACGCTGAAGGCCGCCAGGGCCCCGTTGGTGGTGCGGACGGCGGGCCGGGGCCGGTCGGAGGGCAGCTCCAGCGGCTCCACCCCGGCCAGCGTGTGCTTCCAGAAGTCCAGTTGGGACTGCCATCGGTCGTCGGTGAGGTGTTCGCGCTGCCAGACGGCGTAGTCGCGGTAGCGCACCGGCAGCGGCGGCAGCCGGTGCTCACGGCCCTCCAGCGCGGCCGCGTACAGCTCGCCCAGTTCGTGGGCGATCACACCCTTGGACCAGCCGTCGGCCGCGATGTGGTGCATGTTGAGCAGCAGCGTGTGCCGGGCGGCGCCCAGACGCAGCAGCACCGCCCGCAGCAGCGGCCCCCCGGCGAGGTCGAAGGGGCGGCTCAGCTCGGCCCGCAGCAGTGCGTCCACCCGCGCCTGCCGGGCCTCCTCGGGCAGGCCGCCGAGGTCCGTGGTGTCCAGGTCCACCGGGGTGGCCGGGCGCACGACCTGGTGCGCCCGGCCCTCGGCGGTGGCGAAGGTGGTGCGCAGCGGCTCGTGGCGGGCGACGAGCCGGCCGAGCGCGTCGGCGAGCGCGCCGGTGTTCAGCTCGCCGGTCAGCCGCAGCCCGACGGACGAGGTGTACTCGATGCCCCCGGACTCGTACTGGTCGAGGAACCACAGCCGCTCCTGGCCGAAGGACAGGGGAGCGGGTACGCCGTCGTCGACCGGCTGGATGGCGGCTTCCGCTCCGCCCGCGGCCCGGTCGTTCAGCCGCTGTTCGAGCAGCGCGTCGAGGGCGGTGTCGTCCAAGTCGTCGAAGTCGTCCGGGCCGGGTGCGCCGGAGATCTGGTCGTTCATGTCATTCCCCTCGTGCGCTGGTGCGCGTGGTGGCGCCCGGCTCCGGGCGGCGCAGCTGTGTGCGGGCGTGGGCGCGGACCACGCCGGCCAGTTCGGAGACGGTGCGCGCGGTGAAGACCGCGCGCACCGAGACGGTGACGCCGATGTCCTCGCGGATACGGGAGACGGTCTGCAGGGTGAGGACGGAACTGGCGCCCAGGGCCGCCAGGTCGTCCAGGACGCCGATCCGCTCGATGCCCAGGACCTGTTCCCAGATGCGGGCCAGGGCCTTCTCCACGGCGTTGCGGGGCGCGGTGTAGGCGCGCCGGCCGTCCGGCCGGGCCGGGGGCTTCGGCAGGGCGTTGCGGTCGATCTTGCCGCTGCTGGTCTCCGGGAAGGTGTCCAGCACCAGGATGTGCGACGGGACCATGTACTCGGGCAGATCGGCGCCGAGCCGTGCGCGCAGGCGCTCCGGGTCCGGTTCGCCGTCGCCGTCGGGCACCACGTACCCGGTCAGCACCGCGGACCCGGAGCCGCCCCCGTCCGCGACCACCGCGGCCTTGGCCACACCGGGCAGCCGCAGCAGGGCGTTCTCCACCTCGCCCAGCTCGATGCGGTAGCCGCGGACCTTGACCTGGTTGTCCAGCCGCCCCAGGAAGTCCAGGTCGCCGTCGGGCAGCCACCGGACGAGGTCGCCCGTACGGTACAGCCGCTCCCGCGGGGCGAAGGGGTCGGGGACGAAGCGCTCCGCGGTCAGCTCCGGTCGGCCCAGATAGCCGCGGGCCAGCCCCCGGCCGCCGACGTACAGCTCGCCGGGCACGCCGATCGGCACCGGGTTGCGCCGCTCGTCGAGCACGTACGTACGGGTCCCGGTGATGGCCGTGCCGATCGACGGCAGCCGGTCGTCGGAGGCGTCACCGCGCATCCGCAGCACGGCCGCCGTGGTCAGCACCGTGGCCTCGGTGGGGCCGTAGTGGTTGACGAGGGTGAAGGGGGCGTCCGCGGGCAGCCTGCGGCGGACCACGTCGGCGCCGGTGAGCATGTGGCGCAGCCGGCCCTTGTGGACACCGGGCTGGTCCAGTACGGATTCCAGCCGTGGCGCCGGGACCACGGCGAGCGTGATGCCGTGGTCGGCGATCCACTCGGTGAGCAGGTACGGGTCGTCGAGCTGCGCGTCGGGGACGAACCACAGGCTCGCCCCGGCGGCGAGGTTGCCCCACTGCTCCAGCACGGTCGGGTCGAAGCCCGGCGCCACCAGCTGCGAGGCCCGGTCCTCCGGGCCCACCTGGTAGTAGTCGCGGTACCACCACAGGAGGTTCAGCACATTGCCGTGCTCGATCTGCACACCCTTGGGCCGGCCCGTGGAACCCGAGGTGTAGAACACGTACGCCAAGTCGTGGCGGCCCGTTTCCACGCCGGGCGGGCCGTCCACGGCCTCCCCCTCGGCATCCTCCACGTACAGCGTCCGGCCGCCCTCGGGGACCGGGCCGTCCGCCAGGTGCCGCTGGGTGACCACGACGGGCACCCCGGCGTCACGCAGCATGTACGCGGCCCGGTCCGCCGGGAGCGCCGGGTCCAGCGGCAGACAGGCGCCTCCCGCCTTGAGGACGGCGAGCTGCCCCACGGTCATCTCCATGCCGCGCACGGCCCGTACGGCCACCACCGTGCCCGGACGCACCCCGCACGCCACGAGACGGTGGGCCAGCGCGTCGGCCCACGCGTGCAGCTCACCGAAGGTCAGCTCCCGGTCGGCGCAGACCACGGCGGACGCCCGCGGCGCCCGGCGCGCCTGCTCGGCGAGGAGCGCGTGCACGCTCCGGTGGCCGGTGTCGGCCGGGGACGCGGTGGGGTGGCTCCACTCCTCGGTGACCAGCCGCCGCTCCTCCTCCGTCATCAGCGGCAGCCCGCCCAGGGCGCGCTCCGCGCCGGAGGCCATCGCGGCCAGCAGCACCAGCAGGTGTTCCGCCATCCGCTCGATGGTGGAGCGGTCGAACAGGTCGGTGTTGTACTCCATCCGGCAGGACAACGCGCCGTCCCGGTCCTCGAACTCCAGGCCCAGGTCGAACATGGCGGTGGCCCTGGGGACGGGGATCTCCTCGGCCCGCAGCCGGGCGGAGCTGACGGTCTGCACCCGCTTGAGGGTCACCGCCACCTGGAACAGCGGGGTGCGGCTGGAATCCCGCTCCGGCTGAAGCTCCTCGACCAGGCGGTCGAAGGGCAGCTCCTGGTGGGTGAGCGCCTCCAGGACGGTGCGCCGGGTCGCGGCCAGGAACTCCGCGACCGTCATCTCCGGACGGACCTCGCCGCGCAGGACGAGGGTGTTGACGAAGTAGCCCAGCACGTTCTCCAGCTCGACGCGGTCGCGCCCGGAGACGATCGTGCCCACCGCCACGTCCGACTGACGGCCGTAGCGGGACAGCAGCAGCTGCACCGCCGCCACCAGCGTGCCGAACAGCGTGGTCTGCTGCTCCCGGCTCAACTCGGCGATCCGGTCGGCCAGTTCGCCGGGCACGGCGAAGGCGTGCTCGTCGCCCGCCGAGGTGCGGACGGGCGGACGGGGACGGTCGGTCGGCAGCTCCAGCGGGCTCACCCCGGCCAGCCGCCGCCGCCAGTACTCCAGATCCTCGCGCGGCCCGGCGCCGCTGCGCCGCTCCTCCTCGGCCCGCTGCCACACGGCGTAGTCCGCGTAGCTCACCGGCAGCGGGTCCAGGCCCGCCGGCGTGCCCGTCGCGACCTCCTCGTACAGGGCGCAGAACTCCCGCGCCAGCACGTCCTTGGACCAGCCGTCGGTGATGATGTGGTGCATGTCCAGCAGCAGGACGTGTTCCCGCTCGGCCAGGCGCACCAGCGCCACCCGCAGCAGCGGCCCGTGACGCAGGTCGAAGGAGGCGGCCGCGTGTGCGCGCAGCGTCCGCTCCAGCTCCGGGCCGCGCTCGGCCGCCGGGCGCCCGGACAGGTCCAGGTGGCGCACCGGCACCGGCCCGGGGGCGTGCACCCGCTGGGTGCCCTGGCCGTCCACGACGTCGAAGGTGGTGCGCAGCGCCTCGTGGCGCTCCACCAGCGCCCGCAGCGCGCGCTCGGCCGCCCCGGGGTCCAGCTCGCCGGTCAGCCGCAGCGCCAGGGGCGAGTTGTACTCGGTGCCGCCGGGCTCGTACTCGTGCAGGAACCACAGCCGCCGCTGTCCGTACGACAGGGGCAGCGGCCCGTCGTGGTGCGCCCGGCGCAGGGCGGACCCGGCGGGGGGGCCGCCCCCGCGCGGGGCGAGCGCGGCCCCGGGGGGGGCCGCGAA